>DATAGU010000043.1:0-15013 GCA_036263495.1 Polyangia bacterium | reverse complement strand
GGACGAAGGGAATCCCCACGTGGACGCAGGGAAAGGACACGGGGACGTGCGGAGGGTCAGAGAGGGAATATTACGTAAACTTCGGGACAGGGACCGTACCTGGCACGGTGACAGATCCCGGTCCGAGCTGTTACCACCAGGCCATGCAGCTCGCTGACGTCATCAAAGTCCTCGAAGCGCTCGCGCCCACACGCTTCGCCGAGGAATGGGACAACGTGGGCCTGCTCGCGGGCGACCCTGAACAACCGATCTCCCGCGCGCTCCTCACCATCGATTACACCCGCGCGGTGGCGGACGAGGCCGAGCGTCAGGGGTGCGAGCTGGTGGTGAGCTACCATCCACCGCTGTTCCGGCCGGTGAAGCGGCTCCTGGCCTCGGACCTCGTCTATCAGGCGGTGCGCCGGGGGAGGGCGCTCTACAGCCCGCACACGGCCCTCGACGTGGCGCCCGGGGGCACGAACGACGTGCTGGCGGACGCGCTCGGGCTCGCCGAGCGGCAGGCCCTGCGCCCGGGCAAGACGGGGGAGACCCAGTTCAAGCTGGTGACCTTCCTCCCCGAGGAGCACGTCGAACGCCTGAGCGCGGCACTGTTCGCAGCCGGGGCCGGACGCATCGGCAATTACTCGGCCTGCAGCTTCCGCTCTCCGGGCATGGGCACGTTCTTCGGTGAGGCAGGGGCCAACCCGGTCCTCGGGCAGGCCGGTCGGCTCGAATTCGCGAGCGAGCTGCGGGTGGAGACGGTGGTGCCGATCGCGCGTCTCCACGCGGTGCTGGCGGCGCTGCGCGCGAATCACCCTTACGAGGAGCCGGCCTTCGATCTCGTGCGACTGGCGGAGCCGCCCAGGCCGGGGGTGGGCATGGGGCGGATCGGCACGCTGCCGGGGGTGCCGCGGCCGGTGCTCTTCGAGCGCATCCGGGCGGCGCTCCAGGTGCGCCATCTCCTCGTGGCCGGGCCGACCGAAGGAGAGGTGCGGCGCGCGGCCGTGTGCGCGGGCGCCTGCGGCGACCTGCTCGGCGATGCCCTCGCCCAGCGGGCGGATCTGTACCTCACGGGAGAGCTACGGCATCACGACGCCCTGCGCGCGGCCGAGGCGGGGATGACGGTGGTGTGCGTGCTGCACTCGAACAGCGAGCGCAGGACGCTCACGCAACTCGCGGCGCGCCTCGGCGAGCGGCTCCCGGGGCTCGCGATCCACGTGAGCGAGATGGACCGCGACCCATTCGAGGTGCGCTGAGCCTAAACAACCGTTCACGTGCATAGCGGTCCTACTGTCTCTCCAATACAAACCCCTCCCTGGATGTTCTCATGATCGAATCAGCCTCAAAGTTGCACTGTAGTGCCGAGCCGGAGATCGATCCTGCGCGGGAGGGTATGACCCTTCCGGGACCTCAAACGAAGGGATCATGAGGCGCCGAATCGGGGCTCGCCTATACGCAGGACTGCGAACGGTTCGTCGGGTCGCGTGGGCAGAGCGTGCGGCCGGAGGATAGCCCCTCATCGGTTGAAGGGAACCCGAACGCATTCGCGGTGTCTGCCTAAGGCATGCGTCGAGGAAATCCCCCTATGCGATGGTTCAGTCTCACAACACTTCATCTCATCGCGATCGGCGCCTCCGCCGCGGCCGCGCCATCGACTCCGACCTGGCGCGAAGTCGCTCGGGGCGTCGAATACGTGGCGCTCCGGCCCGGTGGGGCCGCGACGGACGCCGAAGCCGTCCACGTCGTCCGCATCGACCCTGACAAAGCGCGCTTGCGTGCCGTGATGGCTTCCGACATGGACCGCAAACCACACACCGCGGGCAGCTGGTGCGATAGGGAGCACCTCGTCGCCGCCATCAACCTCGGCATGTTCCTCGACGACGGTCGCTCCAACGTTGGCTACGCACGGAGTGGTGCGCACGTGAACCACGCACGCTGGGTGAAGAAATACAAATCCGTCCTGGTCTTCGGCCCACGCAAGGCGGGCATTCCCGCTGCTGCGATCCTCGATCTCGATGCCCCGGGTGTTCAGGAGCGCCTCGCGGATTATGAGACCGTCATCCAGAATCTCCGGCTCATCAAGGCCCCCGGCTCGAATGGCTGGGGAGCGAACGCGCAGCGCTGGAGCGAGGCGGCCATTGCGATCGATCGCAGCGGCCGCCTCCTACTGGTTTTTTGCCGCGCGCCTCACTCGATGTTCGAGTTCAACCGCCTCCTGTTATCGCTCCCGCTCGACGTGACGGCGGCGATGCACGTCGAAGGTGGCCCGGAAGCGAGCCTGTCGGTGCGTGGCAAGGGGTTGATGCTCGATCTGAACGGCAGCTACGAAACGGGCTTCAACGAGAATGACGAGTTACCCTCGCAATGGCCCATCCCGAATGTCCTCGGCGTCTTGGGGAACCCCTGAGGATCATCGCTGACAAGATGAATCAGCGCCGTCAACCCATCTGAATACTGCTCAGCTACCTGCTGGCGTGGGCCGATGTTTCCCGTGCCGAGGCTCTGGGGCCGACACGGGGCTCGTGGAGGGGGCGGTCATGGTGTGTCTCCCAGAGAATTCCATGGCAGCCATGGCGGGCAAGTTTTCGTACCGAGCGCCACCGCGCGGCTCCACGAAGTCCCTTGGGTCAGAAGGCCGCTGTATAGTCAGCGCCAGGCGTAACCCCCTACAAGGAGCCAGCGCATGAGCAGCTCGCCCTCGCCCGATCCTTACGCCCCGCCGACCACGGACGTAGACGCGGGTGCTCGAGACGAACCACGGGGCGATGCCCGCTACCGCTATCGCGCGCTCTCCGATGGGCTGCTCTATCTCAAGATCGCCTTCGGCTTGTTCATCGTCCTGTCGCTCGTGCGGATCGCCTTCTGTGCCAGCCAGTACGAGCTCCTCGAACGCATCCAGCTCTCTCGCATTGGCGCGGGGTCCTTCACCCAGGAGGAGGCCCTCGCCAACGACGTTCGCATGCGCGCGTCGGCGGCATTGCAAGTCCTCTTGCAGGTGATCGTCGCCGTCCGCTTTCTCCAGCTGGTGGCGCAGGCCAACCGCAACCTCCGCGCCCTCGGCGTGACCCAGGTGGAGACCACGCCCGGATGGGCCGTGGGCTCCTTCTTCGTGCCGTTCATGAACCTGGTATGGCCCTACAGAGTCATGCAGGAGCTGTGGTGGGGTAGCGAGACCCGCGAAACGCCGCGCCAGCTCCGCAACGGGCCCCTGCTCATCCAACTCTGGTGGGGATGCTACATCGGGATGAACGTGATCTCAGTCTACTCGGCGCAGGTCGGGAACCGGAGCTCGATCGATTCCCTCGAGACTTCCACCCTCTTCGTCCTCGTCAGTGAGATCGCAAGTGTCGCGGCCGCGGTCCTGGCCCTCCTCATGATGCTCCGGCTCGCCGGCCGGCAGGAGGCCAAGCGCCAAGCCATCGCCGCCGCCCCGGCCCTCTCCAGCTGAGCCGGGGTCCTCGGGCGGAGCACTGTGCTTACTGGACGGTGAGCGTGGCGCTGCTCATGAGCGGGCCGTTCGGGCTCTGGGCGGTGATGGTCGTCTGGCCCGGGGCCACGCCGACGGCGGTGGCCGTCCCGGTGAGGTTGATGCTCACCGTGGCCACGCCGGGCGCGCTCGAGGACCACAGCAACCGATCGGTGACGCTGACATTGATGCCGTTCGACCACTGGGCCGACGCCGTGAACGGCACGCGGCCCCCCACCGCGGTGGTCGCGATGGTGGGGGAGACGCTCAGGGCGACCACGTCATAGGGCTGCACGTTGATCTGGTCCTGGGCGGTGAAGCCGCCATAGCTCGCGGTGATGCCGACGGTGCCGGGGGTGGTCTTGCTCGCCACCAGCTCGAGCCCTGAGAGGGGGCTGCTCGAGACGGTGACGATGTTGGGATCGGTCGAGGCCCAGGCGGCCTGGTTGGTGACGATCTGGTAGCTGTTGTCGCTATAGAACAGCAGGACGGCGGCCAGCAGGGCATCTTGCCGGGCCACGGGTTGGCCCCCGAGGGGGGGGTAGATGAGGAGGCTGCTCGGCACGGGGGCGGTCACGGTGAAGCGGGCGCTCCCGACGATGCTGCCCAGGGTGGCGCTGACCGTGGTCTGGCCCTGCGCCGCGGCCCGGGCGAGACCCGGCGTGGCGAACGGTCCTGGATCGTCGAAGAACACGATGCTGGTCGCGGCGGAGGTCCAGGTGACCTGGGGCGTCAGATCCTGCTGGCGCCCATCGCTGAAGCGACCGATGGCCGTGAGCTGCAGGGGCACTCCGCTCGGCGACGAGGGGTTCGCGGGCTGGATGTCGATGGCCCTGAGGGTGGCGTCGGTGACGGTCAGCAGGGTGCTGCCGGTGACGCCGCCGAAGGTGGCGCTGACGCGGGTCTGGCCGGGCGCGAGGGCCTGGACCTGGATCGAGCTGGCGTCGGCCAGGCCGACGGTGGCCACGGCTTCGTCGCTCGAGGCCCAGGTGGCCACGAAGGTGAGGTCCCGGGTCGTGCCATCGGCCAGCTCGCCGGTGGCCTGGAACCGCTGCGTGGTGTCCTTGGCCACGATGGGGCTCAAGGGGGTGAGGGTGATGGCGACGAGCGGGGCGGCGGTGATCGTGAGGGTCGCGCTGGCCTGGATGCTCCCGAACGGCAGGGCGAAGGCGACGACCATGACGTCGCCCTCGCCGGCGCCGCGGAACAGGCCGGGGGTCTCGTAGAGGACTGTGCCGGAGCCGCCCGCGATCCATGCGACCTGGGTGGTGAGATCGCGCGTGCTGCCGTCGTCGTAGGTGCCGGTGGCCGTGAACTGCTGGGTGCCGCCGATGGGGATGGTAGCGCTGGCCGGCGTGACGGCGAGGCTGACGAGCCGGATGTTCTGCACGGTGGCGCGGGCGGTGGCGCTGACGCTGCCCAGACTGGCGGTGAGGGTGGCCTGGCCCGGGCCGACGGCGAGGGCCTGTCCGTAGGCGTTCGAGGTGTTGATGGCCTGGACTACGGCGGAGTCGCTCGAGGTCCAGGTCACCTGCGCGGTGAGGTCCTGGGTGCTGCCATCGCTGAAGGAGCCGGTGGCCCGGAGGGCCTGGACCAGGCCGATGGGCAGGGTGAAGCTCGTGGGGGTAACGCTCAAGAAGACGAGCTGCGCCGCGGTGACGGTGAGCCGCGTGGTGGTCGAGACGGTGCCGAGGGTGGCGCTGATGGTGGTCTGACCGGCGGCCAGGCCGCTCGCCACGCCCTGGCTCCCGGGGGCATTGCTGATGGTGGCGACGCTCGTGGCGCTCGAGGACCACGTCACCTGATCGGTCAGGACCTGGGTCCTGCCGTCGGCGTAGGTGCCGGTGGCCACGAAGGCGCGCGTGGTGCCGCGGGCGATGCTCGGGTCGATGGGCGTGATGGCGAGGGTGGTGAGGGGGTAGGCATTCACGGTCAGGGTGGCCGTGCCGCTGGCGGTGCCGAGGCGGGCCGTGATGGTGGCCTGGCCGGGCCTGAGGCTGCGGGCGAGGCCCTGGGAGCCGGGGGCGTTGCTGACGGACGCGATGCTCTGGTCGCTGCTCGCCCAGGTGACGAGGGCCGTGAGGTCGCGCATGGTGTTGTCGTCGTAGACGCCGTTGGCGGTAAAGGCTTGTGGCTGGCCACTATAGATGGTGGGGGCGTTGGGGCTGACGACGATGGAGGTGAGCTGGGCGGCGGTGACGGTGAGGGCGGTGGTGCTGCTCTGGGCGCCGAGGGCGGCGGTGATGGTGGCCTGGCCCTGGCCGAGGGCCGTGACCAGGCCCTGGGAGCCCGGGGCGTTGCTGATGGCGGCGATGCCCGGGGCGCTCGAGGACCACGTCACCTGGGTGGTGAGGTCCTGGGTGGTGTTGTCGCTGTAGGTGCCGGTGGCGGTGAGGCGCAGGGTGAGGTCGCGGGCCAGGGACGGGCTCGGCGGCGTGATGCTGATCGAGCGCAGCGTGGCGGGGGTGACGGTGAGGGTCACGCTGCCGGCGATGGTGTTAAAGGTGGCGGTGATGGTGGTCTGGCCGACGTTGAGGGCGGTGGCCAGGCCCCGGGAGCCCTGGGCGTTGCTGACGTCGGCCACGTTCGGGGTGCTCGAGGCCCAGGTGACCTGGTCGGTGAGGTCCTGGACGGTGTTGTCGGCGAAGGTGCCCATGGCGACGAGGGGCTGGGTGGTGCCGCGGGCCAGGGAGGGGGTGGCGGGGGTGATGCCGATGGAGCGCAGGGGCGCGGGGGTGACAGTGAGGAGGGTGGAGCCGGTGATGGTGCCGGCGGCGACGGTGATGGTGGTCTGGCCGACGTTGAGGGCGGTGGCGCGGCCGAAGGTGCCCTGGGTGTTGCCGATGGAGGCGACGTTCGTGTCGCTCGAGCTCCAGGTGACCTGGTCGGTGACATCCTGGAGGGAGTTGTTGGTGAAGGTGCCCATGGCGACGAAGGCCTGGGTGGTGCCGCGGGCGATGGAGGGGCGCGTGGGGGTGACGGCCAGCGAGACGAGCTCGGCGGCGGTCACGGTGAGCGTCACCTCGCCGCGCACGGTGCCGAGGTTGGCGGCGATGCGGGTGGTGCCGGGCTGGAGCGCGGTGACCCGGCCCTTTTGCGCGCCGTCGTCGATCGTGGCCACGAGGGGGGTGTCGCTGGTCCAGGTGACCTGGGCGGTGAGGGTCTGGGTTGTGTTGTCGGCGAAGGTGCCGGTGGCCACGAGCTGCAGCTGACGGCCGGCGGCGAGCGAGGGCGCCGCGGGGGTGAGGGAGATGGAGAGGAGCTGGGCGGGCGTCACGGTGACGGTCACCCGGCCGGTCACGCCGCCGAGGGCGGCGGTCACCTCGACCGTGCCGGGGGCGACGGCGTGGAGCCGGCCCCGGGAGCCGCCGTTGTCGACGGTGACGATCTGGGGGTTGGAGGAGGTCCACTCGGCCTGGGGGGAGACGTCGGCGGTCGTGTAGTTGGAGTAGGTCCCGGTCGCCACGAGCGCGAGCTCGGTGCCCGCGGCCAGGGAGGGCGCGGGCGGGGTGATGGCGATGGACCTGAGCTGGTTCTTGTTGGAGGTGCAACCGAGCGGGGACCCCAAGGTGAGCAGGAGGAGCGACGGGACGAGGCATCGGCCGATGAGTCTCATCATGTGCGCACGGTACCATGAGCCTCGCAGGGCGACGTGGGCTGCGTGGGTGCATGGGGGATGACGGCGGCAGGCCCGCCGCACCGGGGGGAGCCGCCGCGGCGCCGCGAGGGATAGAAATCCCTCGGCTTCTCGCTAATATCGCGGCGATGAAACGGGCGCGGAGGAGGCTCTCGCTCAGACTCAAGTGGACCCTGGCGCTCGTGCTGACGAGCGCCGTGCCGCTGGTCATCTTCGCGACCATGGCGCTGCGCATCCAGCAGCGGGGGCTCGAGGCCATCGAGCAGGACCGGGCGGCGGCCATGTTCGACTCGGCGGCGCGCGAGATCGAGTACGCGCTCGACGAGGCCGAGCGGGCGACGCACGAGGTGGGGCGGGTGCTCGGGGACGCGCGCATCGCCTCGGAGGAGGCGCGCCTGGGCCTCGCGCGCGAGGCGGTGGCGGGCGCGCCGGTGCTCGATCGGGTGGTGGTGTATGGCCCGGACGGCAAGCTGTTCGGCACGATCGCCCAGGCTCCAGCCGGCACCGGGCAGGCGCCCACCCCGGCCGCGCCCGACGCGCCGCTGGATCGGTTGCCGTCCTGGGTGGGCGAGGAGGTGGCGGACGGGGACTGGGTGGTGCCGGCCCCCATGGCCGCCACGCCGCCCAGGAAGGAGTCGCTGGCCTACGTGGAGCCGATCGGCCCCGACACGAAGGACGACAAGGACCGGCGCGGCTGGGTGATGGGGGTGGTGCGGGCGCGGGCGCTCGGCGACCTTCTCGGGCGACTCGCCGAGGGGCGCTATCACGCGCCGCCCGACGCGCTCCTCCTCGTGGACCGCGAGCAGCGCATCCTGGCCGGGCGCGGGCAGGGGGCGCTGGCGGTGGGGCAGTCGCTGGCGGGCAAGGAGGTGTTCGCCGAGGTGGGCCGGACGCCGGCCTCTCCAGGGGGGGCCCTGCCGCTCATCGAGCGGGAGGCGGTGCTGGTGAAGAACGTCACGAGCGTCGACGGCCGGCCCCTGCTCGGCCTGGTGCGGCCGCTCGGGCGCTTTGGCGGGGCGCTGGTGGTGCGCCGCTCGCTCGACGCGGCCTATGACGAGACCCGCAAGACGCGCTGGCAGCTCGTCCTGGCCGGGGTGCTGTTCTCGGCCCTCGCGGCCGGGCTCGGGATTTTGCTCGGGGGGCGGGCCACGCGGCCGGTGGGGACGCTGGTGGCGCTGGCCCGGGCGTATGGGGCGCGGGACTTCACCGCCCGCTCCACGGTGCGCTCGGGCGACGAGCTCGAGGAGCTCGGCGGGGCCATGACCGAGATGGCGGGTCAGATCAGCGCCTCGGAGCGCGAGATCGTGCGCCGCGCCACGGTGGAGAAGGACCTGTCGCGCTACCTCCCGGCCGAGGTGGCGCGCACCATCGCCGAGGGCCGCTCACGCCTGACGCTCGGCGGGGAGCGGCGCGCGATCTCGGTGATGTTCGCCGACCTCGCGTCCTTCACCCCGTTCGCCGAGAGCGCGCCGCCCGAGAAGGTGGTGGCCTTCCTCAACGAGCTGTTCACCACCCTCACCGAGGTGGTGTTCCGCAACCAGGGGACGGTGGACAAGTTCATGGGCGACTCCATGCTGGCCCTGTTCGGGGCGCCCGAAGCGTCCCCGGATCACGTCCGGCACGCGCTGGCGACGGCCGAGGACATGCACCGCTTCGTCGAGGCGAGCGCGCCGGACTGGAAGGAGCGCTACGGGGTGGACGCCCGGCTGGCCATCGGCATCGCCTGCGGCGAGGCGCTGGTGGGCAACCTCGGGAGCGAGGCGCGCATGGAGTACACCGCCATCGGCGACGTGGTAAACGTGGCGGCGCGCCTCGAGTTCCTGGCGCGGCCGGGGCAGACGCTGGTGACCGCGGAGGTGGTGGCGGGCGTGGGCGAGGGCTTCTCGTTCACGACGCTCGGCGAGCACCCGCTGCGCGGCAAGCAGCAGCCGGTGGCGATTTTTCAACTCGGCCAGGCGGACCCGCTCTAAAAGGGACAGGCAAGAAGGTGGCGACGAACAACGAGAAGACGACGCCGGCCAGCCCGCAGGGGCCGGCGCAGTGCCCGCAGTGCCACGCCATCATCGGCGACGAGCCGTATTGCCCCTACTGCGGTCATCAGATCCCGGACCCGCGCATCGGCGTCGTGCTGGATGGCCGCTACCGGGTGGAGCGCCTGCTCGGCAAGGGCGGCTACGGCCGGGTCTATCAGGGCACGCACCTCGCGCTCGGCGGGCCGGTGGCGGTGAAGTTCCTGCTGGCCGAGTGGGCGGCCCGGCCGCGCGAGCGCGAGCGCTTTCGCCGCGAGGCGGCGGCGCTGGTCCAGCTGCGGCATCCCGGCGTGGTGGTGGCCTTCGACGTGGGGGAGCACGCGGGCGAGCCGTACCTCGTGATGGAGTACGTGGAGGGGACGCCGCTCACGAAGCTCCTGCCTACGGTGGGCCAGGAGCTCGCGTCCGGGCGGCTGGTGGCGATCCTCGACCAGGCGCTGCAGGTGCTCGAGGCCACGCACGCCCACGGCTTCGTCCACCGCGACCTCAAGCCGGACAACATCCTCGTGTTCCGCTCCGCCGACGGGGAGGAGCGGGTGAAGATCCTCGACTTCGGGCTGGCGCTCACGCGCGAGCCGGGCCGCGCGACGCACCGCCTGACGTCGAACCAGACGGTGGTGGGGACGCCGCTCTACATGGCGCCCGAGCAGGCGGCGGCCCAGGAGGTGGGGCCGCCCTGCGACATCTATTCGATGGGGGTGGTCCTCTACGAGCTGCTCACCGGGGAGCCGCCGTTCATGGGGCGCAGCACCACGGACATCCTGGCGCAGCACCTGTATGTCGACCCGCCGCCGGCCATCGAGCGCGGGCTGTGCCGGCCGGTGCCCCCGGCGCTCGAGGCGGTGGCGCGATGGGCGCTGTGCAAGCAGCCGGAGGGCCGGCCCACGGCCGCCGAGATGCGGCGCGCGCTGCGTGATGCGCTGGCCGGGGAGGACGCGGTGTCGCGCGCCGAGAAGGCCGCGCAGGCGCGCCAGTGGGCGGCGGGGGCGAGCCGCGAGGAGCGGGCGCTGCCCCGGCTGGTCGCGGAGGAGGCCGAGGACACGGCGGTGGACGAGGAGCTGCCCTTCTCCGCGGAGTTCGATGCGCTGGCGGGCACGGGCGCGCAGGAGCCGCTGGCCAAGACGACTCCGCTGCCGGCCGCCGCCGCTCCCGCCGCACGCTCGCTGGTCGTCCTGTGGGATGTGGCCGCGGAGCGGCAGGAGGCGCTGCGCACCGCGCTCGCCCTGCGCGGCGTGGCCGTGCGGCTCTGGACGGGCCCGCCGCCGCCGCCGGCGCTCGACCAGCAGCCGGTGAAGGCGGTGATCGTCGGCGGGGGCGGAGGCGCCGAGGGGGCGGCGAAGGCGGCGGCGTTGCGGGCCGAGTCGGCCTCGGCGCGCCTGCCGCTCCTCGTGATCGACGTGCCGGGCAGCGGGGCGGTGGCCGGGCTCATCCGAGCGGGCGCGAGCGATGCGGTGCTGCAGGCGGCGGGCGAAGAGTTGATCTGTACCAAGGTGTTGCGTCTCATCCAGCGGGGTCGCTGAATGCGTTTGTTCGGGATCATCCTCCTCCTGCTCTGCGTGTTCGGCGCACGAGCGCTGGCAGAACCGCCGGCGGCGCCGGCCCTGCGCGAATACCGGGTCGAACCGGGCGACACCACCTGCCTGCAGGTGGCCAAGAAGGTGTTTGGCGACCCCAAGGCGGTGCGCCTCATCCACGCCTACAATCGTCTCGGTCCGCAGCCGCACCACCTCCAGCCAGGGCAGATCCTGCGGTTGCCGGTGTCCGAGAAGGCGCCCGCGCCGGAGGGCCCGGACGCCCACCTCAGCTTCGTCCGCAACCGGGTCGAGGCCTACACGCCCGAGCCGCACCGGGGCGAGAAGGACGAGGCGCTCCTGCGGGGCAACCGCGTGAGCACAGAGGAGGCGTCCTCGGCCGAGCTCACCTTCCGCGATGACTCGCGGCTACAGCTCGGCGAGCGCACGCTGGTCATCGTCCTCGGGGACGAGAGCCGGAAGACCGCGCAGCGCCCGACCGGCGAGACCACCCTCGTGGAGGGGGAGCTGCGGGCGCACCTCGGGGCGCTGGCGGGGGCGCCCGCGGCGGCCTCGGCGCCGTTCGGGGTGCGCACCTCGGGCGGGCATCGCATCGCCATGGAGCGCGGCGGGGGACAGGGCGAGGCCAAGATCGAGGTGGAGCCTGATCGCTTGGCGCGCCTGGCGGTCTACCAGGGGCGCTCGCGCCTCGGCTCGCGCGGCAAAGAGGTGGTCGTGCCCGAGGGGTTCGGGAGCCAGGCCAAGGCCGGGCAGCGGCCCACGCCGCCGCGGCCGCTGCCGGTGACGCCGGTGTGGGTGGAGGCGCCCAAGCGCCTCGTGCTGATCCGGGAAGGCGGCGAGCGGGCCGTGGTGACCGGGACCTATGAGCCGGGCAGCGGGGAGGGGCCGGCGATCGTGTCCTGGCACGTGCAGGTGGCGCGCGACCTGCGGTTCAATGATCTCGTGGTCGATACCCGCGTGCCGGCGGACACCACGCGCCTCGAGGCCCAGGGGCTCGCAGGCGGGACGTTCTACGCGCGGGTCTCGGGCATCGACGCCGAGCGGTTCGAGGGGAAGTTCTCGCCGCCCGCGGAGGTGCGCGTGGCCGAGCTGCGGGTGGTGCCGGCCACGGGGCCTGACACAGGGAAGGCGTTGGCGCGCATCGAGACCACGGCGGAGACGCCGGCGGATCTCGTGTGCGGCGTGGACGAGGAGCCGCTCACGGAGATGAAGGCGCCGCGCGAGCTCGCGCCCGGGCGGGCGCATCGCCTGCGCTGCGCGATCGCCGGGGCCGCCGAGCCGGGCGGGGCGACCGAGGCGGTGAGTGAGCTCGAGGTGAGCGAGGCCGAGAGCGGGGAGGTACAGCTGGCCACGCGCCTCGGGCCGGTGCGCTACGAGGCGGGCGGGGCGGGCCTGCGCGAGGTGACGCTCACGGTGCGCGACGCCGCGGGGCGGCCGGTGGCGGCGCAGGTGATGGCCGAGGCGGAGGGTGGGGCGGGGGTGAGCGTGACGCCGGTCGAGACGGTGACCGAAGGGGAGTACCGCACCACGGTACGCTGGAGCGGCGCGCCGTCCCGCGTGGCGGTGCGCTTTCGGCTCGGGGGCGGCGTGGAGAAGGCGAGCGAGGCCACGTTCGCGCCGCCGCCACGGCTCGAGCCTCGGCGGGTCGTGCGCAAGAGCACGCAGGTGGCGCTCGAACCCGGCTTGTTCGTGAACGGGGCGTTGCCCTTCGGGACCGTGCTCGGCCGAGGCGGCGGGGGCGGCGGGGAGCTCGGGGTGCGGTTCCCCGTGGGCCAGGGACAGATCGTGGTCGGCGTGCGCGCGTACTACGAACGCTCGGGCTGCATGGGCGCCTGCCCGACGGCGCCGGACCAGCTGCGGGTGCGGGAGCACGTGGTGGTGCTGGGGCTGCCGGTGTCGTTCCGCTTCCGGCCGGCAGAGGTCCGCTGGGTGCCGTACGTGACCGTGCAGCCGCAGGTGGCGTTCGCCCGCATCTCGCTCGCCACCGATCTCCCGCTGCCGGGGCTCCAGCGCCAGAACCCGGGCGTCACCGGGGTCGCCGGCGTCGGCGTGCGCGTCGGGCCCGGGCACTTCTTCCTCGAGCTCGGGTACCGCTACCTCACGCCGCAGGACCTCGGGCTCATCCGCCGCGACATCTCGGGCGGCGTCGGCTTCTTCGGCTATCGCTTCGCGCTGTGACACGAACCTCGCTTCTCCTCGGTCGAGACGCTCGCGCCGATCGTCGCGCCCGCGCGCGGCAAGGCTGGCTTCCATGACCGGGGATGAGTTACCCTCGCCGGAGCCCTTTCGATCGAGGTGAAAGAAGCCCTGATGCGCACCCTCTCTCTTGCCTTGCTCCTCGTCGCCGGCTGCGTGCCGCGCACCACCCTCCTCGGCAAGCCGCAGCGTTTCCAGATCGGGGCCGCCCCCACCGCCGTCAGCAGCGCCGACTACAACGGCGACGGCAAGCTCGATCTCCTCGTGTCGCGCGAGTTCTCGCGCGGCCAGCTCGTGGTGATGCTCGGCAACGGCGACGGCACCTTCCGCGAAGCCGGGACGCTCATCGGCGGCGGCTCGCCCCGCGGCGGCGGCGCCACGCAGGACCTCGACGGCGATGGTCACCTCGACCTCATCCTGGCCGACCTCGATCCCGGCTTCGTGAGCGTCATGCGCGGCGTCGGGAACGGCTCCTTCGAGGGGGCGGTCAACTACCAGGTGGGCCGGACCCCGGCCAGCATGAAGGTGGTCGACATCAATGACGACGGGGAGTTCGACATCGTGCTGGTCAACCGCCGGCCCGACGACCTCGGCGGCTACCAGGACATCCACGGCCACTACACGGTCCTCCTCGGCAACGGCGACTGCACCTTCCAGGAGCAGCGCACCGTGGAGTTCGGCGCCGAGCCGCGCGGCCTCGCGGTGGGCGACTGGAACGGCGACGGCAAGGTGGATCTGGCCATCGCCGACGACTACCTCTCGCAGGTGACCCTGCTCCTCGGCAAGGGCGACGGCACCTTCACGCCGGGCGAGACCTACCTCGTGCCGTTCGGCGCGAGCGGGCTCACGGTGGCGGATCTGAATGGCGACAAGCAGCCGGATCTCATCGTGCGCCACACCGGCATCACCCTGCTCATCGGCCAGGGGGGCGGGCGCTTCCAGATCACCGGGGAGTACGTGACCGACAACAACGACTCGCTCGCGCTCGCCGACTTCGACCTGGACGGCAACCTCGACATCGCCACCGCGCGGCGCCTGCTCCTCGGCGACGGCAAGGGCAACTTCCCGCGCATCTTGCAGTTCGACAACCAGAACCAGAGCGGCTTCGTGTGGGCGGCGGACTTCAACGGGGACAAGCGCACGGATCTGGTGGTGAGCGACCGGGCGCGCAACCGCATCAGCGTGTACCTCAACCAGTCGTCGCCTCCGGGGGAGAAGGGGGTTGAGGGCCACCAGGTATCGCTCGTGCGCGCGGCCCCGATCCAGTAGCCACCGGCGGGGGGCGGTCTTCCCGGCGCCCCTGCTCTCGTTACGCCCCGTCCATCCGACGCCACTGCCCCTCATCGTCATAGCGCCAGCGCCGGCCGTTGTCGTCGAGCCATTCGCCGATCGGCGCCCCCGGCTTGGGCTCCGAGCCCATGCGCAGGACATTGCCGTCGAGGTCCTCGACCTGCATCTCGTAGGCCCAGGCGTAATTGGCCGGCGGATGGCGGATGGTGGCCCCGCTCGCGCGATACTCCTCGTACAGCGCATCGGCGTCCTCCACGCCGATCCAGAGCCAGAGGCGCCCGGCGCCTTGGTCGCCCTGACTGAGGAAAAGATGACAGGGCCCACGCCCCACATCGGCCAAGAGGTCCGTCCGCCAGGTCAGCGAAAAGCCGAGCTTGCGCACGAAGTAGTCGATGCTGGCCGTCAAGTCGGCGACGCGCAGGATGGGCGTGACGCCCTCAAAACCCGTAGTGGGTTTCTGCGATGACACGGTGCCTCCTTCGAAGCGGGGCGCCACTGTAGCATGCCCTCCCAGGCCCACCGCCCGCCGTCGGCGGGTGACGGTATGACGTCGGCGGGTGACGGTATGAAAGAACCCAGGTTTCCCTGCCGGCGAGGCTAGAGCGACGTTCCGTCGCGTTGATACCGTGCTCGCTCGGTCTTTCGTCCGATCGCTGCGTTGCTCGTCGGTCAGATACCTTCGGGTATCCTCCCTCCTCGCGCCTTGCGCTCGGACGAAATCCCTTCGCGATCCCGGCATCAACGCGGCGGAACGCCGCTCTAGGAGGGTGGTGCTTTTTGCCGTTCTGCAAGGCAACCTCCTCCCGTATCATACCCCCGCATGTCCCTCGGTAAGTCTCCTGCCACTGAGAATCCGTTTCTTTCGGGTACGCGCTTCTGCGAG
>DATAGU010000042.1:0-13964 GCA_036263495.1 Polyangia bacterium | reverse complement strand
GGCGGATCACGTGGGTGGGGTGGCGGGGCGCTGCGTGGTGTTCCTGCGCGGCGCCACGCGGCCGATCGGTGTGCCGGACGAGCTGTTCGAGCCGCTCGGGCGGCGCGTGCTCGGCCGGCTCGAGGTGGACGTGCGCAACCGCTCGTCCCGGCTGCCGCCCACCTCGCAGCCCACGGAGCCTCTGATCGAGAACGACCCGGCGGGCGCGTTCCCGCTCTGGGGGTTTCGCCGTGGATCGGTCCCCGATGTGGATGGCTGACGGTATCTCTGTCATGGAGTGGGAGGGGTGATGGCGGAGGTCAACCTCTTCGATGCCTTCGGCCGGCAGTTCCTCCTCCCGCTCGTGGCCGGCGGGCAGCTGCGCGTGGGCGCACCGCTCGGAGAACGCGGGCTCACGCGGCTCGTCGAGGCGGCCAGGGAGCCCGGGCATGACGTGCAGCTCGAGGCGGCCATCGGAGAGGCGCGGGCCGAGACGGCCGCCACCCTGCTCGTCGATCCGATCGCGCCGCAGATCGACGTGGCCACCCTGCGCCTGGCGGTGGCCCTGCACGATCTCCTGTTCTTCCTCCACCCCGCCGCGGCCGGCCCCCTGGTGCGCGACCGGCGCCTCGAGCAGGTGGCCGAGTACGCGGCGGAGCTGGCACGGCTCCCCGCCACCACGGACGCCGACGACCTCGTGGCGCGGCACACGGTGCTGCACCTCTTCCCCGAGCTCGGGCGCAACGACGTGCGGGTGACGTTCTGGGCGGGGCGGCGTGAGTTTCATGGCGAGGAGCCCCCGGGGCGACTCCTGGCGTGGCGCAACCTCCGCCGGGTGCGGGAGGAGCGCTGGCGCGTGAACTGTTTCAGCGAGGCGGCGGCCCACCCGCTCGGCGGCGCCGTGGTGCGCGCGCTGCTCGACGGCAGCCCGCTCACGGATCTGCTCCACCCGCTGCGCGCCGAGCCCAAGTTCGAGCTGGGGCGGGCGGCCTCGGTGCTGGTGGAGCCGCAGGTGTGCCGCCTCGTCGCCTACCACCTGCTCGCGCAGGGGCTCGATCGGGTAGGCAGCACGCTCGGGCAGGCGATGCTGGTGGAGCTGGAGCGACCGGGGACGTGGCGGGCGCGCTTCGTGCTCGCCTTCGCGTCGCACCTCCACCTGTGTCAGGCGCTCGCGTCGCGCGAGGCCGGGGGTGGGGGTGGGGCACGGCGCCACGGGATGCCGGGCGATCTGCCGCTGCGCGACTTCTACGGGATCTACGCGGCGCTCGCGCGGCTCACGCCGGAGCTGGCGGCACCGAGCGATGTCCGCCGCGATCCCCGCCTCATGGCGCGCGTGAATGAGTACGCGGCGAACTGCGAGGCCATCTGCGGGACGAACCGGACGACGGAGCTGCGGTCGCTGATCGCGCGTGCGATCGGGGAGGTGCCGCTCGTGGCCGGCACCGGCTGAGCCGCATCGCACCGTGAGCCGGTGCTGATGCTACACTGCGCGCGCTTCCGCGTCAGCCCAACCCGAGAGACGAGCGACCATCCATGAATCCCAGTCCCAATCCCGCGACCCAGCGCCTGGCGACCCGCCTGCAGGAGGTGGCCCGGGTGATGGAGCAGCACTTCCTCGACAAGCAGGAGATCATCCGGCTGCTCATCATCTCCATCGTGGCGGGCGAACACATGGTGCTGGTGGGGCCCCCGGGCACGGCCAAGAGCGCGCTCGTGCGCCTGCTCTCACGCCTCGTCGACGCGCGGTACTTCGAGTACCTGCTCACCCGGTTCACCGAGCCCAACGAGCTGTTCGGTCCGGTCGACATCCGCGCCTTCCGCGAGGGCATCTACACGCGCCGCACCGAGACCATGCTGCCCGAGGCCGAGGTGGTGTTCCTCGACGAGGTCTTCAAGTCGAACTCGGCGATCCTGAACTCGCTCCTCACCATCCTCAACGAGCGCACGTTCTCGAACGGCTCCAAGATCCTCAATGTGCCGCTCCTCGCGCTGTTCGGCGCCTCGAACGAGGTGCCCAACGACGAGAGCCTGGCCGCGATCTTCGACCGCTTCCTCCTGCGGGTGCGCTCGGAGAACCTCGACAGCTACCACTTCCACAACCTCGTCTCGAAGGGCCTCGAGAACGAGATGGCCAAGATCACCGGCCGCGAGGACGCGCGGGTGCGGCCGATCATCTCGGCGCGCGAGGTCCATGAGCTCCACCGGGAGTTCGACACCGCCTTCTCGCTGTCGGAGGATTTCCTGGCCAAGTACAAGGGCCTCATCTTCCAGATCCGCTCCGAGGGCATCTCGGTGTCGGACCGGCGCGCGGTCAAGCTCCTCAAGCTCCTCGGCGCCTCGGCGATCGTGTCCGGGCGGAGCGCGGTCAACGACTCGGACTTCTTCATCCTCAAGCACATCTGGAACAACCTCGACCAGGCCGAGATCCTGGAGGAAATCGTGGCCCCGGTGGTGGAGCGCTACTACCGCGACCACCCCGAGGAGCGCCGCTTCAGCGCGGGGGCCGCGGGCCTCGACGAGATCCTGGCTGAGCTCGCCATGATCCGGAACCTCCTCACGAGCGGCGAGCCGCTGTCGGACATCCAGCTCTTCTCGCAGCTCAAGAACCTGAACGAGATCCGCGCGGCGCTGCAGGCGATCGACTCGGACACCGCGCGCCGCATGATCGGCGAGATCGACGGACTCCTCGAGAACGTGTTCTCTTCGTCGAAGTTCAGCTGAGGGACGTGGACGCCGGAGGAGCAGGAGGCGCGGAACGGGGGGGAAGAGCGAGGCGGGGAGGGGAGGGGGTTACATGGAGGCGCCCTTGAACAGGGAGAGGGCGGCGCCCGTCGGATCGATGAACCCGGCGAAGCGCCCCACCCCGGGGGCCTCCATCGGCGCCATGGTCTCGGTGGCGCCGAGCGAGAGCGCCTTCTTGTGCGCCGCGTCCACGTCGGTCACGGCGACGTAGTAGAGCCAGAACGAGACCGGCAGCTCCGCGGGCTTCTTCATCATCCCGGCCACGTCCTTGCCGCCGCTCGCGAACAGGTGGTAGGTGCCCATCGGGCCCATGTCCTGCGCGCGCATCGACCAGCCAAAGGTTTCCTTGTAGAAACCTTGCACGCCCTGCGGGTCCGCGGTCATGAGCTCGTTCCAGATGAACGTCCCAGGCTCGCCCAGCGCCCCGGGCTTGCTCTGCTCCTCCATCGTGTAGGTGAAGGGGGCGATCGCCGCGCCCGAGGGATCGGCCAGCATGGCAAAGCGCCCGGTGTTCGGGATGTCCATGGGCGGTACCAGCACCTTGCCACCTTGCCGGGTCGCCTTCTCCACCGCGGCGTCCACGTTCGGCACGGTCACGTAGGCGTTCCAGGCCGAGGGCTGCTCCGGGGCCATGGTGCCGGTGATGCCGCCGATGGGCCGGTCGCCCACCATGATCTCGTGGTACTTCATGGGCCCCATGTCGCCGGTCTTGTACTTCCAGCCGAACAGCTCGCTGTAGAACTTCAAGGCGGCGTCCGGGTTCTTGGTCATCAGCTCATGCCAGACGAAAGTTCCGTGGGTGCTCATGGATCGTCTCCTTTCGTTGTGAAGGGCGGGGGTCGATGGCCGGCGGTGCATGACCGTCCCCGATGACTGGCGCTCGTCTGCTGCATCTGGAGCGGGGCTACACCGAGTGCTTGCCCGGCGTGCGCGCAGTAGTAGCACGAGTTCCTCGACGGTTACGAGGCGCTCGTGCTCTTCGACGGAGAATGGAGGCGGAAGGGAGAGAGGCGGGGGTGCGGGGGGCGGCGGACCGGGCCGGCGTTACGGACCGCGCTCGAGCTCCTTGGCGAGCGTGGTCAGGACGTCCTGGGCCACCTCGACCTTGTCGCGGGGCAGCTTGGCGAGGGCGCGGCGCACAATGTTCTCCACCGTGCCGGCGCGCAGCGCGTCGATCTCCTTGCCCTTGTCGGTGAGGGTGAAGAGGGCGCGGCGCGCGTCGGTGGGATCGGTGGCGCGGGTGATGAGCTGGCGCCGCTCGAGGCGCTGCAGGATGCCGGTGAGCGTGCTCGGGTGGATGTGCAGCGTGCGCGCCAGGCGGCCGGCGGAGATGCCGGGGAGCCGGCCCAGGATGCGGATCACCAGGCGCTGGGGACCGGTGACGCCGATCTGGGACTCCATCTGCTTGGAGGCCGAGTGGAGGCCATGCGCCACCGACCACACGACGCGCATGAAGTCGAGGACCTGGCCGAAGCGCTGGCTGTCCTCATTCTGGGTATCGAGCATCAGCTCTTTTTCTTTGGCGGGTCTCATCTTGGTCGTCCCGGAGCGTAACCCTATGCGCTCATACTGTCTACGTTCCATGCCTTGACGCCTCCCTCCGGCGAACGGTATGTCTGCCCCCTCCCAACAAGACGACCGACGAGACGACACCAGGACCAGGAAAGGGACTCCACATGAACGAACGCATCCGTACGGTAGCAGTTCTCGGCGCCGGCGTGATGGGCAGCGGCATTGCTGCCCACCTGGCAGGTGCGGGGCTCGATGTGCTCCTGCTCGACATCGTTCCTCCCGCCGATTTACCCAATCTGATGAACGATCGCAACCTGCTTGCGCGTTCCGGCGTCGAAAAAGCGCTCAAGGCCAAGCCGGCGGCGTTCTTCACCCCGCGGGACGCGGAGCGCATCACCGTCGGCAACTTCGAGGACGATCTGGCGAAGGCCGGGAAGGCGGACCTCATCATCGAGGCCGTCAAGGAGGACCCGGGGGTCAAGCGGGCGCTCTTCGAGAAGCTCGAGCCGCTCCTTGGACCGCATACGATCGTGGCCTCGAACACGTCGGGCCTGCCGATCGCCCTCATCACGCAGGGGCGGAGCGAGGCGTTCCGGCGGCGCTTCCTGGTGCTGCACTTCTTCAACCCGGTCCGGTACATGAAGCTGCTCGAGGTGGTGTCGGGCACGGACACGGCGCCCGAGGTGACCGCGCGCGTCTCGCGCTTCGCCGACGAGGTGCTCGGCAAGGGCGTGATCTTCGGCAAGGACACGCCGAACTTCGTGGCCAACCGGATCGGCGTGTTCGCGATGATGTACCTCATCCGCACGGCGCTCGAGATGGGGCTGTCGGTGGACGAGGTGGACGCCATCTTCGGGCCGCCGATGGGCCGGCCGAAGTCGGCGGTGTTCCGGACCGCGGACCTCGTGGGCCTGGACACGGTGGTCGAGGTGGCGCGCAACTGCTACCAGAACCTGCCCGAGGACGAGCAGCGCGCCGCCTTCGAGGTGCCGGAGGTGCTGACCCGGATGGTGGAGAAGAAGCTGCTCGGCGACAAGACGGGCGGCGGCTTCTACAAGAAGTCGAAGGACGGGATCCTGGCGCTGGATCTCAAGACGCTCGAGTACCAGCCCCAGAAGAAGCCGAAGTTCGCGTCGGTGGGGGCGGCCAAGGGGCAGCCAGACGCGGGGGCGCGGGTGCGCGCGGTGGTGTCGGGGAGCGACGCGGCGGCCCAGATCGCCTGGAAGGTGACGGCGGCGACGCTGTGCTACGCGTCGCGGCGCCTGGGCGAGATCGCGGACGACATCGTGCAGATGGATCGGGCCATGCGCTGGGGCTTCGGCTGGGATCAGGGGCCGTTCGAGACGTGGGATTCGCTCGGGGTGCAGGCCACGGTGGAGCGGATGGAGAAGGACGGCTTCAGCCCGGCGCCGTGGGTGAAGGAGATGCTGGCGTCGGGGCGGACGTCCTTCTATGCCGGGGACGCGGCGGCGCCGAGCTACTTCGACGCCAAGAAGCGGAGCGCGCAGACGGTGCCGGATTCGCCGCGCGCGCTGTCGCTCGACGCGCTGCGCGCCTCGGGCAAGGAGATCGAGCGCAACGACGGCGCCTCGCTCATCGACCTCGGGGACGGCGTCCTGTGCCTCGAGTTGCACACGAAGATGAACGCCATCGACGCGGACGTGATCCGCATGACGCAGCGCGCGGTGGAGCGGGCGGAGCGCGAATTCGTGGGGCTCGTGGTGGGCAACCAGGCGCCCGAGGCGTACTCGGCGGGCGCGAACCTGTTCCTGGTGGTGATGGCGGCGGGGCAGAAGCAGTGGGACGCGATCACGAGCATGTCGAAGGAGCTGCAGGACGCGCTCATGCGGCTGCGCTACTCGGACGTGCCGGTGGTGACGGCGCCGTTCGGGCTGACGCTCGGCGGCGGCGCGGAGATCGCGATGCACGGCGACGCGGCGCGGGGGCACTCGGAGCTGTACATGGGGCTCGTGGAGGCGGGCGTGGGGCTGATCCCGGCGGGCGGCGGCTGCAAGGAGCTGCTGGCGCGGGCGCTCGGCCACCTGCCGGACGACGTCGACCCGTTCCCGTTCGTGCAGAAGATCTTCATGACGATCGCGATGGGCAAGGTGTCGATGTCGGCGGAGGAGGCGCGCGGCTACGGCTTCCTGCGCGAGAGCGACGGGGTGTCGCTGCAGCGCGACTCGCTCATCTACGACGCCAAGCAGACGGTGCTCGGGCTGGCGCGGGCGGGCTATCGCCGGCCGCGGCTGCGGACGTTCCGGCTGCCGGGCGAGTCGGGCTACGCCACGATCCGGAGCGCGCTCCAGCAGATGCGGGCGGCGCACCAGATCTCGGACCATGATGTGGTGGTGGGCTCGAAGCTGGCCTGGGTGCTGTGCGGCGGGCGCTGCTCGCCGACGGGGCGGGTGACCGAGCAGTACGTGCTCGAGCTCGAGCGCGAGGCGTTCGTGTCGCTGTGCGGCGAGCCGAAGAGTCAGGAGCGCATGCAGTACATGCTGATGAACAACAAGCCGCTGCGGAACTAAGCGCGGGTCCCACAGGAGAATCCTCATGCGTGAAGTCGTGATTGTCGAAGGAGTACGGACGCCGTTTGGCCGGGCGCAGAAGGGGACGCTCAAGGACACGCGGCCCGACACCCTGGCCGGGACCGCCATCCGCGAGGCGCTGGCGCGCGCGAAGGTGGACCCGAAGGAAGTGGAGGACGTGGTGCTCGGGTGCGCGATGCCCGAGGGGGAGCAGGGGCTCAACGTGGCGCGCATCGGCGCGCTGCTCGGCGGTCTGCCGGTGGACGTGCCGGCCATGACCATCAACCGCTTCTGCTCGTCGGGGCTGCAGTCGATCGTGATCGTGGGCGATCGCATCGCGGCGGGCGGGATGGAGCTGGCGGTGGCGGGCGGCGTGGAGTCGATGTCGATGGTGCCGATGACGGGGTACAAGCCCTCGCTCAACCCGGAGCTCGTGGAGCGCTGGCCCGAGGTGTACACGCCGATGGGCGTCACGGCCGAGAACCTGGCGCGCAAGCACGGGATCAGTCGGGCGGATCAGGACGCGTTCGCGGTGCGCTCGCACCAGCGCGCGGCGCAGGCCATCGAGCAGCGGCGCTTCGCGGCCGAGACGATGCCGCTCAAGACGCAGGTCTTCGAGGGGCAGAACGCGCGCGAGGTGACGCTCGAGCGCGATGAGCTTGTGCGTCCGGACACGACGCTCGAGAAGCTGGCGCAGCTCAAGCCTGCGTTCGATCCCACGGGGACGGTGACGGCGGGCAATTCGTCGCCGCTCACGGACGGCGCGGCGGCGGTGGTGGTGGCGTCGGGGGAGCGGGCGAAGCGGCTGGGGGTGAAGCCGCTCGGGTACCTGCGGCACTTCGCGGTGGCGGGGGTGCCGCCCGAGATCATGGGCATCGGGCCGGTGCCGGCGGTGAAGAAGCTGCTCGCGCAGGCGGGGCTCAAGCTGGATCAGATCGATCTGTTCGAGCTGAATGAGGCGTTCGCGGCGCAGTCGCTGGCGGTGGTGCGCGAGCTCGGGATCGATCCGGAGAAGGTGAACGTGAACGGCGGCGCGATCGCGCTCGGGCATCCGCTCGGCGTGTCGGGGACGCGGCTCACGCTCACGATCCTCCATGAGCTCAAGCGGCGCGGGAAGAAGTACGGCGTCGTGACGATGTGCGTGGGCGGCGGGATGGGCGCGGCGGCGCTGGTCGAGGCCGCGGCGTAAGGCGTAACGTAAGAGGAACGGTACGACGTCTTGTAGGTATGTGGCGGAGCGCGAGGCCCCTGAGCGTCAGGGGCCTTCGCGCTCCGGGTCCTCGGCCGACGCTGATGGCGTTGGTCTGTGCCTGTGTATCGATGCCTGCGGAGTCGCGCTGCGGTCCCTGACGCTCAGGGGCCTCGCGTCGATGGGGCACGAACTCCACGAGTGACGCCCCCGCCTGGAAAATAAAGCTCTCCTCTCCTATGTTCCCACTGCCTGGAGGGGTTCTTGAGCCAGCTCAGCGATACCGAACGCGCGATCCTCGAAGACTTGCTCGCGGAGACCCTGAAGCAAGAGGCGCTGCCAAGCGAAGAGGCCTTCCGCGCGCGCCACGAGCAGCACCGCGCTGAGATCGATCGCTTGATCGGGGGGGAAAAGATCACACGCACAGCACGCCGCTACTTGCTCAGCCTCTATGGGCTCGCTGCATGCGATTCGGCGTTAGCGCGCACGCAGCGGGAGCACTGTGACCGTTTTCTCCTGACGTTACGGCGGGCATACCGTAAGGATCCGGAACGAAAATGGAAGCTGGAGGAATTGGCCTCTCTCGCGGGACTAGAGGCGCGACAGGCGGCCATTACTGGGTTGTTTCTCTATCCCTGGGACTGGTGGGGATACATGGTCGAGGAGCCTTCTACAGGGCTCTGGACGGAGGTCCAGATCATAGAGGTCGTCCTCGACTTTGAGCCTATCGATTGGGCAGCCCTAGGGGGGTGGGCGGCCGATAAAGACAAGGCTGAGCCGCCGCCATGCATCATCCAGTTGGAGGTGAGCGGTTATCGCGCCCTCGACGGCTTCTCGGCTCGTCTTGGCCACCTCACTGTGATCATCGGCGCAAATGCGGCAGGCAAGAGCAGCCTGCTCGACGTGCTCGGTTTCCTGCGCTTTGTCGCTGAGCATCCGCTGCCCCCGGAGATCGATCCGGCAAGCGTGGGCAAACGCCTGTTCCATGTAGGGGGGCCTGAACGCCTCGAAATAGCCTTCGAGATCGCCCATCTTCGTCTAGTCCCTCTCTGCTACGCCTTGGAGTTGCATGGCCCGATCGGGCAGCCCATGGTGGCACGGGAGCGACTCGAGAGTCCCGGTTCTGGGGCGGAAGGTGAACCGCGTGCCTTTGCCTACCTCGGCTTCAAGGGGGGGAGAGGTGTCGTGCAAGAGAGGAGCGGTACCAAAATTGTCTCTCGCTCATGGAACATCGCCCCAAACGAACTAGCACTACGCCGCGCGCTCGATCCTGAACTGACCACGGCGGCCCGCCTACAGGCGTTCATATCCTCGTGGCACTTCTACTCTGGCTTCGATGTGTCTCATGTCGCAGCACTTCGTCGCCCTGCCCGCATCGAGCCCCAGCCGAAGTTGGCAGAGGCCGGCGGCAACTTGAGCGCCGTGCTGATGTGGCTACGCAGCGAGCATCCTGATAGCTGGGAGGAGCTGGAGACGCATCTGCGCTCGGCGGTGCCAGATTTCGAGTCGCTCGGGGTCAAACCCTATGGCGGGCCAGGCACGGTCATCGGCACCTGGCGCGAGCGTGGGGTGAAGGGCGAGCTGACACTGGCCGACCTCTCGGATGGCACACTGCGCTTCCTATGCCTGGCCACGCTCTGCCTTATGCCCACACCACCGCCGCTCATCTGCATCGATGAGCCGGAGACGGGGCTCCACCCGCGCGTCCTACCCATCCTCGCCGGGCTCCTGCGCGCAGCCTCGGCCCGTACCCAGGTGCTCGTCACCACCCACTCCCCCTACTTTCTCTCGCACTTCACGCTCGATGAGATCGCGGTGATGCGCAAGGACGAGGGGCGAGCCGTCTTCTTGCGCCCCGGGGACCATGCGGCGCTACGCCGCGAGGTCGAGGAGATCGGGGGCGAGGCCCTGATCCAGATGCACATCTCCGACGAGCTCGAGGCTCGCTCGTGAAGGTGCTCGTCTATGTCGAAGGTCCTTCGGATCGCACGGCGCTGGAGAAGCTGCTGCGCTCGCTAATCGATCAGGGCAAGAGAAACCATGTGGGGATCAACTTCATCCCCCTCGGCAACAAGGAGAAGGTGCTCAACGACAGTCCCCGCAAGGCCGCTGCTCATCTGGCCGATGCCCCCCAGGATTGGGTCTTCGCGCTGCCGGACTTCCACCCGATGGAGGCCCACGGCTCCCTTGCAGGGCTGCGGAGACTCCTCATGGATCGCTTCACCGAACGCGCGGCGGGTCTCCCGGCAGCCGTGCGCGATCACTTCCGGGTGCATTGCCTCAAGCATGACCTTGAGGTCTTGCTCCTAGCCTCTCCAGAAGCGCTGCGGCAGCGCTTGAAGACGCAGGACCAACTCAAAGGGGCGTGGCGCCAGCCCGTCGAAGATCAGAATGGGGAGCAGCCACCCAAGCGCGTCGTGGAGCGGCTCTTTGATAAGTATCGCAAGAAGCCTGTGTATCAGGACACTGTCGACGCACCCTGGATCTTGGAGCGAGCGAAGCTGGAAGAAGTGAGGAAGGCGTGCCCGCAGTGCTTCGCCACGCTGCTCGGTGAGCTCGAAGCGCTGACTTCGGGGAGGTCGTTGAGTTCGCCGGCTTAGTTAGCCGAAGGAAGGCTTCGGCGGTGGGGTTTGCTGTCGCGGTGCGGCGCGTGTCAACATGCCTCCATGGGGCAGGACAGCGAGCGGAAGGTTCGTGTTGTGGGTGTGGGGACGTTGATCGGGTGGGCGATCAAGCTGGCGGTGGTGTTGCTCATGATCGCGACGCCGCTCGTCGGGGTCTGGGTGGGATCGTCGCTGGCGGCGTATTTCAATCAGCGGCCGCAGATGGTGGTGGCGGCGGGGGCGCTGCTGTTTCCGGTGGGGCCGCTCCTCTGGGAGGGCTTTGCGGCGTGGCGGCGCGGTCGGAGGAAGGCGCCGCGGCCGCGGGTGCTCACGTTCTTCGATCGGCTGGTGCTGCGCACGCTGGTGATCAATGTCGCGTTCCTGGCGGTGATGCTGGCGCGGTACCCGCAGCAGGGGTTCGTGGCGCTGGCGACGCGCGGGGACTGGATGCTGGAGGGACGGCACGATCCGCTATCGGAGAGGGTGCGGCGGGAGCTGGTGGTGGCGGCGGGGGGGTTGGAGTGGCTGTACAAGTGGACGCACGAGAATCCGTATCGCCGGGACGACGAGGGGAAGAAGGACGAGGTGGCGAAGAAGGACGAGGTCGGCGATACGGCGGCGAAGAAGGGGGAGCGGCCGGCGGATACGGGGGGGAAGGCTCCGCCACCGCCGAGTGATGCGGGAGGGCGTGAGAAGGCGGGGGAGGGGGCGGTCAAGACGGGGGAGGGGGCGGTCGAGGCGAAGGCGCCTGCGTGGCCCATGCCGGCGGTGCTGCACCCGATCATCCAGGCGATGCCGCCGGAGGCGGAGACGAGTATCGAGTCGGTGGGGCGCTATATCGCCGAGCATGAAAAGGATCCGGTGATGCGGGTCAAGGCGATCCACGACTATGTGGCGGATCGGATCGCGTATGACGTGGCGGCGCTGGAGGAGTACCGGGCGGGGCGGGGGGTCCCGCGGGAGGCGGCGTACGCGGAGCCGGTGTTCCGCAACCGCAAGGGGGTTTGCGCGGGGTATGCGGATCTCGTGCGCGAGATCGCGAAGGTGACGGGCGATGAGGTGATCTTCGTGCCGGGGGACGCGCGGACGATGGGGGCGACGGTGGAGGGGCTCGGTCATGCCTGGAACGCGGCGAAGGTGAATGGTCGCTGGGTGCTCCTCGATGCGACCTGGGACGCGGGGAGCGCCAGTGACAAGGAGGGGTTCAAGAAGGGCTATTCGAGCGATTATTTGTTCACGCCGCCGGAGGTCTTTGGGGTGACGCATTTTCCGGAGGACGAGGTGCAGCAGTATCGCGCGCGGCCGATCAGTCGCAGCGAGTTCCTGCGGCAGCCGCTGCTGCGGCCGAGCTTCTATCGGTACGGGCTCGAGCTGGTGGCGCCGGCGCGCTCGCAGGTGCCGGTGTCGGGGGCGATCGATGTGGAGGTGAAGAATCCGCGTGGGGCGTATGTGCTGCTCACCTGGGGGGCATCGGGGGAGACGCACGAGACGCAGTGCGGGGAGCCGTCGCGGTCGGGGCGGCTGCATTGCGCGCTGCCGACGGAGGGGACGTTCGATCTGGGCTTCTTCGTGAACGACAAGCGCGAGGGGTCGTATGAGTGGGTGGGGGGGATCGAGGTGACGAACCGGAGGCCGTGAGCCGCAGACGGACGGCGGCGTGGACGCGCGGTGCCGACGGTGCGGCTCGCACAGCTCCATCGCTCGCGCAACAAGCGCAAGCCCCCCACCCAAGAGCCCCCGGCGCCGTCCAAGCCCCCTCAGAAGCCCCTCTCCCGTCCACGCCGGTCGTGGCCCGCGCCATCCTCCTCCCCAAGTGCACGTCGTAGCACGTCGTAGCGCCTCGGGGCGCGGCCGGCGGTGAGAGCGCGATGGATCTGTCAGCGAGTTCGCCGCACGCCCAGGAGCACCCCTCCTATGACGCCGAGAACGAGGAGGCATACAAGTAGCAGGCGCTCGGGCTTACCATCGGTGGCAACGCTGTTGAGCAGCAGGTCGCTGGCTTGAAACATGCCAAACCCGAGGACAAAACCGCCAATGCCGCCGATTACGCCACCGAGCACGGCGTCATTGCCTGGACGCTCCGGCTCGGCGCCCTGCTGCACGTCGGGCAGGATCGGACACGCCAGCACGACGCGGAGCTCGTGCGCAACCCGCTCGTGCTCCTCAGGGCGTGTGGCGTCGAGAGGCCGACGCATCAGCGAGACCTCGTGTCCGTTTTTCAAAAGGAGGAGGAGCTTCGCGCGCCGTCGCGGTCCACGTCGTTCGACCTCCACGCCGCCGATCCCGTCGACCGCGAACTCGGCGACGCGTCCGCGGCCCCATAGCCAGCGACGTTGGACCGTGAGGAGGTTGCCCTGGATCGACAGCCGCAGCGTGCCGCCACCGCTCCGTAGGCCGGAGATCAGAAAGAAGAGCGCCAACGGGCATAACAAGATGAGCTGAACCACGGGCCCGGCCTGCGTCGGCTCGAGCGTCAGCGACAACGACGCTTGACTCTCATCGTCGAAGAAATGGCCTACCTGTTTCTGGAGCTGGGTGGCCGCCGTCTCCTCCACGTCGAACAAGGTCAGGGGACCGGTATCGAGCACCAGCCGCGGGATGAAGGCCTTGCCCGAATCCCTCGAATGGTCATAGCGCCCGACGAGCTGCGAGGTCATGATCTCGACGCCAAGGAATTGCGACAGGCCGAATCTGTAGATCCTCGTTCCCAGGCCGGTCAGACGGAGCTCGCAACTCCCCTCGCCCCGGCTGCACTCGAGGGTCGCGACGCAGAGCATGAGGCGTAGGGAGCCGGCGATGGCGACCGCTAGGACCGCGAGGACGGTCAGCCTGACCCAAGCGAGTCGGAAAGGACCGTACTCGATAGTTCGGTTCTTCTCGGGCGGTGGGGTGAGTTCACGGTAGGGCATGAGTGTCATCCGTCCCCTCCACGTGCGGATGGAATAATGGCGAGCGAGCGCAACAGGGCATGGGCCACCGTCCGTACAGGCCGCGGGCGACCGACATGCACCGTAGCAGATACCGCTCTAGGTGTAAAAATCGCTCTTCGCCTTCGAGAGAAGGCGCGGAGGGGCTTAGTACAGCGCCCCGCAGCTTCGTGCCCAGTGACCCAGGCCCCCCAAGGTGCGACTGTCGCCAAGTAGCTTGGGGTATTCGCGCCACAGCGGATACCCCCAGTTACCTTGGAGTGCCACCCCGATCCCCCATGCCAGGTCCACCTCCCCTACCCCTCAGTGAGACAGCTGAAGGCATTGCGGCACAGCGCATGCCGGCATGGAGGGGTTGAATTAAATGCCGGTACCGGGGGGATTGAGTGCCGCGGACCCCCTGGTTGAGTGCCGGCATGGGGGGGTTGAGTGTCGCGTACCCCCTGGTTGAGTGCTGGTATGGGGGGGGTTGAGTGCCGGTACC
>DATAGU010000041.1:0-11918 GCA_036263495.1 Polyangia bacterium | reverse complement strand
GACTCGAGCGGCGTGCGCGGCGCCGCCTGGCTGTGGCCGGAGGAGGGCGGAGAGTGAGGGCGTGCCGCACGGTGGGTGACCGGATTCAAAGCCGAAGGGATCGGGGTGGTATTCAAGGGGAAAGATCCGTGGGGCAAGATCCGTGGCGGTACCAAGAATCTAACTACGTCGCTCTCCGGTTATGAGGGCAACTTGGGTTCTTCAATACCGTCCCTCGGCTCCCCCTCGTCGGCCAACACGCCAAGCCGTGATGCGTCTTCAGCGCTGCCGGTCAGCGTGGCCTGGTCGGCCTCGTCTTCACCATCCACCGCCGTCGGCGAATCCATTCCTGACGACGCCTCAGACGCGAGCCTCGCCGCCGCGGGGAATGCGCGCGCCCAGTGAGCGCCGTGTACCGTCCGCACCGGACACGCCGCGGCATCGAGTCCCACCGGGCGCACCCTATCACGCCTCGCAAAGCGGGTTTTGCTTGACGAAACATCATGGGCCGTTAGGCTGCGGCCATGGCCTGCCGCGTCCGCGACTTCACGTATCAGGAGACCATCTACAAGCGACGGCTACGCACCATCATCATCAGGGTCGAGAAGAGCATCTATTCGACCGAGAAGCACTCCCTCCTGACCATTGGACGCCCCGGTGAATTCGAGGTCGTTCTCCGCGGCATCTTCGAGCAATTCGATGAGGATCAGGAGCACTTCGTGATGTTGGTCCTGGATGGGGCCCACGAGCTCCTGGGCTTCAAGCGCCTTGCGTCGGGGACCCAGACGAGCGTGATGGTCGACAAGACACTCATCTTCCGAAACGCGATCCTCCTCGGCGGGAAGGCGATCATCGTGGCGCACAACCACCCCGACGGCTCGCTCACCCCCTCGCCTCAAGATGTCGTGCTCACGAAGTCGCTCATCGAGGCCGGACAGATTCTCAATATCGAAGTCCTCGACCACGTCATCGTCAGCCCCAAGGGGACCTGCGCCTCCATCAAGGAGCGTGAGCCGCACATGTTCCCGCCCCACAAGACAGACACATCCATCAGTTGAAACAGGATCGGTGACGGTATGAAAGAACCCGACGACGTCGCTCTCTGGGCACGGGAGCAACTTGGGTTCTTTCATACCGTCACCCGCTTCGCTCAGAAGAGCCGCGGGAAGATGGCGTTCAGCGCGCCGCCGCCGGCCAAGCCTTCCAGCTGCCCCGCGATCGGCAGCGTCTTCGGCAGACCAAAGGCGTTGTAGCCGAGATAGAAGTACCCCGGTCCGACGCCAAACCCCTCGGACCGCGCCAGGAACCCGCCGGCGTCGTGCAGCACGCTGTGGATGCGCACGCCCGGGATCCAACCGGTCGTGACCTCCAGCGCCTGCGTGAGGAGCCCACTGCCCGGCCCCACGAGGCCCCCGCTCGCGTTCAGCGCGATGGCCTCCCCGGCGCTCAACGCCCCGCGGGTCGCGCGCTCGACCGCCTCACCATAGAGCCGCTGCGACGACGTCCAGCGCGCCGGGTCGGAGATGAGGGCTCGGTCCTGCGCCGACAGACTGTCGAGCCTGGCCTGCTTCTGCGCCAGGATGGTCGCCCGATCGCCCTCGCTGACCTGGCTCCCCAGGCGGTCTGCGCCCTGGTCGATGCGCTCCTCGACGTGCAGGGAGTCGCTCAAGAGGCCCTGCAGGCTGTACGCCCAGCCGATGGCCTGCTTGAGCTTGGGATCGAGCGGGCTGATGGGCGAGGTGAGCGCCGAGACCGCGCCCCCGGCAAAGGCGGCCTGCGCCGTGAGCGGTCCGCCGAGGAACCCGGCGCCGAAGATGTACCCGCCCGCGGCGCCGAGCAGGATGCCGCCCAGGCTCGTGAGCAGCGGGTCCTTGAGCACGTAGCCGGCCGCCACGGTGGCCGCGCCCACGACGGCGATGGTGAACGCGGCGCCGGCGAAGCCGGTGGCCACGCCGACGCTGAACGCGGTGACCACGGCGGCCACCACGGGCACGTGGCCGGTGGGATCGGTGTTGGAGACGGGGTTGTTGTAGACGTAGGTGTAGCGGTTGAGGGCCTGCGGGTTCTCCGAGGCGGGTACGACCACGTCGGCGGAGATGAACCGGCCGAGCTGCGGGTCGTAGTAGCGGGCGTTCATGTAGACGAGGCCGGTCTCGTCCGTGACGTGGCCGCCGTAGCCGAGGCGGCTCGTGAGCGGGCCGCTCGCCGCCACCACGGCGCCAAAGGGCGCGTAGTCGTAGCTCGCGGTCTTCTGGCCGGCGGCGTTGGTGAGCGCACGCACCGAGCCGGCGTGGTCGGTGTGGTACCAGGCAGCGCCGCTCGGGTCGCGCCGCGCGACGAGGAGCGAGCCCGCGTAGTAGTACTTGGTGAGCCCGGCGGGGCCGAGCTCGACGAGCGGGCCGAAGTAGCGGTAGGTGCCCCCGGGCCCGCTCTTCATCACCCGCTGGCCCTCGGCGTCATAGGAGAACGTGGTGGCGCCGCTCGCGGTCGTGACCTGGGCGAGGCGGTTGTCGGCGTCCCAGACGAACGTCCGGCCGCCGCCCGACACGAGCGACCCGTTGGCGTCGTAGCCGTACGCGCCGCTCCCGGCGGTGGTGACGGCGTGCCGGTGCGCGGCGTCGGCGTACTGGTAGCCGCCGAGCTGCGCGTTCGACGTCATGTTGCCGACGGCGTCGTAGGCGAAGCTGTGCGCCTGGCTGCCCGTCACGCTGGTCAGGCGGCCGAGCGCGTCGTAGCCGTAGCCGAGGTTCGACATCGGGTTGGTCGACGAGGACATGCTCGTCACCCGGCCGCCCGCGTCGTAGCCGTAGCTCGCCTGATAGAGGGTCCCGGCGGCGCTGGCGACGGTGACGCCGGTCAGCCACTGGCGCGCGTCGGCGTAGGCGTAGCTCGACGTGGCGCCGTTCGTGTAGCTCGCGCTGAGGAGCTGCGAGCGGGCGTTGTAGCCAAGGGCGCTCACGTAGCCGCCGACGCTCTGCACCCGGCCCTGCGCGTCGTAGCCGTAGGTCACGACCTCGCCGTCGGGGTAGGTGACGCGCGCGAGGCGGCCGGCCGCGTCGTAGCCGTAGGCGAGGGTGTAACAGACGCCGCTCACGCACTTGGTGGCCGAGATCACGCGCCCGGCGGCGTCGTAGCTCCGCGACTCGCTGCCCGACAGCTCGCTCACGCTCGTGAGCACGCCCTTGCCCGCGCCGTGGCCAGCCTCGTCGTAGTACCAGCGTATCTGACGGCCGTCGGCGAGGGTCTTGGTCACGCGCCGGCCGAGGGCGTCGTAGGTGAAGGTGCTGGTCTGGCCCTTGGCGTCGCGGGTGCTGAGGATGTGGCCGGCGGCGGCGTAGGTGTAGCTCGTGCACCCGGTGTCGGGATCGCAGCCGGTCAGTTTCCGGCCGAGCGAGTCCCAGCTCACGGTGGTGAGGTTGCCCTGGGCGTCGGTCACCCGCACGAGGTTGCCGAGGAGATCGTACTGGGACGAGGTGGTCTGGTAGCCGCTCGCCACCTTCTCCTGCACCGCCGAGGTCTGGCCGTAGGCGTCGGTCCACACCACCTTCTCGCGGCCGGTCTCGTCGAGGGTCCGCACGAAGCCGTTGCCGTAGATGCGCTGGCCGGAGGTGCCGTCGGGGTTGGTGGCGGTGCGCAGGCGGCCGAGGCCGTCGAAGCCGAAGACGACGTAGCGCGCCGTCTCGCCCGGGCCGTACGCCAGGGACTTCTTCCACACCCGCTGCGAGCCGTCGCTGTAGAGGGTCTCCTCGACGATGCCGCCTTCTTTCACGCGCCTGTACTCGCGGCCGAGGCCGTCCTCATACACCTCGGTCCAGAGGCCGTCGGCGGTGCCGTCGGACAGGGTCTTGCGCACGCGCTGGAGCGTGGGGTCGCCGCGGTCGAGGTAGGCGAGGGTCTGCACGCTGCCGTCGGCGAGGCGGGTCTCGAGGGGGCGGCCGAGCGCATCGTAGGTGTAGCTCGTGACGTTGCCATTGATGTCCGTCTCGGAGCGCAGCCGGTCAAGGCCGCTGTCCCACACGTTGGCCGTGCACTGCCCGAGCGCGTTGCAGCGCCGGGTCTCGTGCACGTGATCCACGGCGTCGTACTCGGTGCTGCTGGCGTAGCCGAGCTCGTCGGTCTCGGAGGTGCGGTTGCCCCAGGCGTCGTAGCCGAAGCGGCGCGTGATGTAGCCGCCGGTCTGGTTGTTCCAGGCCTGCTGGCGGGTGACGAGGCCGCGCGTGGGCGCGGCGGCGTAGCTCGTGTTGCCGTCGTACTCGTGGAGGGTCTGCTTGAGGAGGGCGCCGCCCGTGCCGATGCCGGCGTACATGTTCTCGTACGCCGGCAGGCCCACGACGTAGGCGCTCGTGTTGGGGTAGAGGCCGCGCAGGGCGGTGCGCTCGTCGCCGGCCACGTCGTAGTCGCCGTACTCGTAGGTGAGGTAGCCGTTGCCGTACTGGTCGTAGCCGATCTGGATGAGGGTGCGGCGGCAGGAGGTCGAGAGGTTGCACTCGTACTCCCAGCGGTCGGTCATGAGCGAGGTGTAGGGCGGGCTCGCGCTCTCGGCGTAGCCGAAGGTGGAGTAGCGATAGAGGTTGCCCGCGGGGTCGCGGTAGTAGGTGACCTCGGGCTTGGCGATGCACCCGACGTGCTGGTGGTAGTAGGTCTCGGTGTAGTTGCCGGCGGCGTCGAGGACGCTGGTGACCTTGCGGAAGCCGAGGAAGCGGCGCTCGCTGCTCGACCAGAGGCCCCCCTGGTAGCTGTAGCTCGTCTGCGAGCAGTTGCCGCGGCCGTCGCAGCTGCGGAGGAGGGACACGGTGGGGAGGTTGGTGCCGAGCGGGAGGTAGGTGTTGGACCAGGCGGTCGAGTTCGTGTAGCCGGCGGTGGTGGTGCCGCCGAGGCCGTTGCCCACGGCGGTGACGAGCAGGGCGCCGGGGTTCGCCGTGAAGACGTAGTTGGCCTGGCCGTACTGCTGCAGCATGTCGAGCTTGCCGTCGCCGTTGAAGTCGGCATAGCTCGTCCACTGGGCGTCGGCGCGGTAGGGATTGGTGCCCCAGTCGGTCACCGCGGCGAAGCCGTTGCCGGTCGAGAGGAACGTGTAGTTCTGGTTGCCGTACTGCTGCAGCAGGTCGGTCTTGCCGTCGCCGTTGAAGTCCCCGAAGCGGCTCCACTGGGGATCGCCGCGGTACACGTTGGTGCCCCAGTTGATCGGCGCCGCGAAGCTCGCCCCCGTCGACAGGTACACGTAGTTCTCATAGTTGTACTGCTGCAGCAGGTCGGTCTTGCCATCGCCGTTGAAGTCGCCGAAGCGCGTCCAGGCCGCGACCGGGCCGCGATAGGGGTTGTTCACCCAGTTGACCGGCGCCGCGAACCCCGAGCCCGTCGACAGGTACACATAGTTGTCGTTGTTGTACTGCTGCAGCAGGTCGATGCGCCCGTCGCCATTGAAGTCGCCGAACTGGGTCCATTGCGCGTCGCTCCGATAGGGGTTGTAGCCCCAGTTGACCGGCGCCGCGAAGCTCGAGCCCGTCGACAGGTACACGTAGTTGTCGTAGCCGTACTGCTGCAGCATGTCGGTCTTGCCGTCGCCGTTGAAGTCACCGAGGCGGGTCCAGACGGCGACATCGCCGCGGTAGGGGTTGTAGGCCCAGTTCACCGGGGCGGCGAAGCCCGAGCCGGTCGACAGGTAGACGTAGGTGTTGTAGCCGTACTGCTGGAAGAGGTCGGCCTTGCCGTCGCCGTTGAAGTCCCCGACCTGGGTCCATTGCGGGTCGCCCCGATAGGGGTTGGAGACCCAGTTGACGGGAGCGCCGAAGCTGCCGCCGTTCGAGAGGTAGACGTAATTGTCGTAGTTGTACTGCTGGAGGATATCGGTCCTGCCGTCGCCGTTGAAGTCGGCGAGGCGGGTCCAGGCGCCGACCGGGCCGATATAGGGGTTGTTGACCCAGTTGGCCAGGGACGCAAAGGCGTTGCCTTCGCCCTGCCACGAGAAGGTGACGGCCGGGAGCGCGGTGCCGCCGCCGATGGTGCCGGCGCCGTCGATGACGACGTCACGGCCGTACTGCTGCACGCTGGCGAGGAGGGAGCGGCCGGTGGGGCCGCTCTGAGCGTAGGACAGGCGATAGGCCCGGAGCGTGCTCGGCGTCGAGGCCGACGACGAGACGAGGACGCTCCTCAGGCGGTAGCTCGAGCGGCCGAGGGTGCTCGAGCCGTTGCCGAAGGTGATGGGGTCGGGCCGCGGCTCGCGGTAGATCCGCACCGTGGCGCCGTTGTAGCTGACGGTGTCGGGGTAGCAGTCGAGCACCGGGCTGCCGTCGCACCACCAGCCGTAGGTGACGGTGTTGGCGGAGGTGTCGCTGACGCTCGCCAGGCCCCAGCGGAAGGTGCCGACGAGGACGCCGGCGCGGTAGGCGGGGTAGATGGAGGTGAAGACCTGGCGCGTCCCGTCCTTGCGCCACACGGTCCAGGTGTTGGCGGCGCCGTCGTAGCGGATGCGCTGGTAGTTCTCGATGCGGGTGGAGTGGGTGCCGCCGGTGGTGCAGCTCGGGCTCGCGCTGCCGGCGGCGCAGGGGACGAGCTCCTGGCCGTCGAGGAGGTAGATGTCGGTCGCGTCGTAGCGCGGGGCGCCCTTGGCGGCGCTGGCGCGCTCGATGAAGGAGAAGCCATCGAGCCCGGCGCCGATGCCGGCCTGGCCATCGAGGGCGGCCGACGAGTAGGAGAGTTCGAGGGACGGCTCGAGCCCGCGGAAGGCCGGCACCGCGATGGGCACCCGGGTGCCCAGGGCGCCGTAGTAGGTGTTGACCGAGGTGCTGGGGGTGCTGACGGCGCTCTGCGCGGCGCGCGCGGCGCGCGGGGTGAGCGTCGCGGCCAGGAGGAGGGGCCCCAGGGCCAGGATGCGGCGCGCACGAGACCGTGCATGGATAGGCCAAGGGCGGTGTGGTGAGCTGTGCATGGGAACCTGCCTGTGATGAGGTGGCGCTTGGGCGATGCGGGCCGGCAAGGGAGCCGGTCGGCCGTGTGGGGCACGTCGCCCCCCGGATGGGTGCCCATGATACCGAACCATGCGCCGGGATTCGAGACGCTTGTTCAGTACACCCCTACTGCCCGAGCTGTAACTCTCCTCGGGAGGCCGGGGGGCCCGCGCCGCGGGTGGGAGATGGGCGGGCGGTTATGGCACTGGTCGGATGGCCTCGATGGTCCTCTGGCCGAGGCGGAGCGCGCTCATGAGCGGCGATCGAACCACCAGGCCAGCCAGACGATGCCGAGGAGCTGCCCCAGGGTGCGCCGCTCCGTGGTGCGTGCGTCGCTGAGCTGGGAGACGGGGTACATCCCGAAGATGTTTCGCATGCGCTGCACGCGGCGCTCGTCGATGTCACCGGAGGCCGACAGCTGGGCCCCCTGCTCGGTGCGCACGGCCTTGACAGTGCCCGAGGGGACGGGCGGATGGGCGAGGACCTCCTGCAATGCGATCAGGAGGTTGCGCGGGATGTGCCCGCGTACGAGGAGCGTCTGTCCGTCCCGGATGGAGAGGACGAACAGCTCACGCATGCGCGCGAAATACCACACGGCGATGAGCAAACCGGCGATGGCGATGACGGTGTACATGGGCCCCCTCCTTCCTCCTTATTGTACGCGGCCCCGAACCGCGCCCAAGGCCGTTTCGGGTCCCGCTCCGGTCCGCGACTTGTAAAGAGACCGCCCCAGGGGGCTCGCTCCCGTCCGCGGCCTGGCAAACACCGGACACGGGGGTTCGTTCTCGTTCGTGACCTGACAACAAGGCCACCCAGGAGGTCGTTCCGGTCCGCGACCCTGCATCAAACCGCCCCGCGCCCTTGCAACCGTCTGCGAGAGCGCGGGAGCGGCCGACGCGCTCCCGTGCGTCTGCGCGCTCGCCGCAACGCGACGTTGCGCACGCCGCGCGCGTTTGCAGGGCTGCGTCGCGCGCGCCCCGGCCTCCCGCGGCCGTTTGCGAACCCGACGCAACGGCTTGCGGCCCCCCCGCAACCGTTCGCGAACCCGACGCAACGGCTTGCGGGCCCCGCGCAGCCGTTCGCGAACCCGACGCAACGGCTTGCGGGCCCCCCGCAACCGTTTGCGAACCCGACGCAACGGCTTGCGGACCCTCCGCAACCGTTTGCGAACCCGACGCAACGGCTTGCGGACCCTCCGCAACCGTTCGCGAACCCGACGCAACGGCCGCGACCGCCGCGCGAACGGAAACGGGGACCCGACCCACGCCGATGCGCGCCGGACAGACGTCTGCAAGGATGCGGAAGCGTTAACGCCCGAGGTGCGGACGCTCGCGGTCGCCCCGATCGGGGTTTTGCGCTCCCGCGGACGGACGCACGAGCAGGTCGCGGCCCTCCCCCCGGAGGCTTACAGGCCCAGGCGGCGGGCGATGATGTCGCGCTGGATCTCCGAGGTGCCGGAGAAGATGGTCGCGGGGATGGCGTCGCGCAGCATCTGCTCGACGCCGCTGTCGGCGATGTAGCCGAGCCCGCCGTGGATCTGGATGGCGTCGAGGCCCGAGCGGATGGCGGCCTCGCTCACGGCCAGCTTGGCCAGGGACACCTCGAGCGCCGCCTCGTCGTTGCGATCGATGAGCCAGCAGGCGCGGTAGAGGAGGAGCCGCGCGCTCTCGAGGCGCAGCTTCATGTCGGCGATGCGGTGCGCGATGGCCTGGTGCTGGCCGAGCGTCTTGCGGAACTGGCGCCGCTCGCGCGCGAACGCGATCACCCGCTCGAGCTGCCGCTCCATGGCGCCGAGGTAGCCGGCGAACAGGCACGACCGCTCCCAGCGCATGGAGGCGGTGAAGACGGCTGCCCCCTGCCCCTCCTGCCCGAGCCGGTGGCTCGCCGGCACCCGGCAGCCTTGCAGGTAGAGCGATGAGGTGGGCGAGGTGGTGAGGCCCATCTTGACGAACGGCTGCCCGAGGCTGAGCCCGGGGGTGCCCTGCTCCACGACAAAGGCGCTCACGCCGAGGTACCCGTGCGCCGGCTGGGTCGAGGCGTAGACCACGATGCAGTCGGCCACCGGGCCGTTGGTGACGTAGGTCTTGGTGCCGTCGAGGACGTAGGTGTCGCCGTCGCGCACGGCGGTGGCCCGCAGGGCGTACACGTCCGAGCCGGCCTCGGGTTCGGTGATGGCGTTGGCGCCGATCCACTCCCCGCTGCAAAGGCGCGCGAGGACCCGCTCGCGCAGCGCCTCGCCGCCGTACTGGGCGATGGGCATGACGCAGGCGAACAGGTGCGCCGAGATCGAGAACACGAGCCCCATGTCCTCACACCCCGCGCCGAGCGCCTCGATGGCGCGCGCGGTGGTGAGCGCGCCCAGGCCGAGACCGCGGTGGCGTTCGGGGGCGCTCAGGCCGAGCAGGCCGAACGCGCCGCAGCGCCGCCACTCGGCCGCGCCGAAGCGATGCTCGCGCTCACGCTCGCGCACCTCGTGATTGAGCTCGGCGCGGGCAAAGCCGAGGACGCGCTGGTACAGCTCCTCCTGTTCCGCGGTCCAATCGAAGTTCATGGGATGGGTTTATTGGCGGAGGCGGGCGGAGCGCGGCCCGCTCACGCCCGCGGGCTGAGGCTGAGGCTGAGGGCCTCGGGCCTAGGGGTGGCTCCCGCGCGAGATGACGTCGAGCACGCCGTCGAAGGCGTCGCGCAATGCCCAGGCCTTGTCGCTGTAGGCGGGACGCCGGCCCGCCTCGTGCCGGCCGGCGGCGAGCGCGCGCTTGAGTCCGGCGCAGCCCGGCACCTTACCCTCGAGCTCGAGGATCGCCCCCTCGTAGATGCGCACGCAGGCCTCGTGATTGCCCTCGTCGTAGAGGGTGCCGCCGACCTCGATGGCGCCGTTGATGGCCCCGCTGATGCGGTTCATGTTCTCGGCCGAGCAGCCCTTGAGGACGCTCACGGGGTGGTTCGGCACCACGCGCGCGGGCGCCTTGGGCCCGCTCGCCGCGGCCCCGCCGGGGATGCGCTTGGTGGCCTGGGCGTGGCGCAGGATCACGTCGAGGACGCCGTCGAAGGCGTCGCGCATGGCCCACGCCTTCTTGTCGTAGGAGGCGAGGGTCTCGCTCTTGTGCACGCCGTCGAGGAGCGCGCGCTTGGGCCCGGAGCACCCGTTCAGCCTGCGGCCGACCTCGAGCGCCGCGGCCTCGTAGATGCGGAAGCACGCCTCCTGGTTGCCGTCGTTGTAGAGGGGCGCGCCGAGCTCGATGGCCTTGGCCAGGCCGTTCGTGATGACGCCGAGGTGCTCGTTGGTGCAGCCGGTGAGCAGGCTCAGGCTGTGGTGCGGCACCTCGCGCTTGGGCAGCTCCTTCTGGAGCCACGACGCGAGCGGCGTCCCCTGCGCGACCGTCAGCATGGGCTTGAGCGCGTTGACGGGGACGCCGAAGTTGAGGTTCTGCCCCTCGGTGGAGATGAAGCGGGAGATGCCGATCACCTCGCCGCGCTCGTTGAAGAGCGGCCCGCCCGAGGACCCCGGCGACAGCGGCGCCGAGACCTGGATGACGCTCAGCGTGGGCGCGATCTCGCGCAGGCCGCTCACGAGGCCATCGCTCACGGTGTTGCCGAGCCCGAGGGGGTTGCCAATGGCCACCACCCGCTCGCCGGGCTTGACCTTGGCGCTGTCGCCGAGCGGGAGCACGGGGGGCAGGTTCTTGGCCGAGATGCGGAGGAGCGCCAGGTCCTGGCGGGCGTCCACGCCCATGACCTCCACGTCGGTGAACTCGCGCCCGTCGGGCAGGACGATGGTCACCTGCGAGCTGCCGGCGATGACGTGCAGGTTGGTGGCGATGCGGCCGTCGGGGCCGGCGACGAAGCCGCTGCCGAGGCCGTTCGAGACCTTGATCAGCACCACCGAGGGGATCGCGCGCTCGGCGATCTGGGCCGCCGAGAGCGCGGGGGGATCGGCGTGGGCGGGCGTGATCCCGGTCCCGCCGAGCCAGAGCCCGTGGATCGTGGCCAGCACCGCGCACCGTCGTGCAACGTCGCCTAGACGCCTCATCGTTCCTCCCAGTTCCCGAGGATGAGCTCTCAGTTTGGCATACCCGTACGTCGGTTGGTAGCCGGTTCGAGGCGGGCGCGAGGGGCGGCCGGGCTCGCGGAGGAGGTCAGCCTTCGTCTTTGGACGTGCCCGACACGCGCCGGCTGAGCGCCGTCTGCGCGGCGAGCACGAGGAAGATGAGGACGGCGTAGGCGGCGGCGTAGCCGTAGCGGTAGTTGCGCTGGAACGCCCAGCGATAGGCCTGGGAGACGAGGATGTCGGTGGCGCCGTCGGGCTCGCCGTTCGACACCAGGAACACGACGTTGAACATGTTGAAGGTCCACACGGCGCCGAGGACGACGGCGGGCAGGAGCGCGGGGGCGAGGTTGGGCAGGATGACGTGGCGCAGCCGCTGCCAGCGGTCCGCGCCGTCGAGCGCCGCGGCCTCCTCGAGCTCCTTGGGGATGTTGGCGAGGGCCCCGAGCGTGACCACCATCATGAAGGGGAAGCCGAGCCACACGTTGGTGGTGAGGTTGGCGGCGAACGCGGTGGCGAAGCGCGAGAACCAGGCGATGGGCTCCATGCCGAGCAGCTTGAGGAGCGCGTTGATAGCGCCGAACTGCCGGTTGAACATAGCCTTCCAGATGAGGGCGGTGATGTAGTTCGGGATCGACCAGGGCACGATGAGGAGCACCCGATAGACGCCGCGCAGCTTGAGGAGGGGGTCGCGGAGGAGGAGCGCGAGCGACGCGCCGATGAGCACGTGGAGCGACACGTTGGCCACGGTCCAGAGCGCCGTCACGACCAGGGTGAAGTAGAAGGAGAACGGGTCGGTGAGGGGGTAGTCCTTGGCCCCGAGGATGTTGATGAAGTTGCCGAGCCCGATGAAGCGCCAGGTCCCCCCGCTCTCGCGGTAGCAGAAGGCCATGCCCACGCCCACGGAGAAGGGGATGAACACGAGCACGAGCATGGAGAGCATGGCC
>DATAGU010000040.1:0-5069 GCA_036263495.1 Polyangia bacterium | reverse complement strand
GTTCGTGCAGGGGGGCTCGGGGCTCGTGCAGGGGGGCTCGGGGTTCGTGCAGGGGGGCTCGGGGTTCGTGCAGGGGGGCTCGAGGCTCGTGCAGGGGGGCTCGGGGCTCGTGCAGGGGGGTTCAGGGCTCGTGCAGGGGGCCCAGCTACCGCGTACGGAGGGACCGGGAGCCAGAGACGCCCTCCCAGATCCTGGGCAGGACGGTCTGGAGATGGACTCGTCGGATCTGCCGTCGGGCGAGTGTTACAGGAAGTGTTACATGTTACTGTAACAGTAACGTTACTGTTCCAGTGACGAAAACCGGTAAGGGCCCTCACGCTTCAGGCTCACTCTTCGGCCTGGGAGGGCGAAAATCCTGTGCGTCCAGCCCCAGGCGTTGCAGCCAGCGATGGATCTGCACGCGCGCCTTGCCGAGGTCGCGCGCCACGTTGGTGATGTTGCCCTGGTGGTACTGGAGGAGATGGATGAGCGTCCGCCGCAAGCTATCGGGGTCCTGGAGGCTCGCCGAGAGGACGGGGCGCAGGGGTGGGGCGCGGCGGACGGGGGCGGGGAGGTGGTCGACTTCGATGACGCCGTCTTGCGCCAGGGCGGCGGCGGCGACGAGGCACTGGTGGAGCTCGCGGATGTTGAGCGGCCAGTCGTATTGCACGAGGAGCAGGCCGGCGTCGGGCTGGAGGCTGAGGGACTCGCCCTGGGCGATGTCGGGTCGGCGCAGGAGGTCGCCGAGGAGGAGGCCGAGGTCTTCGCGGCGCTCGCGCAAGGGGGTGAGCTCCAGGCAGTAGCCGGAGAGGCGCGCGAGGAGGTCTTTGCGGAAGCCGCCGGCGGTGGCCATCTGTTCGAGGGGACGGTGGGTGGCGGCGAGGACGCGCAGGTCGACTTGGATCGCCTGGGTGCTGCCCACGGGCACGACTTCGCGCTCCTGGAGGACGCGCAGGAGGGCGGCCTGCACGGGCAGGGGGAGGTCGCCGATCTCGTCGAGGAACAGGGTGCCGCGGTGGGCGGCGCGCACGTAGCCGGGCTCGTCGCGGGCGGCGCCGGTGAAGGCGCCTTTCTTGTGGCCGAAGAGGTGGCTCTCGACGAGGTTCGCGACCAGGCCGCCGCAGTTGATGGCGACGAGGGGGCCGGGGCGCTCGGAGAGGCTGTGGATGGCGTGGGCCATGACCTCTTTGCCGGTGCCGGTCTCGCCGAGGAGGAGGACGGACGCGGGGGAGCGGGCGATGGAGGGGAAGGCCTGGTGGCGCGCGCCGAGGTCGGGGACGAGGGTGGTGAGGCCGCGGACGGCGGGCCGTGGGTCGGCGATGTCGAGGTCGGGGCTGTCGGGGAGGAGGGCGGCGCGGAAGCGCAGGATGACGGGGCCGATCTGGATGATGTCGCCGTCCTGGAGGTCGAGGTCGACGGCGCGCTCGCCGTTGACGTAGGTGCCGTTGCGCGAGCCGGCGTCTTTGAGGCGCCAGGGGCCGAAGGTGCGCTCGATGCAGGCGTGCTGGGAGGAGATGATGTTGCTCGGCAGGCGGAGGTGGAGGGTGCGCTCGGCGGCGTCGAGGTGGGCGCTCCGCCGTGTGCCGCGGCCGATGGTGACGCGGTCGAGCTCGACGAGGTTGTAGCGGGCGCCGCCGGCGAGGGGGCGATCGCAGTGGAGGACGACGAAGATGTAGGGTTTGGGGTGATCGGGGTTGCGTTCGTTGGGGAGGACTTGATCGACTGTCGAGGTGGGATCGGAGTCGCCGTCGCGCATCCGGCGGACATGATACCGCGACCGGGGCGCGGGCGATACGGCGGAGGGAGGGGGCGGCGGTTTTAGTTCGAGGGATCCTGGGGGTTGTTGCAGTTGAAGCTGGTTTGATCCGGGGCCTCGCCAGCGTCGGCAGCGGCGCCATCGCCGCCGCTCTCTGGTGTACGGCGGTCCTGGAGGGACTGGCCGAGGCGGCGCAGGATCTGGCGCATGAGGGGCAGGCGCGGCGAGGGGGTGGAGCGGGTGGGCGGGGTCGGCGTCTTGGGGGGCATGGGGTTCTCCTCGGGGCGTCGGGTCTGGGGTGGATGGGGTGTCTTCGTGTTCATGCGGGGGACGAAGAGCAAACGCCGTGCCGCTCGTGGGGGGAGCGGGCGATGGAGGGTGGGGAGCTAGGTTGTTTCAGGGGGCGGGTGGTGCGGGAGGGGGCGGCGGGGCGGCGGGGGTGCTGGGGCGGGCGAAGTAGACCTGCTGGATGGGGGCGCTCCAGCGCGAGGCGCCCGACCAGGGGTAGAGGTAGCTGCAGGCGAGCACCTTGGAGAGGAGGACGGCCTGGTCCTCGGGGGGCATGGACCACAGGGCCTGGCGGCCCCAGCCGGTGAAGGGGTTGCTGTAGCCGCCCTGCTCGACGGTGCCGGTGTAGCCGTCCTCCGCGCCGGCCACGAGGTCGTAGTGGCGGCGCGCGACGCGGCCGTGGAGGGCGTCGGGCGTGAGCTGGAGATCGATGGTCGAGTAGCCGATGGTCTGGCCGACGTAGCCGGAGATCTCGCGGACGCCGTCGCGGTCGCGCACGTAGAGCTGGCTCGGGATGTTGTTGCGGGTGGGGATGCCGTTCCGGCGGACGAAGCCGGTGAGGATGATGCTGCCGCCGCGGTACCAGACGTCGTAGGTGAAGTCGAGGCCGCAGACGATGCCGTAGATGCGCCCGCCGTCGAAGACGTTGGCGGGGCGCTGCTCGGGCGCCACGGGGACGGCACCCTTGTGGGTGAAGGCGAAGTAGCGGCCGTCGGTGTAGCCGAGCTGGATGCGCGGTACCTGCTGGCCGTTGATCAGGACGGTCTGCGGGGTGGCGCAGGCGGTCAGGAGCAGGACGCCGAAGCATTGTGCCCACAGTTTCATGATGTCCTCGCTACGGGAGCCTGAGGGTCGGCCGTTCGGAGGGACGGCCCAGGGTCAAGGGGGATGTCGCTCTCTATAATTGAAACCGATCGCGGGGGGGCGTTCAAATATTTCGGTGCGGGTTGCGGGGGCTGCGCGTCCGCTTCGAGGCTAGGTTGGTTCTATGGCGTCAGAGGGGGCGTCACGCGAGGGTCTGTGGGGTCCCCCCGCTGGCTCAGACAATCCTCGGACCGGCCTTCTTCTATCGGAAGAACTGAAGGAAGGCCGGTCCTGCGAAACTCGCCCGCGGGGGGACCCCACAGACCCTCGCTTCGCTGGCTCGGGCGGAAACACGTCCGTTGGATGCGTCGCTGGGTGCGCTGCAGCAGGTGGACAAGATGTGTTTCGGCTCGGGGGCTATGGGACGGAGTCGTTAGTAGGATGTGTCGGGGAGGGCGTCGTTGTCGTTGTCGGTGACGATGTCGAGGGGGGCGTCGCGATCCGGGTCGGCCAGGGCGGCGGGGCAGGCGGCGGGGCAGCTGCCGCCGCAGTCGCGGTCGCTCTCGTCGCCGTCCTGGATGCCGTCGGCACAGTCGCCGGCGCTCGGCGAGAGGGTGACGACAACGGTGGCGCGGAGCGCCGAGGTCAGGGTGATGTCGGTGCGGCCGTAGCCGACGGTCTGGTTTTGGCGGAAGCCGGCGGCGCGGACGGTGGCGGCGCCCGAGGTCGTGGGCGGGATTACGCCGATGCGGATGGGGAGTGAGTGGCTGGTGGGATAGTAGAGGTCTCTCTGGGCGGCGGTTGTGCCGTCGAGGCGCACGCGCAGGCCGGTGAGGTTGCCGACCGAGCCGCGTACTTCCACGACCAGGCACGCGCCGGTCTGTTCGGCGCAGGGATCGACCCGGCAGGCGCCGAGGGTCATGAGCGTGAGGGCGAGGCCGCCGAGTCGTAGTGCGGCGGTGGTGCGCGAGGGTCCCAGCATGAATGTCTCCTCTTCAGGCGGTCATCGATATGGGGGCGGGCGGGGGGGGCGCCTCGGGGAGGGAGCTAAGCGGGTCGCGGGGGCGGTGTCAAAGGATCGGTGTGCGGCTAGTCCACGGGCGGGGTGGCGAGGCGCTGGCGGGGGCCGAGGCGCGCGGTGGAGAGGCCAAGGAGCCAGGCGCGCAGGGCGGCGGGTTCGGTGGGCGGGGCGGTGGGGTCGATGGGCCAGAGGCGGACGCTGCCGCCGGTGCCGGCCACGGCGAGGGTGCGGCCGTCGGGGGCGAAGGTGACGTAGGTGGTCTCGTGCTCGTGCCAGAGGATCTGGTGGAGGCTGCGGGTGGGGAGGTGCCACAGGCGCACGCTGTGGTCCTGGCTGGCGGAGGCGAGGAGGGTGCCGTCGGGGGCGTAGGCGAGCTTGTGGACGCTCTCGTGGTGGCGGCCGAGGAGGTGGCCGGTGCCGGCGGGGAGATCGAAGAGCTGCACGCCGCCGTCTTCGCCGGCGGAGGCGAGGGTTTGATCGTGGGGGGCGAAGGCGACGTCGCGGACGGCGCCTTCGTGGTGGCCGAGGACGCGGAGGGCGCCGGTGTCGGTGTGCCAGAGGCGCACGGCGCCGTCGCGATCGGCGCTGGCGAGGAGGTGGCCGTCGTGGGAGTAGGCGAGGGTCTCGACGGTCTTGCCGGTGCCGGGGAGGCGCTGGGCTTCGGGGTGGGCGGTGGTGAGGTCCCAGCGCCAGAGCTCGCCGCGTTCGTCGCCCGCGGCGAGGGTCTTGCCGTCGGGGGAGAAGGCGAGGGCGCGGATGACGCCGCGGGGGCCGTGGAGGATGGGGGCGGGGCCGCCGGAGGGGCGCCAGAGGCGGACTTCGCCGTCGGCGTTGCCGGAGGCGATGAGCTGGCCGTCGGGGGAGACGGCGACGCTGCGGGTGGGGCTCGGGTGCTCGATGATGATCCGCCCGGCGGGGCAGGCGGTGTCCATGGTGCCCGCGGTGTTCGGGGCGCAGGGGGCGAGGGGCCAGAGGCGCACGGTCTGGTCGTAGCTGGCGGAGACGACGTGGGTGCCGTCGGGGAGGAGGGCGATGCGGTAGGCGGTGTCGCGGTGGCCGCGGAGTGAGGCGTCGGGGTCGTCGGGGGCGGCGGGGAGGCGCCACCAGTGCAGGCTGAGGTCGCGGCTGGTGGAGACGAGGGTGTGGCCGTCGGCGGTGTAGAGGAGCTGGTAGACGTCGTCGGTGTGGCCGGGGAGGGCGCGGTCGCGCTCGGGGGGGAGG
>DATAGU010000039.1:0-4415 GCA_036263495.1 Polyangia bacterium | reverse complement strand
GGGGTGGGGCTAGTGAAGTAGAGGGGTGGGGCTAGTGAAGTAGGGCTTGGGGCTAGTGAAGTAGGGCTCGGGGCTCGTGAAGTAGGCCCTGGGGGCCCGTCTATGTGGGGGGTCGTGACGCAGGCTATCTGTCTGGTGGGGGCAGGTATGCTCCTGCCGCCCACACCGACCTGCAATCGCTTGCACGATTTCAATCGAGTCGCCTCGTAAATTCTATCGGCTCCCTTTCAGTTCCAAGACACACGAGAAACATCTGTGTCTTTGCTCACACAGAGAATGCGAAAGAAAAAGAAAATTGCACCAATCCCTTGCCGCTCGAAAAAACCATCGTAGATAAGTCCCCGAGCGCCCGCTCCCAGAGGAAACGCAACCAGTAGGAGAGACCATGCCAGGCAAAACAGTAGCGGAACCAAAGCCGGGGGACCTCGTCATCGACGCGAGCTCCCTCAAGGAGGACCTGATCACAGTGCCTCCCGGAGAACTCGCCGGGATCCGCACCGAGCAGGACGGGTACGACGACGCGGAGGTGGAGATGGTGAGCAATCAGGAAGAGTTCGGCGAGATGGCCGGCATTCCTGATTCGGACATCACGGAGCTGGTGGGGTTGACCGTGAAGATCAAGCGGCTCCGTGCGTATCGTCGGGCGCTCGACAGGCTGTCTCAGATCGTGTCGGAGAGCGAGCGCTTCCACGACAACCGGCGTCACCAGATCATCTCTTCGTCGGCCGGCGCGGTGGACAAGCGTTCGCGCCGTGCGGGCTACCGGGTGCTTCTCAAGAAGTACGAGAAGACGCGCTCCTATCGCTCGGCGGCCGCGGCGAAGGCGGTGCGTACGCGCCAGCGCAAGAAGAAGGCGCCGGAGACGAAGGGGGTGGCGCCGTCGCAGGTGGCTTCCCCGGTGACGCCGCAGCGGCCCGAGGCCGCGTAGCTCCTCTTTCCTTCCTCTTATCCCCTCCATGAGATGGGGCCCGGCAGAGCGTGTGGCACGTATGCGGGAACGGTTCGTCCCGACGATCGCTCTCTGGGAAAAGGCCTCGCCGCAGGCTCGCCAGGCCCCCATCTCCGAGCACGCTCCGTGCTCGTGATCCTCCCCCTCCTCCCTCCGTCTACTTCCGCGACAGCTTCTCCAGGCTGCGCCGAACGGCCTCCTTCAAGGCCGGCCCCGCGAGCGCGATCATCTTCTTCCAGTCGCGGCCGTGCGTCTCGTACACGTCTTGGGCGACCCGCATGCCGACGTAGTACCCGACGCGCACCGGGACCTCGCCCGGCTCGGTGCGGAACCAGAAGTATGTCTTCAGATCCTTCTCGTCGGTGGAGTCGAACCGGGCCGCGAGCTGTGCGGCCCACTCGGCGAGGCGCGGGGCGGCCTGCGCCTCCAGCGTGTCGGACGCCAGGATCTCGGACAGGGGCGCCGTGGGGTTCTGGTCGCGCGAGAAGAAGGTCGGCAGCCCTTCGACCCACAGCGTCTGGTAGAGCGGCGGGACGTCGGCCTTGAGGATGACGTCGGCCTCCGCGTTCTCCTGCGAGTGGAGGAGGTGAAACAGCTCGTGATCCACGAAGGCGCGGTGGCTCTTCGCGTGGGGGCGGACGTAGGCGATCACGTCCGGCCCGAGAAAGGAACGCAGCCGGCCCTCGATCGGCCGCAGCGTGCCATCGGAGGTGAGCAGGGAGGGCCATATATAGATGTTGTGTTCCGTGGGGAAGCGCCCGAAGCGGCGGAGGCGCGGGATCTCGGCGCACACCACCTCGGGCAGCTCCTTGCTGATGCGCCGCATGGGCGCCTCCGCCATCCCGACCAGCTGGACCAGGTTGCCGAGCTGCTTGTCGGTCAGGTGATCGTCGCCGAGCGCGGCGCGATAGAGGTCGATGTGGGCGTCGAGGAAGCGGCGGCGGAGGGTCTGCACGCGCTCGGGCGGCGGCTGGCCCTGGCCCGCGTCCCAGGCGCGCCAGAACTCGGGCATGAGATCGATGACGTCGCACGGGGCCTTGGGGGCGCCCGTGCCCGTGCCCTTGGCGTGCGCTGCGGAGCACCACAGGAATCCGATGCTGGCCATGGCCAGCATGGGACGAAGACGGCGCGGCTTGTGCTGGGGTCGCATCCGGAGATGCTCGGAGACTCCAGGACCCGGTGACAAGGGCGATCTGCGCGCCTGCGCCAGGTGCCTGGCCATGCACGGTCCGGATGGCCGCGCCGCTGGAACTGCGGTATGTACTACCCCCGGCCAGGGCATGGACGAGCCGGCCAACGCAGACAGACCTTGCGGTATCCAACCCCTTCATCCAGTTCAAGACAGACCATGTGCACGGAGTCTTCCAGATGAGTCTTACGGATCGGTTGCTGACGGTGGCGCTGTTCGGCGCGGAATGGGTGCTCTGGCTCCTCATCGCGCTGTCGGTGGTGAGCGTCGCGATCATGATCGAACGCCTGATCTACTTCCGCAGCAACGCGGTGGATTTCGAGGGCCTGCGGGCTGAGTTGAAGGACCTCCTCGGGCAGCGGAACCTCGAGAAGGCGCGCCAGCGCGTGGCCGAGCGCCCCGGGGCCATCGAGAGCGAGGTGGTGATGGCCGGATTGGCCAAGTTCAACCAGGGCCCGATGGCCGTGGGCGAGGCCATGACCGGCGCCAAGGCGCGCGCCAAGCTGCGCCTGCAGCGCAACCTCGCCTTCCTCGGCACGCTCGGCAACAACGCCCCCTTCGTCGGTCTGTTCGGCACGGTCATCGGCGTCATCAAGGCGTTCCACGACCTCGCCGCGCGCCGCGGCCAGGGGCCGGAGGCGGTCATGGGCTCGCTGTCCGAGGCCCTCATCGCCACGGCGGTCGGCCTCATCGTGGCCATCCCGGCGGTCATCGCCTTCAACTACTTCAACGGGCAGGTGCGCGAGCGCGTGGCCCACGCCGACACCCTGGCGCACGAGGTGCTGGCCGAGATGGGCCGCGGTGAGACCTCCAAGGCGGCGGAGGCCAAGTAGCCATGGCCGGCACCGGACCGCAGTACGAGGACGACGACGGCGGCAGCGGCGCGACCATCTCGGAGATCAACGTCACCCCGCTCGTCGACGTGACGCTGGTGCTGCTCATCATCATGATGGTGGCGGCGCCGCTCATCGTGAACAACCCGTCCATCAAGGTCGAGCTGCCCAAGGCCGCCACCGGCGACGAGACGCCCAAGTCCACGATCTCGCTCACGCTGCGCAAGGACGGGACGCTCTATTATGGTGAGGACAAGGTCACCGAGCCGATGGCGCGCGACCGCATCAAGGCCGATGCGGCGAAGAACCAGCAGATCCAGGCGGTGATCGCGGGCGACAAGGGGGTGCCGTACGGCGACGTGATGCACCTCATCGATCTCGTGAAGTCCCTCGGCGTCACCCGCTTTGCGCTGAACATCGACGCAACGCCGTGAACCGGGCACCGGAGCAAATAGGAGCCCTCGGCTCCCTTCTCCTCCACTGTGTCTTCGCGCTCGCGCTCGTGCTCTGGCACGTGCCGCGCCCGAGTCTCCTGCCGCAGATCATCCAGGTGGACGTGAAGAAGCCCGCGCCGCCGCCCCCGGTGGTCGCGACGCCGCCGCTGCCACCCCCCAAGGAGACGCCGCCGCCGCCGCCCAAGCCGGTCCGGGTGCGGCAGCCGCAGCCGCCCGCGCCGCCGCAGGCGCCCATCCCCAACGAGACGCCCAAGGAGCCGCCCAAGACGCCGCCGGCGGAGCCGCCCAAGCCGGTGTTCGGCGTGTCGATGGCGTCCACCACCGAGGGCGAGTCGTCCTTCGCGGTCAACGTCGGCAACACCACGGTCGCCGATCCCAAGAACACGGCGCCCAAGGAGGCGGTCCGGCCGCTCGCGCCGGCGCCGCCCGGCTCCGCGCCGGCCTCGGTGTTCCGTCCGGCCTCGCCGCTCGAGATCAAGGACTACCCCCGCTTCGACGACAACTCGTGCCAGGTGCCCGAGGAGCTCTACCCCGAGGAGATGCGCGAGCAGGGCATCGAGGGGGACACGATCCTGCGGGTCGAGATCAGCGACCAGGCCAAGGTGGTGGGCGTCCGCGTGGTGCGTGGGCCGCACAAGATGCTCAACGACTTTGCGATCACCTGGATGAAGACGCGTTGCCGCGTGCTGTCGGCCGCCCGCAGCAAGACCAACCAGACCGTCCCGACCGCGATCAACTACACGTTCCACTGGCAGATCGTGCGCTAAGGCGCGCGGTCTGGAGCCCGGCAGCCGAGGCGGCCTTCGCCGCGCTGGCGTCCTCGCGATGTCGGTGCGTGGGGGCGACGAGGCGTTACTTGGGCGGGGGGCGACGTGCGAGGACGTCCTGGATGACGTCCAGCATCTCGCGCAGATCGACGGGCTTTTGCAGGTAGGCGTTGGGCGGCTGGACGGCGTTGACCATGGCCACCATTTGTGGCGGCGCGGCCG
>DATAGU010000038.1:0-28835 GCA_036263495.1 Polyangia bacterium | reverse complement strand
ACCCCGACTCCATGGTCCACGAGGCGCGCATCCGGCTCGCCCGCGTCGGCTTCGAGAACGTCGTGGGCTCGCTCGCCGGGGGCGTGGCCGCGTGGGAGCAGGCCGGCCACGTCCTCGCCCGCGTGCCCCAGCTCGACGTCGCCGAGCTCCATCGGGAGCTCAATGACGGGCGGCCTCGCAGGGTGCTCGATGTACGTCGCCCCGGCGAATACGCGGGCGGCCACATCCCGGGCGCCATCAGCGTGCCCCTCGACCGTCTCGAGCGGGAGCTGCCCACGCTCGACCCGACCCGCCCCTGGGCCGTGGTCTGCGCCAGCGGCTACCGCTCGAGCGCCGCCTGCAGCTTGCTCAAGCGCTACGGCTTTCATCGCATTGCCAACGTGGTGGGCGGCACGAGCGCCTGGGTGGGGGCGGGCTATCCCATAGAGCAGCGCCCGCAGTCTCCGTCGGCGTAAGGGAGTTAGCGACGGAGCGTGCGGGCGCCGGGAGGAGCTCAGGGAGGCGAAGGGAGCGGGCTCAGGACCGGAGGAGGAGCTCGGTTAGGGCAGCGAGTCGATGAGGCCGGCGCTGTCGGCGGCCAGGGCGGGCATGAACTTGGCGACGACGCGGACGGCGAACTCGATGGCGACGGTCTGGTTCGGGGTCTCGACGTGGATCGGGGCGACGGTCTCATCGATCTGGGGGATGACGACGGTGTGGCTCGGGAGCGAGACGGTGCGGCCGGGGACGGTCACCTGCTTGTTGCCGATGTTGAGGGTGACGCCGGGGACGTCGCTCGCCACGCCTGGGACCTGGAGGTAGGACGCGGGCACGAAGATCGGGACGGCCGGGGTGGTCACGCCGAGGTTGACGCAGGTGTAGTTGCCGAGGCCGATGGCGGCGAGGCTGGCGGCGTAGGTGTTGATGAGCCAGCTCTGGCCGGGGACGAAGATGCCGTTCTCGGGGAGGATGACGTCCTCGCCCGGGAGGCTCAGGCGATAGCCCAGGATCTGCTGGGTGCTCTGGTCGACGACCACGCGGGCCGGGCTGACGGCCGCGCTGACGTCCGGGGTGGTGACGAGGACCGCGGGGGTGGCGACGAGCTTGCTGTTGATGGTGCCCATGACGTACGCGCACGTGTCGCCAGCGTGTGCGGAACCGGCGATGGCGAGGGTCGACAGGGCGATGAGGGTCGAGAGGGTGCGCTTCATGGGAGTCTCCTTTTCGTCCAAGTGCGCCGCGTCCCCGAGACGCGGTCGTCCAAAATGGGTGATGGCCGCCGCGGCGCATGGACCAGATCGGGGGTCGTGCGCCGCTCGAGCGTCCCGAGGCTCGCCTCCTGGCGGTGCGCTCGGTCGCTCTCACGGGGAGGCTTATCCAAGCGGCGTGCCAGACCTGGAGCGTCTTGGCGGGGTCACGCCCTTGCCCGTGCGGCCCAAGGGGTTCGGTGGGGATCGGCGATCCTTGTCCCGGGGCCGGGAGGCGGCCTCGAGTGGGACGGGGACAGGGAAATGCGCCCCTCCGGTGTGGGACGGGGACACTCTTGTCACAGATGGGACGTGCGGCTTGACGGGCGACGCCGGCCCATCAAAGATGAGACGTCACCGCTCCTCGTCAGGTCGGGGGAGCCGAGTTCCATGGCCAGCCCACCACCGCCGAAAGAGAATCCCATGAGCGCCGATAGCCGGGATGCGCGAACCCTCCCGCCGGATGCGCTGACCCTCCCGCCGGCCTCGGATCAAGATCCCGGTCAAGAACCCTGCCCCTGGACGCTCTTCGTGGCCGTGTGCCCAGGGCGGCTCGACTACGACTCCATGATCGTCCTCGAGGAGGGGGAGCTGCGCATCGGGCGCGAACGGGATCCCCGCGCCTGGCCGGCCCGCTGCCTGGTCCTGCCCGACCCGGCGGTGTCGCGGCGCCACGGGCTCGTGCGCCTGGCCGGCGACACGCTCACCCTCGTCGATTCCAACTCGAGCTACGGCTCGTACCTCAATGGCCGCCGGGTGACCGAGGCGGTGCTCGCGCCGGGCGACGTGGTGCGGCTCGGCCACACCGTGCTCGTCGTGGGGCACGGCCTGCCCGCGCCCCACGAGGACGCCGAAGGGCTCGGCATGGTGGGCCGCGCCCCCGGGGTGCACGAGCTCCGCACCACCATCCGCCGCGTGGCGCCGAGCGAGCTCGTGGTCCTGGCCATCGGCCCCACCGGCACGGGCAAGGAGCTGGTCGCGCGGGCCGTGCACGCCGCGAGCGGGCGCGCGGGCGCGTTCGTGGCCATCAACTGCGCCGCCCTGCCCGCGGCCCTGGTCGAGAACCTGCTCTTCGGGCACCGCAAGGGCGCCTACACGGGCGCCTCCTCCGACGAGGACGGCGCCTTCGTGCGCGCCCAGGACGGGACCCTGTTCCTCGACGAGGTGGGCGAGCTGCCCCTCGAGTCGCAGCCCAAGCTCCTCCGCGCCCTCGAGAACCACGAGGTGACCCCGCTCGGCGCGACGCAATCGATCACGGTCAACGCGCGCATCGTCGTGGCCACCAACGTCGATCTGCAGGCCGCGGTGCGCGCCGGCCGGTTCCGCGAGGACCTCTACGCCCGCGTCGCCGGCGTCATCCTGCGGCCGCCGGCGCTCGTCGAACGGCGCGAGGACATCGTGCCGCTCTTCACGCGGTTCCTGGCCACGCGCGAGCTCGGCGAACGACGCATGAGCGCGGAGTTCGTCGAGACGCTCCTCCGCCACGCGTGGCCGCGCAACGTCCGTGAGCTGGTCAAGCTGGCTGAGCGCCTCGCCGTGCTGCATCCCCAGGCCAAGCGCTGGGAGCGCTCGATGCTCGATGGGGAGTTCCAGGCCGAGGCGGTGAGCGCCGCGGCGCCGTCCGCCCCCGAGACCCCGCCCGGGGGGACCGCGGCGCCGCCGGCGCGGACGCCGCCGGTGGAGGATGACGCGCCGGTCAAACCGCCTTCGCGCGATCACCTCGTGGCCCTGCTCGAACAGTGTGACGGCAACGTGAGCCGGGTGGCGCGGATGATGGGCCGCAACCGCAAGCAGGTGTATCGGTGGATGGATCAGTATTCACTCGGACGAGGGACTGGGCGCTGAAGGGACCGTCTCGAACGTTGGCCCACCGGGTGGCGAAAAGAAGCCCTGATCATGGTTCCGCCGGTCTCCTGGCACGGGTTCCGGTAAGCTGGGGGCCGGCATGAGTATGAAAGAGCTGGCCGACCCGCGTCTTGGCTCCCTCCTGGGAGGACGCTACCGGCTCGAAGAGTGTCTGGGGGCCGGCGCCATGGGCGCGGTCTATCGCGCCACGGCCCTCGGCAACGGCCAGACCGTGGCGGTCAAGCTCCTGCACGAGGGCTTCGCGCTGCAGCCGAACTTCGTCAAACGCTTCGAGCGCGAGGCGGAGGCCATGGCGCGGCTGTCGCACCCCCACCTGACCCGCGTGCTCGACTCCGGCGTCGAAGGGACCACGCCCTTCCTGGTGATGGAGTATCACCGCGGCCGGTCCCTCGATCACGTGCTCAAGGAAGGGGCGATCGAGCCGGTGTGGGCCGTCGCGCTCACGCGCCAGATCCTCGAGGGGATCCATCACGCGCACGAGAGCGGCGTCGTGCACCGGGATCTCAAGCCGGAGAACATCATCCTCCTCGAAGGCGCGCCGGCCGCCGGGGCCGGTCGCGGGCCCGCGGCGCCGGTGGTCAAGATCCTCGACTTCGGCCTGGCCAAGTTCATGGACGGCGAAGAGAGCGTGCTCAAGCTCACGCAGACGGGCACGGCGATGGGCACGCCCTATTACATGTCGCCCGAGCAGGCGCTCGGGTCGAGCGTCGATCTGCGCTCGGACATCTACGCCGTGGGCGTGATCCTCTACGAGATGGTGGTCGGCCGGCCGCCGTTCTACGCCGAGAACCCGATGGCGGTGCTGCGCATGCACCTCGACAAGCCGCCCGTGCCGCTGCGGCAGGCCGCGCCGGAGTGCGGGGTGAGCGAGGCGCTCGAGGTCGCCCTCCTGCGCTCGCTGGCCAAGGAGCCGGAGCACCGCTGGCAGACCGCGGAGGCGTTCGCCGCGGCCCTGGCCGCGACGGCAGAGGCCGACAGCCTGGCCGCCGCCAAGCCCTTCCGATCGCTACAGCCCCTGACGCCGTCGGCGACCCCGGCGGTCCTGGCCGATGCGCAGCCCGGGGCCGCCGCGGATCCCGCGAAACCCATCCACGTCGCATCATCCGGGGCGGTACCCGTCGGGGACCCCACCGTCCCGGGCATCAAGAGCGCACGCGCCGCGGCGTCGCCGCCCAAACGATCCGTGGCCCCGGATCCGGCACAGACCGCGCTCGTGTCTCCGCCCGGAAGCCGCGCCCCGGCCCGGCCACGATCCCGACGTCGCCTCTGGGCCTGGGCAGCGCTCGTGCTCCTCGGCGGCGGCGGGGTCTGGGTGGGGCTGGATCCGGCGGCACGGCGCGCCCTGGGCATCGGCTCCGAGGGCCAGGCCCACGGTCCGATCGAACCGCGTCCTACGGTCTCTGTGCTCGGAGGGTCGGCCGGGAGCGAGCCGGGCACCCGTCGGCCCGCCGGGACCAGGCCCCCTTCTGCCCCGAATCGGGCCGCAGTGGAGGGTCAACGTCCGGCCGCCACGCCGCCGAGCGCGTCACCCGCCCCATCTCCCTCATCGCCTGCGCCTGCGCCCCAGGCCCCGGCCGGCACCGCGAGCCCGGTCCAAGCACCGCCGGCCGCGCCGGCCGATCATGACGCCGGCGAGGACGATGGGGTCGATGAGCCCATGCCGCAAGACACCCCGGGGGCGCAGCTCGAACGGCAGGCCGCGCAACCCGGAGCGCCGCAACGGCCGGCCACGGTGCGCCATGCCGGGCAGCTCATCGCCAAAGGGCAGCTCGACGAAGGGCTCGAGGAGCTGTACGCCGTGCGCCGCCGCTCGCCGCGCGACGCCGACGCGGCGCTCCTCCTCGGCCACGCCTACTTCCGCAAGAACTGGCGCAGCGACGGGCTCCACACCTACGCCGAGGCCATCGTGCTGCGGCGCTCGCTGCGGACGGACAAGCCGCTGCAGCGAAACGTCATCCGCTCGCTCGACGACCCCACCTATCGCCTGGCGCGCGGCATCCTGCTCAAGTACGTGGGTGCCGCGGCCGTGCCCGAGCTACGCCAGGCGGCGGCGCGGTCGGACAACCCCAAGGTGAAGAAGCGCGCCGCGCTCCTCCTCGATCAGATCAAGCCGCCGCCCGCGCCCGCGAAGCGGCGGCGCAAGTAGCGCGTCGTCGTCGCGCCGCGCGAGCGCTCCAGTCCGTGCCGCGGCGGTGCTACCTTGGGCCGATGCGCATCGTCTCCTTGTGCCCGAGCCTCACCGAGCTTGTCTTCGACCTCGGCCGCGGCGACGAGCTCGTGGGCATCACCGAGTACTGCGTCCATCCGCGGGAGCGCGTCGGCGCCATCGAGAAGGTGGGCGGCACCAAGACGCCGCGGGTCGAGCGCATCGTTGAGCTTGAGCCGGACCTCGTCCTCTTCAACGAGGAGGAGAACCGCCGCGAGGACGAGACGGCCCTGCGCGCGGCCGGCGTGCGCTGCCTCACCACGTTCCCGCGCGATTGCCAGGGCGCGGCGGACATGGTGCGCACCATCGGCGTCGCGCTCGAGCGACCGGCCGAGGCCGAGCGCATCGCCACGGACATCGAGGCGCGGGCGGCGCGCGTGCGGCGCGAGGCCGAGGCCGGGCCGCCGGTGCGCTTCGCCTACCTCATCTGGCGCAAGCCGTGGATGAGCGTGAACCGCGACACCTTCGTCCACGGGCTCCTCGCGCAGGCCGGCGGCGACAACGTGTTCGGCGAGCGGGCCGAACGCTACCCGGAGATCACGGCCGCGGACCTCACGCGCCTCGCGCCCGACGTGGTGCTGCTCGGCACCGAGCCCTTCCCCTTCCAGGACAAGCACATCCCCGAGCTCGCCGAGCTCACCGGCCTGGGCCGCGAGCGCTTCCAGGTCGCCGACGGCGAGTACCTCTCGTGGCATGGCTCGCGCACGCCCGCGGGCATCGATTACGCCGCGGGGCTATTGCGCGCGGTGCGGCGCCGGCTCTGAGCTCGGGGGCAGCTCCGCCGGGGCCGCCGCTGTTTTGCGCGTGGCCAGGAGCACCGCCGCCGTCCAGCTCGGCGCCAGGTTGAGGAGGGGGACCTCCTCGGCGACAAAGGAGGGGAGGAAGGCGACGTGGAAGCCGAGGTACCAGACGAGGAAGCCGAAGAGTAGGCAGTCGATCGCGACGTTGGCCGGTGAGGCGACGCCCTCGCCAAAGAGCGGTACGAGCGCGAGCTGCAGGGCATCGACGGACATGGCCACGGCGCGGGCGGTCCAGACCTGGCGTCGGGTGCGAGGCTTCATGCCTGCCAGGGTAAGCACGCCGGGACCGGGACGCAAAGGGCCGCGCCCGGGGCCGGTGGGTTCGGTTCCGTCACATCGTGAGCACGAGCTTGCCCACGGTCGCGCCGGACTCGAGGGTGCGGTGCGCGGACGCCACATCGGCGAGCGGGTAGCGGGTGATGGGCGGCGGGCGGAGACGGGCGTCGGCGAGCCAGCCGCAAAGGCGCGTCATGGACTCGGTGAGGAGGGACTCGGCCTCGAAGAGGTAGGAGAGGTTGAAGGCGAGCACGCTGCGGTTGTCATTGGTGAGGTCGAGCGGGTTGAAGCGTGGGGTGCGCAGGTAGTCGTAGGCGAGCTTGAGCCAGTTCGGTCGGCCGCCGCCCCGCGGCAGCATGCTGTGGAAGCCGTAGACGACCAGCTTCCCGGGCGCCGCGAGGTGCCGGTAGCTCTGGCGGAGTGTGTCGACCCCGTTGGCGTCGAAGACGGCGTCGTAGCCCGCGGGGGCGTACCGGCGCGCCGCCGACCATAGATCCTCGCTCGAGCGGTCGATGACGTCGGTGGCGCCGAGGTCGCGGGCAGGGGCGACCTTGTGCGCCGCCCCGACGACCGCCACCGTCCGGCAGCCGGCGATGCGGGCGAGCTGGAGCAATGAGCCGCCCACGCCGCCGGCGGCGGAGTGGACGAGGAGGAGATTCCCCGGGCGGGGATGGACGAGCTCGAAGAGGGCGTAGTAGGCGGTCAGCATCACCGCCGGCAGGGCCGCGGCCTCGGCGGGGTCGAGGTGGGGCGGCACGGGCCAGAGCTGGTGCCGCGGCACGACGACGTGGCTGGCGTAGCCGCCAAAGCGGGTGACGCCGAAGACGGCCGTGCCCGGCGCGAGGTCGGTGACGCCGTCGCCGAGGCCGGCCACGCGACCGGCGAACTCGAACCCCGGGGTGATGGGCCAGCCCACGTATTTCTTGGCCGAGGCGTAGAGGCCCATGCGCACGACGCAGTCGGCGTAGTTCACACCCGCGGCCGTGACCTCGACCAGGACCTCGCCCGGGCCGGGTCGGGGGTCGGGATGCTCTTCGAGACGCAGCGCCTCGTAGCCGCCGGGACGATGGATCACGACCTTGCGCATGGCACCATCCTGCATCGACGGGCGGACGCTGGCCAGGAGCTGGAGATTCAAGGGGCACCTCGCTGCACGGCGGCATAAAGACAGCTCACGAACTGAACTCGCACCCCGTTAGGGGGCTGCTTCCGCCATGAGGGGGTTGCTTCCGCCATTACGGTGGTTGCTTCCACCATTACGGTGGTTGCTTCCACCGTTACGGCGGTAGCTTCGGGCGTTAGGGTGGTAGCTTCGGGCGTTAGGGTGGTTGTTTCCAGCGCTAAGGGGGCTGCTTCGGGCGTTAGGGTGGCACGCCGCTCGGCGGGTGCGGAGGGGGGGGCGGTTACTCCGGTTACTTCCCGCCGAGATCCTTGTAGATGATCTCGATGAACTCGTCGGCCTTGAGGAAGCCTTTGCCCCAGGCGGGTTCGAGGGCGGCGAGCACCTTGTCCTTCTTCAGCTGCTCGAGGTTCTTGCCCTGCTTCATGCCGCTCGACACGGCGGCGATCGCGTCCTTCAGCATGCCGATGAAGCGACGTACGTCGGCCAGCGTGGAGATGGGTCCGTGCCCGGGGATGACCTTCACGTCCGCGGGCAGGAGCGCGAACGCCTTGTCCCAGTTGGCCACGAGGCCCTTCACGCTGCCGCCCGCGGCGAGATCGATGAACGGATAGCCGTAGGTGACGAAGTCGTCACCGGTGTGGACGACGTTCGAACCGACGAAGTAGATCATGCTGTCGCCGTCGGTGTGGCCGGCGGGGAAGTGGATGGCCCGGATCTCCTCGCCGTTGATGTGCACGGACACGGTGTCGTGGAAGGTGATGACCGGCAGCGCGGTCTTGGGCGCCGGCGGTCGCTCTCGCCCGTTGCGCGCCTTGCTCGCCGAGGCCAGGCGGTTCCGCACGTTCTCGTGCGCGATGATGGGCGCGCTCTCGCCGAAGACCACGTTCCCGCCCGTGTGATCGCCGTGGTAGTGGGTGTTGAGGACGAACTTGAGGGGCTTGTCCTGGCCGACGCTCCGCAGCGCCGCCTTGATCTTGGGCGCGAGAGGGGCGAATTCGTCATCCACGATGACGATGCCGTCCGGTCCGACCGATACGCCGATGTTGCCGCCTTCGCCCTCCAGCATATAGATGTTGCCGGCCACCTTGTGGACCTTGATCTCCACCTTGTCGAACTCGTCGTCCGCGGCCTGGGCCGGCCAGGACCTCCCCACGAGCAGCAAGGCACCGACGAGCGCGGAAAAAGCCATCCGTTTCATTCGTTTCACTCCCCATCAAATCGGCAGGCGCCGGAACGTGCCGCGCAGACTAACACCGGGGCCCGCTCCGTCATAGTCCCGGCTGTGTCCCCCTGCCCCACCCGGGCTCCCCCCGGCGCCCGGCCCGCGGGGTGGTTCTTGACATCCGCTGGTCCATTGCATAGCGTTCCTCGGGCTCTCTTCCTGCCCGAGGAATCATGGCACTCTCGTTTTCGGACGAGGCGATGCAGAAGATCGCAGCCGCCCGCTCGCGTTATCCCAACGCACAGGCGGCGTGTCTGCCCGTCCTCCACATCGCCCAAGCGGAGTTTGGCTACCTACCTGACGAGGTCATCGAGCTCGTGTCGAACACGCTCGAGCTGCCCGTCGCCCACGTGCATGGCGTGGTCACCTTCTACACGATGTTCCGCCGCCGCCGGCAGCCCGTGGGCGAGAACCTGCTCATGGTGTGCACCAACATCTCGTGCATGCTGCGCGGCGGCTATCGCGTGCTCGACCGCATCAGCCAGAAGCTCGGCATCCAGGTGGACGAGACCACGCCCGACAAGAAGTTCACCCTCATCGAGGAGGAGTGTCTGGCCGCCTGCGCCGACGCCCCCGCGGTGATCTGTGGTCCCCGCTACTTCCTGCGCCTCGACACCGACGAAAAGGTGGATCGCATGCTGCAGGAACTCGCGACCCACCCGGAGCCTGAATACTGATGCCTGCCGATCGCTCGACCAAGATCGTCTCGAGGAACTTCGGCGTCGAGGGCGCCAACACCATCGATGGCGCGCTGAGCTGCGGCGCCTATGGCGTCGTGCCCAAGGCGCTCGGGATGGAGCGCGCCGCGATCATCGAGGAGGTGAAGAAGTCGAACCTCCGCGGCCGCGGCGGCGCGGGCTTCCCCACCGGCCTCAAGTGGACCTTCGTGCCCAAGGGCGAGGACGCCTATCTGGTGGTCAACGCCGACGAGTCCGAGCCGGCCACCTGCAAGGACCGCGAGATCATCTACTGGGACCCCCACCTCCTCATCGAGGGGGTGATCATCGGCTCCTACGCGCTCGGCTCGCCCCACTCCTACATCTATATCCGTGGCGAGATGATCCGCGAGGCCCGCGTGCTCCAGCGCGCGGTGGACGAGGCCTATGCCCGCGGCTTCCTCGGCAAGCCGCTCGCGTGCAAGGGCGGCACCTTCACGACCGAGCTGACCGTGCACCGCGGCGCCGGGGCCTACATCTGCGGCGAGGAGACGTCGCTCCTCAACTCGCTCGAGGGCAAGCGCGGCTGGCCGCGCGTCAAGCCGCCGTTCCCCGCGGTCAAGGGCCTGTTCGGCAAGCCCACCATCGTCAACAATGTCGAGACCATCGCCAACCTGCCGTCCATCATCGACAAGGGCGGGCAGTGGTTCGCCGAGCTCGGCATGGGGCGCTCGGGCGGCACGCGGCTCATCTGTGTGTCGGGCCACGTCAACCGGCCGGGCGTCTACGAGCTGCCCATGCAGACCACGATGCGCGAGATCATCGAGGACGTGTGCGGCGGCATGCTCGACGGTCGCAAGCTCAAGGGCGTGATCCCGGGTGGCTCGTCGGTGCCGGTGGTCACCCCCGACGAGATCGACGTGCCCATCGAGGCCGACGCCCTGGCCAACTCCGAGCTCATCAAGCCGGTCGAGGTGCGGCCGGGCGTGAACTTCGACATGGGCGGCGGCAAGATCCTGCGCAGCCAGGCGGGCTCGGGCGGGATGGTGGTGATGGACGAGACGACCGACATGGTGGCGGTGTGCGCCCGCCTCATGCGCTTCTACGCGCACGAGTCCTGTGGTCAGTGCACGCCGTGCCGCGAGGGGACGGGTTGGCTCGCCCGCGTGGCGACGCGTATGGCCCAGGGCCATGGCCGGCCGGGCGACACCGAGCTCTGCGCCTCCATCGCCAATGGCATCGCCGGTAACACCATCTGCCCGCTCGGCGACGCCGCGGCCTGGCCGATGCTCGGCTTCCTCACCAAGTTCCGCGCCGACTTCGAGGCGCGCGAGAACCGCAAGGTGGTGGCCATGCCGGAGCCGCGGGTATGAGCGCCGATCGCATCATCTTCTGGGCCTTCGCCATCATCTTCGTCCTCGGCGGGTCGCTCTTCACGATCACCCGCCGCAACGCCGTGTCGGCGGTCATGTCGCTCGTCGCCACCTTCTTCGCCCTGGCGGTGGTGTACGTGTGCCTGTCGGCGCACTTCCTCGCGGCGCTGCAGGTGCTGGTCTATGCGGGCGCCATCATGACCCTGTTCGTGTTCGTGGTCATGGTGCTCAACCGCGACGAGATGGACCCCTGGGCGCGCCGCGGCTTGCTGTCGCGGGTGCTCGGCATCGGGCTGTCTTCGGGCGGTCTCGTCGGGCTCTCTTTCTACCTCCTCGACTGGAAGCCCGAGGTGACGCTCGGCGACCTGCCTGGAGAGTGGGGCGGCGTGGCGAGCGTCGGCGAGGTGCTGTTCAGCGACTACCTGTTCCCCTTCGAGGCGATCTCGCTGTTGCTCCTGATCGCGGTGATCGCGGCCGTGGTGGTCGCGCGTACCCCGCGCCAAATGCAGCAGCTCGGACTCGAGGAGTCGCCGCCCACGGCGGCCGAGCCGTCAGACGCAGGGAGCCATCCATGATCCCCGTGCAAGATTTCCTGGTCCTCGGCGCACTCTTGTTCGCGCTGGGCGTGGCCGGCTTCATCTACCGGCGCAACGCGCTCATCGTGCTCATGTCGGTCGAGCTCATGCTCAACGCCGCCAACCTGACGCTGCTCGCCTTTGCGCGGGCGCGCCAGGATGTGCGCTTCCACGTCTTCGCGTTCATGGTGATCGCCATCGCCGCGGCCGAGGCCGCGGTGGGGCTGGCGATCGTGGTGGGTATCTTCCGCAACCGGCACAGCGTGAACCTCGACGAGCTCACGCTGATGAAACACTGACATGGACGGCAACTTTCCTCTTTACCTGATCCCGCTTCTCCCCCTCGCCGGCGCGGCGATCAACCTCGGCTTCGGCCGCCGCTTCGGACGGCTGTTCGTGTCCATGGTGGGCTGCGGCGCGGTCATCCTGGCCATGCTGGTGGCCTGGAAGGCGGCGTTCGTCCTCCACGGCGAGGAGAACCTGGTCCTGCGCTCGCGCTTCTTCGAGGGCGACTGGTTCTATGCCACCGAGGGGGTGGATCGGTATTCGATCCACATCGCGCCCGGGCTCCTGCTCGATCGCCTGTCGTCGCTGATGACGCTCGTCATCACGACCGTGGGCTTCCTCATCCACCTCTACTCGACCTCGTACATGGAGGAGGACCCGGGCTACCACCGCTTCTTCGGGTACCTCAACCTCTTCACCGGGGCGATGCTCATCCTCGTGCTCGGCGACTCGATGCCGGTCACGTTCGTGGGCTGGGAGGGCGTGGGCCTGTGCTCGTACCTCCTCATCGGGTTCTGGTACACCAAGGACGCCAACGCCTACGCCGGGCGCAAGGCGTTCATCGTCAACCGCGTCGGTGACTTCGGCTTCCTCCTCGGCATGTTCATGGTCTTCAGCGCGACCGGGACGCTGACCTATGAGGACATCGCGCAGCCGGCGGCGATCCACCAGCTGGCGCAGCCGTTCCACTGGAACGCGGCCTACGGCACGATCGCGGCGCTCTGCCTCTTCCTCGGCTGCACGGGCAAGTCGGCGCAGATCCCGCTCTACATCTGGCTACCAGACGCCATGGCCGGTCCGACGCCGGTCTCGGCGCTCATCCACGCGGCCACGATGGTGACCGCGGGCGTCTACCTGGTCGCGCGCATGCACTTCGTGTTCGCGCTCGACCCGTTCGTGCCGGCGCTCGTGGCGAGCGTGGGCGCGGTGACGGCGCTCTTCGCGGCGACGATGGGTCTCACCGCGCGGCCGATCAAGAAGATCCTGGCCTACTCGACGGTGAGCCAGCTCGGGTTCATGTTCATCGGCGTGGGCACGCGCGCCTACTCGGCGGGCGTGTTTCATCTGATGACGCACGCCTTCTTCAAGGCCGGCCTCTTCCTCGGCGCGGGCTCGATCATGCACGCGCTCGCCAACGAGGAGGACGTGATGAAGATGGGTGGTCTCGCGAGGAAGATGCCCATCACGCGCTGGACCTTCCTCATCTACTGCCTGGCCATCGCCGGCATCTTCCCGTTCGCCGGCTTCTTCTCGAAGGACGCCATCCTGGCCGGGGCCTTCACCTTCGACTACGCGGTCGTGCCGGGGTGGCCGCACTGGCTCGGCCACGCGATCTATGGCGTCGGGCTCGTGGCCGCGTTCTGTACGGCGTTCTACATGTTCCGCGCCTACTTCCTCGTGTTCCACGGGACCTACCGGGGCGAACCCGAGGTGCTCGCGCACGCGCACGAGTCGCCCTCGGCCATGACCGGGCCGCTCGTGGTGCTGGCGATCGGCTCGGTGGTGCTCGGCTTCCTCGGCATCCCGCGGGTCGGCGAGCACTTCGCCGAGTGGAACTTCATCGACGAGTGGCTGCCGCCCGGGCTGCACGCGGCGGCCGAGCCGGAGGGCGGGACAGTGACGGTCCTCATGTTGGTGGCGACGGCGGTGGCGGCGGGCGGCATCGGCCTCGCCTGGTCGTTCTATGGAAAGGGCGTCTCGCCGACGGCCGAGAAGCTCGCGGCCTCGTTCCGCGGGCTCTACAAGGTGCTCGTGAACAAGTACTACGTCGACGAGCTCTACGACCTCGTGGTGGTGCGTCCGCTCCGCAAGACGGCGTGGTTCCTCTGGCGCGTGGTGGATGCGTTCCTCATCGACCTCGTGCTCGTGCGTGGCTCGGCGGCGGTGGTGGACCGGGTGGGGCGGCTCCTCCGCTACATCCAGAGCGGCGACGTGCAGCGCTACGTGGTGGCGGTGGTGGGGGGCGCGGCGGGGCTCATCATCCTCGCCACCTGGTGGGGGCCGTACCGCTCGAGCAAGTTCCAGGTCGACGTCTCGGGCAACGACGTGGTGGTGCGGGCGCATGCGGCCGAGCAGCCCAAAGAGACGCAGGGCGCGCCGTTCGACTACACCTTCGATTTTGGTGACGGCAGCGAGCCCGTGCACCAGTCCTCGCCGGTGGCGGTGCACCGCTACGAGAAGCTGGGGGAGAAGGAGATCGTGGTCTCGGTCGACGATCCCCGCTGGAAGACGAGCTCGAAGACGAGCCACAAAGTGACCGTGGGGCCCCGATGACGTTCGACTCATCGCTCCTGCTCTTCATCGTGACCTTCCTGCCGCTGCTGGGGGCGTTCATGCTCCTCGCCATGCCGCGGGAGGAGGAGAACCTGCACCGCGGCACGGGGCTGGCCATCACGCTGATCACCTTCATCTGCTCGCTGTTCCTCATCCCCGACGCCGCCACGGCCAAGGCGGGGACGTGGAGCGCGGTGCTCGACTGGAAGTGGATCGAGGGCCTCGGCATCCACTTCAAGCTCGGGCTCGACGGCATCTCTCTGTTCCTCGTCCTCCTCGCCACCTTCCTCATGCCGGTCGTGGTGCTGTCGGCGTGGCGGGCGGTGACGCGCAAGGTGCGCGAGTTCATCATCGCGCTCCTCGTGCTCGAGACCGGCATGATCGGCGCCTTCGTGGCGCTCGACCTGTTCGTCTTCTACCTGTTCTGGGAGGTGATGCTGGTGCCGATGTACCTCATCATCGGCATCTGGGGCGGTGACCGGCGCATGATGGCGTCGATCAAGTTCGTCCTCTACACGCTCACCGGCTCGCTGCTCATGCTGGTGGCGATCATCTACCTCTACGTCCAGCACCACCAGGCGACGGGGGTGTGGAGCTTCGATTACGACAACTTCCGCAACCTCGTCCTGACCACGAACGAGCAGGTGTGGTGCTTCCTCGCGTTCGCGCTCGCCTTCTGCATCAAGGTGCCGCTCTTCCCGCTCCACACCTGGCTGCCGGATGCGCACGTGGAGGCGCCCACCGCGGGGTCGGTGATTCTGGCCGGCGTGCTCCTCAAGTTCGGCACGTACGGCCTCCTGCGCTTCGCCATGCCGCTCTTCCCGGCGGCGGTGGCGCTGGCCGCGCCCTACCTCACGGTGCTCTCGCTCATCGGCATCGTGTACGGCTCGCTCGTGGCGTGGTCGCAGACCGACGTGAAGAAGATGATCGCCTACTCGTCGGTGGCGCACCTCGGCTTCGTGGTGCTCGGGCTCATGGCGTGGAACGGGCGCGCGGTGGACGGGGCGATGCTGCAGAACCTGGCGCACGGCGTCTCGACGCCCGGCCTCTTCCTCTCGATCGGCGTCCTCTACGAGCGCCGCCACACCCGCCGCATCGACGAGTTCGGTGGGCTGTGGGCGCAGATGCCGCGCTTTGCCACGATGTTCCTCATCATCACCCTGGCCTCGATCGGTCTCCCGGGGCTGTCGGGCTTCGTGGCCGAGTTCCTGGTCCTCCTCGGCACCTTCGATGCCTATCGGGTGTGGCGTGACACGGGCATGCCGTTCATGTTCGGCCACCCCAAGGTGGCGGGCGCCATCGCCGCCACCGGCGTCATCCTGGGGGCGGTCTACATGCTGTTCATGTTCCAGAGAGTCATGTTCGGACCGAACAACAACCCGAAGAACAAACATCTGCCGGATCTGACGGCGCGGGAGGTGGTGGTGTTCCTGCCCATCCTCCTCGGCGTGTTCTGGCTCGGCGTGCGGCCGACGACGTTCCTCGACCACATCGATCCGGCGGTCCGGCGGACGCTCAGCCAGTTCCAGCAGAAGTACGCAGAGGCTCCGGAGAGCGGCAAGACGCCGCGGATGCTGGTGGATGCCCCGAATCCGGCGCAGGGGGCCGGACGAGGCCCGGGGCAGGCGCAGCCGGCCGGCGGAACGCAGGGTGTGCCATGAACCAGTTCGACTCCAGCTGGCTCGGCCTGACGGCGCCACTCAACGTGGTGGCGGTCGGTGGGATCCTCCTCCTCCTCTTCGAATCGTTCACGATCGGGCGTGGCGCTCCTGCGGGAGCCGCCGGGACCCACGGCGGCGCGCAGGACGACCGGCCGGCGCGGAGAGGCGCGGGATCGCTGCTCGGGCATCCGCGCGCGTTCCTCGCCACGGTGTCGCTGATCGTGCTCGCGCTGGCGGCGTTCCTCGAGGTCAGCGTGTGGAACACGGTGACGGCGCCGCAGGTCATCTATCGCGGCATGCTGGTGGTGGACCGCTGGTCGGTGTTCCTCGGCATGGTGTTCATCGTCGGGGCGGCGCTGTCGGTGCTGGTGGCGGGCGGCTTCATGCGCGAGCACCGCTTCGAGTTCGGCGAGTTCTACGCGCTCGTCCTGTTCTCCACCACGGGCATGCTGATCCTCGCCCACGCGGCGGACCTCGTGACGCTGTTCATCGGCGTGGAGGCGATGTCGCTCGCGGTCTACGTGCTGGTGGGCTCGTGGCGCCACTCGGCCAAGTCGTCCGAAGGGGCGATGAAGTACTTCCTCGTGGGTGCCTTCGCCTCGGCGGTGATGCTCTATGGCATCGCCCTCATCTACGGGACCTCGGGGACGAGCAGCATGCTGGCGCTCGCCGAGATCGGCCGGCCGGGTCGGCCACCGGTCGAGGTGCTCGGCGAGCCGGTGTTCCTGGTGGGGTGCTTCTTCCTGGTGACGGGCCTGGCGTTCAAGGTGGCGGCGGTGCCCTTCCACATGTGGGCCCCCGATGCCTATGAGGGCGCGCCGACGCCGGTGACCGCGTTCATGGCCGCGGCGGTGAAGGCGGCGGCCTTTGGCGCGCTCGTGCGCGTGCTCGCGACCGCCATGTCGCGCCCCGAGCTCACCTTCGGTCCGTCCGGGTGGGCGGTGGTCTCGGCGGTGCTGGCGACGTTGACCATGTCGGTCGGCAACCTGGCCGCGCTGCGCCAGGACAACATCAAGCGGATGCTGGCCTATTCGTCGGTCGCCCATGCCGGGTACCTGCTGGTCGGCGTGACGGCGATGGCCTTTGCGGGGGCCGAGGCGCGCGGGCCCATCCTCTACTACCTGCTCGGTTACACGTTCACGACCATCGGCTCGTTCGCGGTGGTGGCGTGGTACGGCTCGCGCGATGACGAGCGGCAGCACATCGATGACTGGGCCGGGATGGCGTCGCGGCATCCGGCGGCGGCGCTGGCCATGACCGTGTTCCTCCTGTCGCTCGGCGGCATCCCGCCGACGGCCGGCTTCTTCGGCAAGTTCTACATTTTCCGGGTGGCGCTCTCGCGCCCCGGGCTTGGCTGGCTGGTGATCGTGGCGGTCGCCAACTCGCTGGTCAGCGTCTTCTACTACCTGCGCGTGGTGTCGACGATGTACTTCCGCGAGCTCGGGCGGGAGCCGACGCCGATCCAGTCGCCGGGGATGGTGGGGTCGATGTTCCTCGCCGCGCTCGGCACGCTCGTGCTCGGCCTCATCCCGAGCTGGCTGGTGGAGCTCGCCAGCCAGGCGACGATGTTCCTCGCTCGCTGACGGCGCGCCGCCGCGCCGCTCGCGGAGCGGACCCGCTCTCTCTCACCTCAACCTGGGGCAGCGACTCCCCGAGCCCCCTGGGTCCAAAGGCCCCCCAGGACCGCTTCTTTCCCCTTGAACCGACGGCAGGACGGCGCGCTCTGCAACGCCAGCGCCGCGGGTTCCATTGCGCCTGGAGTTTTCGCGCACAGAACCTGTCCACCATGGGTTCGGGGAGAGAGCTTTATATGCGGACTTGGATGTGCCTGGGGATGAGGGGTCTCTTGCTGTGGGCCGTTGGCTGTGGGGGCGGCACTGTCACTGGACGCGGGGACGGCGGGGTCGGCCCCGGGGATGACGCGGGCGGGTCGGTCCTCCATGAGGATTTCCCCGCCGCGCCCATGATCGAGAGCGGCGCGCCGCAAAATGCCCCCTCGATGTTCGACGGGGCCGGCAGCGGCACGGTCGCCGGGCCCTGCCTGGTGGAGCCCGAGCCGGGCACGCTCTTTCCGCGCAACTGGCTGCGGCCTCGCTTCCGCTACGTGGCGGCGGCGGGCCAGAACCTGTTCGAGATCCGTCTCCACTCGTCCGAGGAGCGGAACGATCTGGTGGTCTACACCACGGCCACGAGCTGGACCCTGCCGGCGTCCCTGTGGAGCGACCTCAAGAACCACGTGGTGGAGAGCCCGGTCACGGTCACGGTCCGCGGCGCGGTGTACGACGGCCAGCGGCTCACCGCGGTCACCCAGGTCGCGACCGCCGATTTCACCATCGCGCCCGCCAACGCCGCGGGCAGCATCGTGTACTGGACCACGAGCAATGGCTCCTCGCTCAAGGGCTTCCGCGTGGGCGAAGAGACCGTGCGCCTCATCCTCGCGCCGTCGCAGGTGCAGATGCGCACCGCGAACGATGCCGAGGTGACGTGCATCGGTTGCCACACCTCGACGCCGGACGGCTACACCACGGGCTTCACGGTGCAGGATCCGTGGGGCAACGCCGTCGCCTCGGTGCGGACGGGCGAGATCGGTCGCCAGCCGAGCTGGCTCGGTGCGGGGGCCATCGCCGCCCTCGCGCAGTCGGAGCTGGGCATCCAGGCGTACTCGCGCGCCCACTGGACCGCGGGCGATCGCGTCCAGATCGCGCCGATGGGCATCAATCAGGACGCCCAGCTGGCGTGGTTCGATCTCGAGGCGGTTTCGGGCGGCCTCGGCCAGGCCTACGGCATCCTGGCCCGCACGGGCGACACGAAGGGCGTCGGCGCTCCTGCCTGGAGCCACGACGGCCAGCGCATCGTCTATGTCTCGACCACGTCGGAGTACACCGGGCGCCTCGGCAAGGGCCACGGCGACCTCTACGGCGTCCCCTACAACAACCGTCAGGGCGGCGCCGCCAGGCCGGTGTCCGGGGCCGCGGACCCGGCCTGGAACGAGTTCTATCCGTCGTTCTCGCCCGACGATCGTTTCATCGCCTTCGACCGCGCTCCCGATGGCACGAGCATGTATGACCAGCCGCAGGCGGAGGTCTTCGTCCTCCCGTCGGGCGGCGGGACGCCGACCCGGCTACGCGCCAACGATCCGCCGGCGTGCAGCGGGCGCACGAGCCCCGGCATGACCAACAGCTGGCCCAAGTGGGCGCCGGAGGTCGCGCGCGTCGGCAGCAAGACCTATTACTGGTTGTGCTTCTCCTCGCGACGCGGCGCGGACAGCCGGCCGCAGCTCTACATCACCGGCGTGGTCGTGGACCAGAACACGTCCACCATCGAGACGCACGGCGCCCTCTATCTCTGGAACCAGCCGTACGACGAGAGCAACCACACGCCGGCCTGGGACGTGTTCCAGATCCAGTAGCCAGTCGTCACCTGGCGGTCGAGGGCTGACTACTGCAGATACTTCGGGTCCTGGACGGCCTTGCGCAGCGCCTTGAACAGGGTCTTCATCGCCGAGAGGTTGGCGCGGTCGGCGATCCAGGTCGGGATGGAGCCGCCGGGATCGAGGAGCACCTGATACGTCACGCGCGTTTGCCGACCGCCATCGACTGGCGTGAACTCCCAGTAGCCTGTGTTGACCGCGACCCGCACCACCTTGTCCCGAGGGGGAGGCCCCTTGTCGTTGGCGATGACCCAGCGCGCGTGGTAGCCGCCGCCCTTGGCGTCGGCCGCGCTGTCGTCGACGACACGGATGGTGTAGTCGCGCGAGGACACGAGCGGCGCGTCGACCACCGTGTAGAAGTACGACACCTTGTCGCCCTCGCGCGCCAGCACCTTGGCCTCCTGGGTATAGGGCATGACCCGGGTGTAGTTCTCGAAGTCGGTGACCATCTTGAAGCAGGCCTGTGGCGGGGCGTCGATGACGCCGACGGCCTTGGACTCGTGGACGCGCGCGCCCGGCACCTCGCGGGTGTAGATCTCGACGTCCTCGGCGTCCGAGCGTCTCTTCCATTCGTCGGCGTGTACCGGGATGGCGGCGAGGAGCGAGAGGGGCAGGAGCAGGTTCCACCTCGAAGGCACGTGCATGAACCTAAGATAGCAAAGCCACGGGGTCGTATGCGACGGGGGCCAGGGCCGACGCGCGGTCTGCTATCGTAGGCGCCCGTGAACGCCGAGGCGCGCTACTGCCAGCTGCTCGCCGAGATCCACGCCGAGTTCCCCGGGTTCCGCCTGGTCCCCAAGGATCGCTCGTGGCTGCAGCGGCGCATCGACCTCTTCCTGCGCGTCGTCACCCTGGGCGGGCAATCGCGTTACCTCGACGGCTACGTGACCACCATCGGCCAGCGTGTGTACGTGCCGCGCGACTGGGAGGCACGGCCCGCGGCTGAGCGCTACCTCGTTCTCCTTCACGAGCGCGTCCACCTCCGTCAGTTCCGTCGCTTCGGCCTGCCGCTCATGGCCTTGCTCTACCTCCTCTTCCCCCTGCCGTTCGGCCTGGCCTGGGCGCGCATGCGGCTCGAACGCGAGGCCTACGAAGAGACCGTGCGCGCCACCGCCGCCTGGTATGGACGCGCGGCCGTGTGTGACCCCGCCTTCCGCGCCCACATCGTCGAGCAGTTCGTCTCCGGCGCATACGGCTGGATGTGGCCCTTCCGCGGCGCGATGGAACGCTGGTACGACGGCGTGGTGGCGACGCTATCCGGCTGAGTTTCCCTTGCCTGGGGACGGATCCGCTCTCTACTATCGCCCCATGGGACGGAGCGCCTCGGTCCGACGCGAGACTCGCGAGACCTCGATCGATCTCGAACTCGACCTCGACGGCACGGGCGTGCGCGAGATCGACACCCCGCTGCCGTTCTTCTCCCACATGCTCGACTCGTTCGCGCGCCACGGCCTCTTCGACCTGCGGCTCAAGGCGCGCGGCGACATCGAGGTGGACGGGCATCACACGGTCGAGGACACCGGCCTCGTGCTCGGGGAGGCCTTCGTGAAGGCGCTCGGCCCGCGCGCCGGCATCGTGCGTTACGGCGACGCCACGGTGCCGATGGACGAGACGCTCGCCCAGGCCACGATCGACTTCTCGGGCCGGCCGTACCTCGTCTGGCGCGTCGCCGGCCTCGAGAGCAAGTGGGTAGGCGGCTTCGACTGCGAGCTGGCCAAGGAGTTCTTCCAGGCCTTTGCCACCCGCGCCGCCTGCAACCTGCACCTCCAGCTGCACTACGGGCAGAACGCGCATCACATCATCGAGGCCTTGTTCAAGGCCACGGCGCGGGCCGCGCGGCTCGGGGTCAGCGTCGATCCGCGGCTTGCCGAGTCCAAGGACCCGGTGCCCTCGACCAAGGGGACGCTCACCGCGTGACCATCGCGCTCGTCGATGTCGGGGTCGGCAACCTGCGCTCGGTCGAGAAGGCGCTCGCCCACGTGGCCCCCGGCGGCGAAGCGCCGCTCGTCACGAGCGATCCGGAGGTGGTGCGGCGGGCCGAGCGCGTGGTGATGCCCGGGCAAGGGGCCTTCGGGGATTGTGGTCGGGCGCTCGCCCCCGATGCGCCGCTCGGCGAGGCGCTGCGCGAGGTCATCGCCGCGGGCCGGCCCTACCTCGGGATCTGCCTCGGGCTGCAGGTGCTCTTCGAGGCGAGCGAGGAGAGCCCGGCGTGTCGCGGCCTCGGGGTCCTCGGGGGCCAGGTGGTGCGCATCCCCGACGGGCAGCGCGATCCGGCCACCGGGGCGCTGCTCAAGGTGCCGCACATGGGGTGGAACCAGGTGGTGCCCCGCGGCGTGCACCCCCTGCTCGCTCGGCTCGGCGCGGCCGGGGCCCCGTTCTACTTCGTCCACTCCTATCACGCCGTGCCCACGGACCCCGGGGTGGTGCAGGCCGTGGCGGAGTATGGCGCGCTTTCGCTCACGGCCGCGGTGGCACGCGACAACGTGGTGGCCGTGCAGTTCCATCCCGAGAAGAGCCAGCGCGCGGGGCTCGGCTTCCTGGAAGCGTTCCTGCGCTGGCGGCCTTAGGTGTAGAGGGTCTGGAGGGAGGCAACTCCAAGGAGTAGCGCGGATGTGGATCTACCCGGCGATCGATCTCCTGGAAGGTAAGGTGGTGCGGCTCACCGAGGGGCGGCGCGACCAGGTGCAGGTCTACTCGGAGCGGCCGGGCGAGCTCGCGGCCGAGTTCGCGCGCGCGGGCGTGCGCCGCCTCCACGTGGTCGACCTCGATGGCGCCTTCTCCGGCGAGCGGCTCAACCGCCAGGCCGTGGAGGCCATCCTCGCGGCCCGCGTGCCCGTGCAGCTTGGCGGCGGGGTGCGCGACCTGCGCACGGTGGAGCGGCTCCTCGAGACCGGGGTCGAGCGCGTGGTGCTGGGCACGGCCATGGTCGAGGCGCCGGAGATGGTGCTCGAGGCGTGCGCGGCCTGGCCCTCGCGGGTGGTGGTGGCGGTGGACGCGCGGGAGGGTCGGGTGGCGATCCGCGGCTGGCAGGAGCTGACCGAGCGCGACGCCTTCGACGTGGCGGCCGAGGCGGCGGAGGCGGGCTGCGCCGCGGTGCTCTACACCGACATCGCCCGCGACGGGACGCGCCGCGGCCCGAACGTCGAGACCACGGGCAGCCTGGCGCGGGCCCTCTACCCGGTCGAGGTGATCGCCTCGGGCGGCATCGGCACGCTCGACGATATCCGCGCGCTGGCCCGGGCGGGCGTGCCGGCGGCGGTGGTGGGGCGCGCGCTCTACGAGAACTCCTTCACGCTCGCCGAGGCGCTCGCCGCTGCCAACGACGACGCCGGCTGATCGGGACCCGATTCATGCTCTATCGCCGTATCATCCCCTGTCTCGACGTGGACCACGGCCGCGTGGTCAAGGGCGAGCGCTTCGTCGGCCTCGTCGACGCGGGCGATCCGGTCCAGGCGGCGGCCGGCTACGACCGCGCCGGCGCCGACGAGCTCTGCCTCCTCGACATCTCGGCCTCGCACGAGGGGCGCTAGACGCTGCTCGACGTGGTGGCGCATGTGGCGGACACGGTGTTCCTGCCGCTCACGGTGGGCGGCGGGGTGCGCTCGGTCGACGACGTGCGGCGCCTGCTGCGGGCGGGCGCGGACAAGGTGGCGATCAACAGCGCGGCGGTGGAGCGGCCCGAGCTGGTGGAGGAGATCGCGCTGCGCTTCGGGTGTCAGGCGCTGGTGGTGGCCGTGGACGCGCGGCGGGTCGACGCGCGCCAGGGCTGGGAGGTGTACACGCACGGCGGGCGGCGGCCGACCGGTCTCGACGCGGTGGAGTGGGCCCGGACCATGGCGCGACGGGGAGCGGGCGAGATCCTGCTCACATCCATCGACCGCGACGGCACGCGCGCGGGCTATGACCTCGGCCTCACGCGCGCCGTGGCCGAGGCCGTGTCGGTGCCGGTCATCGCCTCGGGTGGCGTGGGTACGCTCGAGCACCTGTACGAAGGGTTCCACGCGGGCCTGGCGGACGCGGTGCTGGCGGCCTCGATCTTTCACTTCGGCCAGTTCACGGTGGGGGAGGCCAAGCGTCATCTGGCTGCGCGGGGGATCCCGATGCGGCTCGACGAGGCATCGTAAGACGTGAGGGAGCCTGCGCCGACGCAGCGCCGGGCAGGAGTGCTGGGCGAGCTGGCGCTGCTCTTTCTCCGGCTCGGGCTCACGGCCTTTGGCGGCCCCGCCGCGCACATCGCGCTCCTCGAGCATGAGGTGGTGACCCGGCGAGGCTGGATGACGCGCGAGCACTTCCTCGACTTGCTCGGGGCGACGAACCTCATCCCGGGGCCGAACTCGACCGAGATGGCGATCCACGTGGGGCGCGAGCGGGCTGGCTGGCCCGGGCTCCTCGTGGCGGGCGCGTGTTTCATCGTCCCGGCGGCCGCGCTCACGGCGGCCCTGGCCTGGTCGTACGTGCACTTCGGCACGCGGCCGCACGCCGCGGGGGTCTTTTATGGCATCAAGCCGGTGATGATCGCGATCGTGCTGCAGGCCCTGTGGGGGCTCGGGCGGACCGCGGTGAAGAGCTGGGGGCTCGGCGCGATCCTGGCGGGCGCGGTGGCGGCGAGCGCGCTCGGCGCACACGAGCTCCTGGTGCTGGCCGTCGGGGGGCTTCTGGCGATGCTGGGACGCTGGTTCAAGCACCGTGGTGCGGCGGCGGCGCCCTCGGCCGCGGCGGGGCTGCCCGCGCTGCCGGGGCTGCCGGGCGCGGCCGCGGGTGCCGCGAAGGTGGGAGCGGGCACGGCGGCGGTCGCCCTGGCGTCCCTGCCCTTCAGCCTCGCGGCCCTGTTCCTGTTCTTCCTCAAGGTGGGCGCGGTGCTCTTTGGCAGCGGCTACGTGCTCCTCGCGTTTTTGCGCGCCGATCTGGTCGAGCGTTGGCGCTGGCTCACCGAGGCCCAGCTGCTCGATGCCGTGGCCGCGGGGCAGGTCACGCCCGGGCCGGTCTTCACCACCGCCACCTTCATCGGCTATCTCCTCGGCGGCGCCCCGGGGGCGGTCGTGGCCACGGTGGGGATCTTCCTGCCGGCCTTCGTGTTCGTGGCGGCCAGCGGCCCGCTCGTGCCACGGCTGCGCCGGTCGCCGGCCCTGGCGGCCTTCCTCGATGGCGTGAACGCCGCCTCCCTGGCGCTCATGGTGGTGGTGGCCTGGCACCTCCTCCGCGCCGCCATCATCGACGTCCCCACCGCGCTCTTCGGTGGGGCGAGCCTGCTCGCGCTGTTCGCGCTGCGGCCGAACTCGGTCTGGCTGGTGCTGGCCGGCGCCCTGGGGGGATGGCTCCTGAGTTGATGGCGTCCCTTCTGCACGCGGCGGCAAGCACCCAGCGACTGATGGACGAACCAATGTCGCTGCTCGGCGGAGAGAGCGTCACGACCATCAATTACGTCCTCGGTCACGCGGGCATCTACTGGACCGGCATCGGCCGGCCGCTGCCGCCCAACTGGCCGGCGCTGGTCGAAGCCTACGCCGAGCGTCGAGCCCGCCAACTGCACTGACCCCTCACCTCGCTTCTGCCTTCCAGAACGTTCTGCGGTGTCGTACATTCGTTGAATGCCACGACGGAGAGAACGGAATCCCTTTGCGGTTCGACTCGGACAGAGGCTGCGCGCCTTGCGCCTGGACCGGAAGATCTCTCCCCGACAGATGGTCTGGGCCACCGATTTTCCAGGGGTGCAGCACTGGTTGAACGTCGAGGAGGGTCTGTCGATCCCCTCGAGGGCCCTGTTGGCGAAGATCGCGCGAGTCTTGGGGGTGGACCTCAGCGATCTCGTCCTCTATCCGGAAGAGAAACCGCGCCATCGTTTGCTGGGACTCGTTCGATATTTCACCCCGGAAATGATCGAGCGACTGATGGATGAAGCCATGCTGCTGCTGGACGGAGAGGAGACGCCCTCTTCCTAGCGTGGCCAGCTGACCGTCGGCGGTCCATGCGTCAGGATGAGCGTCGCCAGCGCCTCCACGGCGAGCTGTGCCATCACGGCCGTCCGCGCATCAAAACGGCCGCTTGCGCGCCCGCAGCCGGCGCTCGATACGGGCGAGGTGACGCTGGTAGTTGCGCCATATCTCGTCGCCCGTGCGGGCATATTCCTGCTCGAGCTCCCTTTTGACCGGCAGGAGATAGCGCAGGCCCTCCCGCTTCCACATGCGTTCGGCGAAATAGGCGCACATGGCGCCGATGGAGAGCGCCTTCTGCTCGAGGCTCCTCCAACCGAGCGTCTCCAAGTGCCGCACGAGCGGCTCAAAGGCGCGGGCCGGACGTCTTGCCTCGGCGGCCTCCGTGAGCAGATACTCGGCCGCAACCCGGCGCATCCCGAGTGCCTCGTGGGGGAGTCCTTGCGCCTCGGCCAGTGGGATGTACTTCGCCAGCCAGGCCTCATAGGCTCGCCTCTGCTGGTTGAAGGAACGTTTCCCCATGCGCAGGCTGATGGCGACGCCAGCATGGTGGGCTTCATGGGCCAGTTCTTCGTATGTGTAGGCCGGGGTCATGGGGTCCCCCTCTTCGGCTCGCCTCCTGGAGCCGTGGTGCCAATCCACTCCCACCACTGGCAGGGTTTATTTGCTCCTGTGGCCTCTGGCCAGAAGCCATTGCTCTTACAGAGATCAAGGCACTCATTGCAGATGGTCTTGCCAAAGCTGCCGCTATTGGGCCTCCCCAGGTAGGTATCCTGGCACCGCTCATAGTGCTTCTGGCAGTTGGAGCGCGCCGGCAGCACCCGCGGCCGAGCCGCCGCCTTCTTCACCCGCTCCGCCTCCTGCCCTACTGCCATCATCGCCGCCGTCACCTCCTGCCAGGCCCTGTCCAGCTCGGGCGCCGTCGGTGGTCCATGCGTCAAGATGAGCGTCGCCAGTGCACCCACGGCGAGGATGGGCAAGAGCGCGTCGTCGATGGTGCCAATGAGCGTCGTATCGTCCGCCACGATGGCGGCGCCGGCGACGAAGAGCACGCCCTGCGCCTTCTTGCGAGGCGCGCCACGCTGGGCCAGGCGCTCGTAGCGGGACAGGGCCTCCGTGGCTCGCTGGATGCGCCGGTCGAGCTCCTGCCGGCTCTGCTCAGGGACCTGGAGGGCGGCGAGCTTGCCGAGCGCGCTTCGCGCCGCCGCGATCTGCTGGCGGATCATCGCCAGATCGTCAGCCGTGGGTTCCTTGGCGAGCACAGCGGGAGGCGGCGACGCGATCGCGGCCACCGGAGCAAGGACGAACACGGCCGCAAGCGAGGCCATGGAGACGAGAACGCACACGGATCGGCGGTTCATCACCGTCCCCTACAGGAGAAAACGCCAACACACAAGGAGAGGGCAAGCCTGCCTTTTTATTGAGAAGAAGGGCTCGGCGGCCGGCGAGGGCCATGATTCGCGTACCGGGGGGGGTGGCGTGCGAACCGTAGCGTCGTTCCCGCCGGCCGCCGAGCGTAGCGAAGGAGAGGCTCAAACGTCAGAGGACCTCATCCAACAGGCGGGTTGACTGGGGTCGGCGGTGCCGTTTGGATGTAACTGCCTTCTGCGCCTCCGGCGACCTGCCCTAACATCGACGGGGGAATCACCTCTGCCATCATCCTCTGATGTGAAGCTCTCACGCGAACGGGTCGGGTCTTCACCGCGTGCTTTTCGCCGTTTCGTCTCGCCATGGGGTCCTCCTGAACTTCCGGTTTGAGCTGATATGGTGCTGGAAGGCGCCCTCCGACCGGCGAAAGCGTGATCCTCCGGGTGACAACTTCATTCAGTGAGGATGATGTGGTTGACCCATGCTCGATTCTTCTCCTTCAACCAGATCATCCGCTCGTCTCGCAGGGCCGCCGCCGGACGTTGGGTGCGTGTGCGCTCCAGCACTTTACCAAGGAACTGACGGCCCTCGACGTCTGGAATGGGCTTCACCACGGAAAAGACGGGGCTCCTCCACGCCTGCCGGAACGACATCGCGAGACTCAAGGGCTCATGACGGTACAGCGCCGTCCCGTCACCGCAACTATTGAGCAGGGCGATCACGGGGCCATGCGCAAGCGGGTTCCGCAAGAGCATGCTGCCGCTCAGCGCGTGGCGGTGGTCCGCGCCCAGGGACAGCGCTAGATACTCCTCCCCCTGGGCCGTGAAGCAGGGAACATCGAGCAGGATCTCGGTGGCTTTCTGCGCCTCCGCCAGGAGATTGGAAGGCGTGGCGCGCTCGCCCGTGAGGATCGTCAACATGGGGCTGGCGGCGACGTCATCGCCCCAGAGCGTGCGCGCCTTGGCCTCAAGGCCCGACGGTGGCTCAGAATCGCGTACGACCAACAGGTGATAGGACCTGCTCTTGGCGCTCTCCGGGAGCGCCGGCCCCCAGCGCAGGGACCATTCGATGTCCGGCGGCAAGAGGTACAAACTCTTATGGAGCAGAGGAGACGCGAAGACATCGACGTGCCCACAACTGCGAAGCGCGGCCTTCAAATCCTCTGGAACGAGGTGTGGCACATCGATGTCGGGGCTTGCACGCCGAGGCTCGTAGCGCTGGCGTGCTACGCCTTGGGCATCGAGACTCACCACGAGCGTACGCTCGTCTGAAACGAGGACCTCGAGAGCGCACGTAGAGGGGGGTGGCAGACCTTGATGCTCGGCGAACCAGGCGAGCGCCTCCTGGGGCTTGCCCGCCTCGGCCGCATCCAGGCTGAGTTCCTCATAGCTATGGAAGAGCACCTTGAGGGCATCCGCGTCCCACTTGGGCAGGCGCTGTGCCATGGCGATCGATTGCAACAAGAGCCTACGACCCTCTTCGCGGTCGTACTGAATCACGAGCAACCCTTCTATATGTTGAAGGACCGCCAGTTCTCCTGGGCTGAGCCCGCCTTGGCGACGAAGGATGGAGAATTCGCCGCGCAACTGAGTTCGCGGCATCACCGGGAGGTGGACGCGATCGAGCCGCGTCATCACGTTCAACGGCGTCAGTAAATGTGGCTGGCCACAGCTTGGTGCCGCCAGGATCTCTCGGCGTGCCTCCTCGAAGCTGAGAGCATCCAGGGATTCGATGGCGCGCAACTCATGCACGAAGCGCTGCCATTCACATCCATTCGGTTCGCGTAGAGCGATTTCATCAAGATAGGCTCGGCTTAGCGTGGGATCATTGCGGTAGTAGGCAATCTTGCCGAGGTCTCCAAGAAACGTCGTCTCGATCCCCATGTCTCCTATCTTGTGCGCCAAATCCAAGCCAGCCTGTGCATGGATCTCCGCTTGGGTCAGATCCAACGTCGCGACATAGAGACGGACGAGGGAGACCTCGATCCGAACGCAGCGATATAGAAGCCCTTGCTCACCACACGCCCTGCGGGCCGCGAGCAGGCGCTCCTCGGCCTGACGGTACTCGCCGCGCGCCATCTCGACATTGGCCATCTCGTTCCTGGCCAGCAGATCAAACCACGGATCCCCCAGGGAACGAGCCGCCTCCTGGAACTCTGCCAGGTACTCTCCCACGCGCTGGGTATAAAGGAGCGCGCCAACGAGCATGTCCGCCTCGCCCGTGGCCCGCAGGCGCGCAAAGAAATCCCCCTGCGCCTCGCCGCTGAGCGCACCGGGATTCGCGACCAGCTGCGCATAAACCCCCGCCAGCTGCGCCCGCCGCGCCGAGAACCGCCCCGCGACCCGCCGCACATACCGCTCCAGCACGTCCCCGCCGTTTTTGCGGTCGATCGCCTGGGCGAGCGGCAAAAACTCCATCACCCGCGCTGCGCTCGTCGCCGTCCGCACCCCATCATAGAAATACAGCTGCACGTGCCCCGGCATACGCTCCACCCAGGACGCCTCCAGCACCGGCCCCCCGGCCACCATCGCCCGCCCCTTCGTCCTCACCTCCTCGAACGCACC
>DATAGU010000037.1:0-12158 GCA_036263495.1 Polyangia bacterium | reverse complement strand
GGTGCGACCGGGATACGCTGCGGGCGGCGTTCGGGCGCGAGGGGGTGGTGTCCTCGGTGCGGGTGCGCCTCCAGTCGCCGGCGCTCTATGACGCGTTCGAGGCGTTCGTGGAGAAGGACAAGCAGCTCGGGCTCGAGGCGTACCGGGAGACGGAGTACTACAACAAGCAGTCCGAGGGCATGGCCAAGTTCGTCGTGGTCCTCGGGCAGATGATCGCGATGTTCTTCTCCATCGGGGCGATGATCGGGGCGATGATCACGATGCACGCCTCGGTCGCGGACCGGGAGCGCGAGATCGGCACGCTGCGGGCACTCGGGTTCTCTCGCGCGGGGATCCTCTTTTCCTTTCTGCTAGAATCGCTGATGCTGGCGGTGGCGGGGGGCGCGGTGGGGGCGCTGGCGTCGATGGTGATGGGCTTCGTGCGGTTCTCGATGATCAACTTCCAGAGTTGGTCGGAGATGGTGTTCACGTTCGAGCCGCATCCGCGCATCATCCTGAGCGCGCTCATCAATGCGGCGATGATGGGCCTGTTCGGCGGGTTTCTGCCGGCGGTGCGGGCGGCGCGAGTCTCGCCCGTGCGCGCCATGCGCGGATAAGTAGACCCAGTAGATCCGCCCACAGGGACGGTAGACAGAACCCAGGTATCTCCCCCGTGAGATACCTGGGTTTTTTCATGCCGTCATCGTCTACCGGGCCGCGGAGACGCCTATGCTCGTCTGCCTGCCAGGCTAGGTGCGAAAGCTGCACTTGCTCTCTCTCAAATCGGCATCTGCGTCGAGATGGAAGAGGCCATGCTCAGGCGGGGCACAAGAGTTCTTGTCACCGGGGGAGCCGGATTCATCGGCAGTCATCTGGTCCGCGCGTTGCTCGCGGCCGGGCACGCGGTCCGCGTGCTGGACGATCTGTCGACAGGGTCGCCCGAGCGGCTGAAGGACCTTCAAGCCGAGCTCCTGCAGGGCGACGTACGTAACTTCGCGGCGGTGCGCCGGGCGCTGGATGGGGCGCAGGTGGTGTTCCACCTGGCGGGGCGCCGGGTGAGCGAGGCGCCCGATGACCCGCACCCGCTGTGGCGCGCGCAGGAGGTGAACCTCGGCGGGGCGATCCACGTCCTCGAGGCGGCGCGGCAGGGGCAGGGGTCGCCGCGCGTGGTGCTGGCGAGCTCGGGCGAGGTCTACGGCCGGGCCGCGGCCTACCTGCTGCACGAGGAGATCGCGCCGGTGCCGACCACGCCGGAGGGCGTGCAGTTCCTGGCGGCGGAGCAGTACGCGCGGCTGTACTGGGAGTCGTTTGGCGTGCCCACGGTGGCGCTGCGCCTGTTCACGACGTTCGGTCCGGGGGAGGCGATCGATGGGCCGAGCCTGGTGCCGCGGCTGTGTCTGGCGGCGCTGACGGGAGCGGAGCCGGTGATCGAGGGGGATCCGCGGCACAGCCGCGATCTCGTGTACGTGGACAACGTGGTGTCGGCGCTCTTGTGCGCGGCGGAGGCGCCCTCGGTCGAGGGGCAGGTGTTCAACATCGCCTCGGGAGAGGCGACGGCGGCGGCGACGGTGTGGAGCACGCTGTGCGAGCTGGCGGGGCGGCGGCGGCAGCTGGTCGAGCCGGAGTACCGGCCGTCGCGCAGCTGGGAGCAGACCAACGTGCGGGTGTCGATCGCGCGCGCCAACCGCGGCCTGCAGTACTCGCCGGCGGTGCGGCTGCGCGAGGGGCTCAAGCGCACGCTCGAGGCCTGCCAGGCCCACGCGATGGCGGGCTTCGTGGCGTCGCTCCATTCCCACGCCTGGGGCGGGCAGGCGGGGGGGCCGCGGCCGACGCCGCTGCGGTCCGGGACGCAGCCCCGGGCCGGGCTCGCGACCACGCCGGTGCCGGGGCCGGCGGCGGTCGGCTGGAGCAAGGAGTCTCATCGTCCCCCGCCGCTGCCGCCCCCGGGGAAGAGGGACGGGGCGTCGCGTGAGCCGGCCCCGCGGATCGGGAATGGGGTGAGAGAGACACGTGGCGGGAGCCAGGGGGGCGGGAGCGGAGGCGCGGTGCAGCAGCGGCGCACCGGGTCGGGGACGTTCGGGCCGCCGCCCGTGCCGCCTGAGCCGACGACGCGACGGGTGCGCGCGATCTCGGCGAGCGCCTCGCCGCCGCCGGTGCCGACGGAGGCGCAAGAGGAGGTACTGGAGGAAGCAGAACTCGAGCCCATTGTCTGGCTGGAGCCGGAAGGTGACGGCGTAGGAGGTCAGCGATGAACGCGACGGGTATCCCCTGGGGGCCGGTGGCATTCGTTGGGCTTGTGGGACTCTTCTGGCTGTCCCTCGGGTTTTTGGCCTGGGTGTACGTCGGCTATCCGCTCTTCATGGCGGCGCTGGCGCGGTTCAGGCCGCGGCCGGTGCGCCTGGACCACTCGTGGCACCCGACGGTGAGCGTGCTGATCCCGGCGCGCGACGAGGCGAGCGTGCTCGGGGCCAAGCTGGAGAGCGTGCTCGCCCAGGGGTGGCCACGGGAGCGCCTGCAGATCGTGGTGGTCGACGATGGTTCGCGCGATCGCACGGCGGACGTGGTGCGGCGGTTCGCCGATCGCGGCGTGGAGCTGGTGGAGCTGCGGCAATCGCTCGGCAAGGCGGCGGCGCTCAACCGGGGTGTGGCCTATACGCACGGCGAGATCCTGGTGCTGACGGACGCGCGCCAGCCGCTCGTGCCCGGGGCGCTGGCGGCGCTGGTGGCGCCATTCGGCGATCTGTACGTGGGGGCGGTGTCGGGGGAGCTGGCGCTGCCCGGGGCAGACTCGGCGGCCGTGGCCGCCGGCCGGGCGGAGCCGCTGCGCGGAGAGGCCGGGGCGGGGCTCGGGCTGTACCGCAAGATCGACGACCGGGTGCGCCGCTGGGAGGCGGCGAGCGGCTCGTCGGTGGGGGTGACCGGGGCGCTGTGGGCGCTGCGGCGCTCGTTGTGGACGCCGCTCGTGCCGGGGACGATCCTCGACGATCTGGTGGAGCCGCTCCTGGTGGTGCGTCAGGGGCAGCGGGTGGTGGTGGCGCCGGGGGCACGGGCGATCGACGCGGCGGCCCCCGGAGGGTCGCGCGAGTTCGTCCGGCGGGTGCGGACGCTGGCGGGCAACCTGCAGCTCCTGCGGATGTTGCCGTGGGCGCGGTCGTGGCGGGAGAACCCGATCTGGTTCCGCCTAGTGTCGCACAAGCTGCTCCGGCTGGTGGCGCCGGCGGGGCTGGTGGCGCTCTTCGTGAGCAACCTGCTGCTGATCTGGCAGAACTGGTTCTACACGTCGGCGCTGGCGGGGCAGATCGTGTTTTATGGGCTGGCGATGATGCAGCCGCCCCAGTCGCTGGTGGCGAGGTCCGCGGTGGCCTCCTGGAGGCCGGTGCTGCGGCTCGCGCGGGTGGCGCATAGCTTCACGATGCTGCACGTGGCGGCGGCGGTGGCGGTGTGGCGCTTCATCGAGGGGCGCGAGGGGGTGCTGTGGCGCGAGGCGGCGCCCGTGTCGGCATGGGCGACGGGGTCCGAGGCAACGCACACGTTCTGGCCGCCGCAGGCGGCCGGGCACGAGACCCGGGTGGGCGTCGACGAGACGCAGACGCAGTGGCCCCCCCGGGAGAGGGAGACACGGGAGATGGCCACAGACAAGATCGGTACGTCGGCCGCACCTGAGCAGCGGGGAGCGGCCTCATGAGTCTTTTGCGTCCCGCAGGCTCGCAGGGCCGCCGGCTGTGCGTCGAGGAGCTCGACCACCGGCGGGCGATCATGGCCCTCGAATCGGTGTGGAGCGCGCTGGCGTCGCGGGAGGAGGAGCCGGGGCCGTTCTATCTGCCGGCGTGGTTCGCGGTCCAGGCGGTGGCGCTCGCGCGGTCGCCGCACGCGCTGCGGCTCCTCGTGGCGCATGATCGGGGGCGTCTGGTGGCGGCGCTGCCGCTGCTCGCGGAGGAGCGCCGGATCGGGGGGCTGCGGCTGCGCGTGTTGCGCTCGCTGTCGGACGATCACAGCCAGCGGTTCGATCTGGTGGCCGAGAATGACGTGGCGCTGGCGGCGCTGTGGCGTCATGTGGCGGCGGATCCGGGCTGGGATCTGCTGGAGCTGCGGGAGGTGCCGGAGGGGTCGCGCCGCGCCGGTCGGCTCCACGAGCTGGCGCAGGAAGCCGGCTACCCGGTGTCGGTGTGGCCGTCGCTGCGGTCGCCGTATCTGCCGCTGCCGACGACGGTCGACGAGCTCGACGCGCGGCTCGATGCGAAGTTCCGCGCCAACCTGCGGCGGCGGCGGCGCAACCTCGAGAAGCTCGGGCCGGTGGAGCTCGAGCGGGTGACGGGGGATGAGGGGTCGGCGGTGCTCGACGCGGCGCTCGACGAGGGCTTCGCGCTCGAGCAGAGCGGCTGGAAGGGGGCGGAGGGGACGGCGATTGCGTGCGATCCCGGGCTGGTGCGGCGGTACCGCGCGCTCGCGCACGTGTTCGCGCGGCGGGGGGAGCTGTCGCTCCACTTCCTACGTGTTGGCGGGCGGCGTGTGGCCTTCCACTTTGCCATCGAGCGGTGCGGGACGTATTACCTGCTCAAGCCGGGCTACGACGAGGCGCTGCGGCAGCACGGGCCGGGGCATCTGCTCGTGTGGGACGTGGCGCGGGCGCTCATCCGGCGGGGCGCGAGGGAGCTCGATTTCCTCGGCAACGACATGGAGTGGAAGCGGGAGTGGACGCAGCTCGCGCGCAACCATGCCTGGCTGTCGATCTATCGCCCGACGGTGCGCGGGCGCATGCTCCATGCCTGGAAGACGTGCGCGGTGCCGCTCCTGCGCGAGGGGCTCGAGCATTGTCCGGCGCGGCTGCAGGATCTGGGGCGGCGATGGTTTCGCGCCTGGTCGGCGCCGGAGCACACGGGCGTGCCGGGGCTGGGCTGAGGTCCGGGCGTCTGCCCCCGCGACCCCCTGAGGGGGACGTCGGGGGGCAAGCGCTGGGCCCTGCACCTGGGACGTGACGAACGAACGTTAGAACACGCCGTCGGCGAACGTGGCGTTCTGGGCGTTGAGGGCCCAGTCCCGCGGCAGGGTGCCGCGGCGGAAGGGGATGAGCACCGAGTTCGGTGTGCCAGGCTTGGCGGGCTGGCCCTTGTCACCCGTGGCGCGGACCAGGAGCACCGACGGCGGCGGCGGGAAGTCCCGCACCGGCGTGTCGGGGTGGCCGTGCTGCATGAAGTCGAGCCAGAGCGGCAGCGCGGTCTGGCCGCCGGTCGTGTCGTAGCCGATGGTCTTGAAGTCGTCGCGTCCCACCCACACCACGGCCAGCAGATCGCTCGTGTAGCCGACGAACCACGCGTCCTTGAAGTCGTTCGACGTGCCGGTCTTGCCCGCCACCGGACGGCCGAGCGCCAGGGCCTTCTTGCCCGTGCCGTTCGTGCACACGTTCTTCATGAGGTCCACCATGACGTACGAGGTGTCGGCGCCGATGCGCCGTTTGCGCTGCGGCGCACGCGAGTTGTCCTCGAGCACCTTGCCGTCCGCGTCGACGATGCGGGTGATGAACACCGGCGGCACCTCCATGCCGCCCGCCGGGAAGGTGGCCTGGGCATACGCCGCCTCGATCGGCGACAGTTCGGGCACACCGAGAGCGATGGAGATGTGGCGCGGGATGGGCGAGGTGATGCCGAAGCGGCGGAACATTTCGATCGTGTTGTCCACGCCCACGGCCTCGACCAGGCGCACGCTCACGGTGTTGAGCGACTTGGCGAGCGCGGTGCGCAGCGTCACCGGGCCGAGGAACTCGTTCTTGTAGTTGTGCGGCGCCCAGATGCCGGCCGCGGTGTGCACGGCCACCGGGGCGTCGGGCACGATCGACACCTCCGTGAACCCCTTCTCGACCGCCGCGGCGTAGATGTACGGCTTGATCGACGAGCCGGCCTGACGCCGCGCCTGCACCGCGCGGTTGAACTGGGACTGCTGATAGTCGTAGCCGCCGACCATCGCGGTCAGCCAGCCGGTGGCCGGATCCACCGCCACTAGCGCCGCCTGCACGTCCGGCCGCTGCGCCAGCGTCACCATGCGCACGACGTCGACGTGTTTCTTCTTCTTTACCTCGACGTTGACGACCTTCACCGGGATGAGGTCGCCGGCCTGGAGGTGGTTGTTCTTCCGCCCGGTCCAGCGCTCGATGCGCCCCACGTCCTCCTCGACCAGCGGGAAGCGCTCGGCGCCGAGCGCCACCTGGAAGCCGTTCGACTTGCGGCCGCCGAGGCCGCGCAGGCTCTCGATGAGACCGGCATAGGACTTGTCGAGGAGTGCCACGCCCGCCACGGGCTGGGCGTCCTGACCGGCCAGGGCATAAGGCGTCGGACCGCCGCGCAGGAAGGCCTCGCGCGCGGCCCCGTCGAGGTGGCCGATAGGCCCGCGGAAGCCGAGCCGGCGGTCGAGATCCTCGAGCCCGCGGCGCACCGCGGTCTCGGCCGACCGCTGCTGCCGCATGGACAGGGTGGTGTAGATGCGGAGGCCGGTGTTGAAGATGTTTTGCCCGGTCAGCTTCTGGGTGACGTACTTGCGGACGTACTCGACGAAGTAGGGCGCGGCCACGTGGTTGAGCGGCGTGTCGCGCGAGATGATGGCGATGGGCTCGTTCTGGGCCTCGGTCGCCTGCGCCTGGGTGATGAAGCCGTTCTCCACCATCTGCGAGAGCACGTAGCGCTGGCGGTCGCGGGCGCGCGGGAAGGCGGTGTAGGGCGAATCCTCGGTCGGCGCCTTGGGCAGGCCGGCGAGCATGGCGGCCTCGGCGATGGAGAGGTTGTCGACGTCCTTGCCGAAGTACACCTCGGCCGCGGCCTGCACGCCGTAGGCGCCGTGGCCGAGATAGACGTGGTTGAGATAGATGGTGAGGATCTGGTCCTTGGTCAGGCGCCGTTCGATCTTCCACGCCAGCATGGCCTCGCGGATCTTGCGTTCGAGCTTGCGCTCGCTGCCGACCAGCATGAGCTTGGCCACCTGCTGGGTCATGGTGGAGCCGCCCTGCACGACGCGGCCGGCGCGGAGGTTGGCGATGGCGGCGCGCAGGATGCCGAGCGGGTCTACGCCGTGGTGCTCGAAGAACCGGTTGTCCTCGGCGGCGACGAAGGCGTGGATGAGGTGGCGCGGGATCTTGTCGGCCGGCACCACCACGCGCTTCTCGAGATAGAACTCGCCGATGAGCTCGCCCTCGGCGGAGTACACGCGGCTCGCCTTGGGCGGGCGGTAGTCGGTGAGGGCGCTCCAGCGCTGCGGCAGGTCCTTGTCGAACTCGCGGTACCCCCAGTACGCCATGCCGCCGCCAAAGAGGGCGAGGGCGATGGTGAGGAGGAAGAAGAACCGCAGCACGGAGAAGCGCTTGCGCCGGCGCGGCGGGCGGGTTGGAGGGGTGGACTGATCGACTGGGTTCACGGCTGGGGTCACGGATGGATCACGACGTTCTTGAGACACCTTCTTTCTATGTCGTCGGCTCTGGGCTGAGTCAACTTATCCCCTGCACTCTTTCTAGCGGTGTCATCGTTTTCTAGCGGTGTCATCGTTCCTCGCCTCTCCGCCCTCTGAAAAAGCCTCCGTGCCGGAAACCGCATGCAGAATGTTGGCGCGCTCGCTCGGGCGTTTCACAATCAGGGCATGCAGCGCTCCACGCTCCTTGTCCCCGTCGTGATGCTGTGCGGGCTGGCCAGCGGCCTCCCTCGCGCCCGCGCCGAAGCAGAAGAAGACCATCACCCCCTCCCGGACGGCTACCTCGTGGCCCCCTTCGAGAACCGCAGCCCGGTGGCCGCGCTCGACTGGATGTCCTCGGCCCTGGCCACCACCGTGGCCGAGAAGCTGGAGGTCCACCCCGCGCTCCGGCCGGTCTACTCCGCGGAGATCCTGGAGGGGTTCCCGCTCGCCTTCGACGCGGCTGCGGTGGCCGGCCGGGCCAGTGATCGCGGGGCGCGCTGGGTGTTCGCCGGCTCCTTCGCCCGCCCCAACTGGAAGGCCGAGGTGACGGTCCGCCTCTATGAGGTCGTGGGCGAAAAGGAGCTCCGCCAGGTGGCCGAGGTCACCGAGCGGGGCGAGCGCGAGCAGCTCTTCGAGCTCCTCGATCGCTGCCTCGTCGGCGTCCTCGACAAGAAGGGCTTCGCCACCCAGGGCGAGGCGCTGGCGGGGCTGCGGCGCCGGCCCACCAAGGACCTCTATGCCCTCACCCTCTACGGCCGTGTGCTCAATCAGTACTACGGCCTCAAGGGGCCGGCCGACGTGGCCGGGGCCGAGAAGCTCCTCCGGCGCGTGCTCTTCATCGACCCCAACTTCGCCGAGGCGCACCGCATGCTGGGCGTGATCCTGCTCAGCCGCGGCGAGCCGGGGAAGGCCGCGGGTCAGTACGCCCACGCGCTCGATCTGCGTCCCGGCTATTACGGCGCGCTGGTCGCGCTCGCCCACCTCTACCGGGCCGAGAATCGGCGCCAGCCGGCCGCGGAGCTGGCGGTGCGGGCGCTCGAGCAGCGGCCCTATGACGCCGAGATGCGCTATCTCCTCGGCACGCTCGAGTGGGAGGGGGGCGAGCTCGACAAGGCGCTCAAGGACCTCCTCCGCGTGACCTCCGAGCACCCGCACCACCTCCTGGCCCATCGCGCGCTCGTGCAGGTCTATGCCAGCAAGGGCAACATCGAGGCTCTGGCCGAGGAGCTCGAGCAGGTCGTCGCGCTCGCGCCGGACGACATCGACGTGCGCCTCGACCTCGGCGCCGCGCTCATGCGCCTCGCGAAGTACCAGGAGGCCTCGCTGGTCTTCGAGGAGGTGCTCAAGCGCAAGCCCAAGAACGCGCAGGCGCTCAAGCTGAGCGGGGACCTCTATCGCCGGATGGGCGACCCCGAGCGCGCCATCGCCACGTATGAGCGCATGCGCCGCGTCAACCCCGAGGATCCGCGGCCCTACTTCCTGCTGAGCGCGGCGTATGTCGACGCCGGCAACGACGCCAAGGCCGAGGCCGTGCTGCAGGACGCGGCGGGCCAGTTCCATCGCTACCTCGGCGAGGTGTGGATCGATCTTGGCGCTCTCGCGCTGCGCCGGGGCGAATATGGCCGGGCGACCGCGTTGCTCGAGAAGGCCATCAGCCGCGCGCCGTACCGCTCCAAGGCGCACTTCAACTATGCGCTCCTGCTCAATGCCACCAACCAGCGTGACAAGGCGCTCGCCGAGCTGCGCTCCGCGGCCGAGCTGGATCCCGAGGATCCCGACATCCCCTATCTGGCAGGCGTCATCTATCTGCGGCTCGGGCGACTCGGGGAGGCCAAGACCGAATTCGTGGAGGCGCTCCGCATCCGGCCCAGCCACGCGGACGCGCAGCACAACCTGACCCTACTCGAGGATCTGGAGAAGCGCTACGACAGCGAGCGGGCCGGCACCGGCGCGCAATAACGCAGGATGAGAGCCCCGCCAGGGGCTCCGGCCACGTTCACGCTCACGCTCACGCTCACGCTCACGCTCACGCCAACGTTCACGCTTCGTTAGCCTCTTCCAGGGGCCAACGGCGCTTCCTATATTCCCCTCGGCCTCCGGAGGATCCGGAGAGATTCGTTGAAGTTTGCGCGCCTGGGAGGCAGGCGCTGGCAGAGGAGCGGGTGGGTGCACTTGCCGCTTCCCGGGCGGTCGACCTCGGGTATTCTCGCCGCGCCTATGGCTCATCACGAGCTCTCTTGGCGGGAGGATGATTCCATGAAGAGATCCGTCGTTTCCATCTGGCTGGCGTGCACCCTGACCCCGCTCGCCGCGCTGTCTACCTCGTGTGCCTCGACCGCGAGCGCCTACCGCTCGGCCGAGACCACGGCGGCCAAGCTGCTCATCTCGAACGAGCAGGAGTCCCAGCTCGGGCTGCAGGTCAAGCAGGAGCTCGAGCAGAAGCAGAACGTCAAGTACCTCGCCGACCCGGTGGTCGTGAACTACGTCCGCGAGGTGGCGGGCCGGGTCCTCGACTTCGCCAAGAAGGACCGCCCGGACGTGAAGTGGGAGGTCAACGTCATCGACGACCCGAAGACGGTCAACGCCTTCGCCACGCCGGGCGGCTACCTGTACGTGTACACGGGCCTGCTCCAGCTCGCCGACAACGAGGCCGAGCTGGCGGGCGTCATGGGGCACGAGGCCGGTCACGTGGTGGCGCGGCACACGGCGCGCCAGATGGTGAATGCCTACGGCCTCGAGGCCGTGACCTCGATGGCGCTCGGCAAGAACCCGAACCTCCTCACCCAGCTCGGGGCCACGGTCGCGGCCAAGGGCGCGCTCCTCGCGCACAGCCGCAGCGATGAGGACGAGGCCGACGAGTACGGCGCGCGCTACTCCAGCCAGGCCGGCTACGACCCGCACGGCATCACCGCCTTCTTCGAGAAGCTCAAGGCCAAGGAGGGCAACACGTCCAAGATCCTGGTGTGGCTCTCGGATCACCCGGCGACGGCCGAACGGATCAGCCGCATCAACCGCTACATCAGCGAGAAAGGGCTGGGCGGCAGCGATCTCGGCCAGCAGCGCTTCGAGGCGGTGCGGCGCCGGCTCGGCGGCGCCGGCGGGACCCAGGGCGCGGGCGCGCGCTGAGCTTTACATCTCCGGTTCGGAGCGCTTCTTTCCGGGCAGCGGAGCGGAGAAGAACCGGTCGCCGAAGTCGGGCGGCAGGTTCTTCTCCGCCGCGTAGGTCGTGAGCCCCCCATGAATCAGGCGCCGCGCACGGTCGATGCGCTCGATCCAGCGGCTGGCGGAGGCAGCCGATTCGGCCAGCACGGCGATCGCGACGCGGCGTTCGGCGAGCGCCTGGAGGCCGCGCCGGGCCACCGCCTCCAGGCGTGAGGCCCACTGCTGGCGCAGCGACTCGGGCGTGGAGGGCATGGCGAGCACGCCCTGGATGCGCTCGATCTCCTCGAGCTCGGGCTCGAGCGATAGCTCGATGACCATCGAGGGAGGGATGGGGAAGAAGGCCTTGAACAGCGGATCTTCACGGTCGTCGCGCACGAGGGCGAGGAGATCCTTGACGAGCAGGTGCAGCTCCTCGTCGGCCACGATGTCGCCGGTCCGCACGCGGGCGTTGGCTCGCACCACCTGACGTCGGGCCCGCCAGCCCTCGGCCAGCAGGGTGTCGCATTGATCGAGCAGGGGCACGAGGAGCTTGCCCAGAGAGCGCACCGTCTCGTCAGGATAAGCCTCGAGGGCGGCGCCGGTGAACTCGGCGGCGTCACAGGCCTCTTCCAAGGTCGTGTTGTCGCTGAACGTCCGGTATCCCATCGGTGGGTGGCCTCCGGCGAATCCTTTCCCAGTGGATGAAACACGGAGTTCCCGGCCGTGGGAAGGGGTAGATTGTCAACTGGCTGACAAGTCTTGCCGGGAGAGTGCACGGTCGGGCAACCGAGGATCCTCCCGCCACAGGAACGAGAAGCGTCGTGAACATGGAAGACCACCTGGTGATGAACCCCTGCGCCCGGTTGTACCCGCGGCGGCAGGGGGAGTCCGTGGCCGAGCTGCTCATCGAGTCGGCGGTGCGCGGGCAGCCGCGCCGCTTCACCATCATTGCCCCGGACCACGAGCTCGGGCTGTTCCCCCTGCTCCTGCGCCTCGTTGGCGCCCAGGGCGACGTGGAGTTCGATCTCGCCGAGGCGCAGCTCGAGTACCTGCACCGCATCGGTTTCCTGGTGTTCCCCGGGGACATCCCGCGGTCCGTCGACTTCTCCGCCTGGCTCGAGCCCGAGACGGCCGAGCTCCTGCCCGCGCGCACCCGCCAATCCCTGGCCGGTGGAGGAGCACCAGGGGCCTCGGAGGCGGACTGGGTGGTGCACCCCTCGTTCGTGTATCTCGTGGGCGACGAACCACCTGCCCGGTGGAGCGGGCAGATCGCGGACGCGGGAGGGATGCCTGGCTGGCACGGGGACAGCGCATGGGTGTGGGTCGAGGATGTCGTGACCGGCCTGCTCTGCGGCTACGGGGTGCGCGGTGCCATGGCCGCGCTGGCGCGCGAGCTGATCCCGGGCCAGGCGCCCGCTTCCATTGAAGATCCTCACCTCCTGGAGGTGCTGCGCGCGGCTGGAGTACTCGTGCCGCGCCGGCCGCTGGTGGAGCGCGCAGAGGCCGGGCGGCGGCGGCGCCAGGTCGCCGCCGAATCGCTCCAGGCGCATGGATACGCCGTGTTCGCCGAGCTCCTGCCGCCGCTCCTCCTGGCCGCGCTGCGACGC
>DATAGU010000036.1:0-6285 GCA_036263495.1 Polyangia bacterium | reverse complement strand
GGTGCGACCGGGATACGCTGCGGGCGGCGTTCGGGCGCGAGGGGGTGGTGTCCTCGGTGCGGGTGCGCCTCCAGTCGCCGGCGCTCTATGACGCGTTCGAGGCGTTCGTGGAGAAGGACAAGCAGCTCGGGCTCGAGGCGTTCCGGGAGACGGAGTACTACAACAAGCAGTCCGAGGGCATGGCCAAGTTCGTGGTGGTCCTCGGGCAGATGATCGCGATGTTCTTCTCCATCGGGGCGATGATCGGGGCGATGATCACGATGCATGCCTCGGTCGCGGACCGGGAGCGCGAGATCGGCACGCTGCGGGCGCTCGGTTTCTCTCGCGCGGGGATCCTGTTTTCCTTCCTGCTCGAGTCGCTGATGCTGGCGGTGGCCGGGGGCGCGGTGGGGGCGCTGGCGTCGATGGTGATGGGCTTCGTGCGGTTCTCGATGATCAACTTCCAGAGCTGGTCGGAGATGGTGTTCACATTCGAGCCGCACCCGCGCATCGTGCTGAGCGCGCTCATCAACGCGGCGATGATGGGCCTCTTCGGCGGCTTTTTGCCGGCGGTGCGCGCGGCCCGGGTCTCGCCCGTGCGCGCCATGCGCGGCTAACTACCGATCTGCGTGCCGCGCGAAGACGGTCATGTTCTCGAGCGTGCGGTCCGAGCCGGCGTGGAAGATGCCGCTCGGCTTGGCATCGTCGAAGGAGAGGCGGTTGCGGGTGAGCAGCTGGGAGAGGGTCTCGGGGGTGAAGTGCCACAGGTGATCGAGCAGGTGGAGCGCGGGCTCGGCACCGGCGTTGTTGGGCGTCCGGATGACGAGGACGCCGCCCGCGCCGAGGAGGTGTCGGACGGCCTGGAGGAAGCCCTGCGGATCCGGGACGTGCTCGAGGAGGTCGTAGAGGGCGATGACGTCGAAGGTGCCGGCGGCTTCCGGGTGGCGCGCTGAGTATTCTTCGAGCGTGCCCTGCTCGACGTGGAGCCCCCGCGCCCGCAGCTGCGCGGTCACGAACGCCGACAGATCCACGCCGCGCACGTCCCAGCCCCGACGGGACGCGGCCTCCATGAGGTAGCCCCCGCCCGGGCCGACCTCCATCATCTTGCCCGGGGGACGCGCCCCGGCGAGGCGCTCCCACTCGTCGATCTGGACGTCGGCGAGGCCGGTGCGGCGCGCGGCTTCTTCGGCCGAGTAGGCGCGGATGCCGACCTGCTCGGTGGATTCGCCGTGCTGCTTGAAATAGAAGCTCGAGTACATGGTCTCGAAGTACCGCGGCCCGGGCTGCGGGTTCATGGCCATCATGCCGTCGCTCGAGTGGCGCATGACGCGGAGCTCTTCGCCGTTGATGCGGACCCGGCCGATCACTTCGTCGAAGGGTTCGTTGTCCAAGGGACAGAGGATGGATCGGAACTCGTGGATGTTGACCTCCATCTCGTCGAACCGGCCGTCGAAGAGGATGGGGGCCTCGGGGGGGCGCTTGCGGCCACGCCAGCGGCGGTCCACCTCCCGGGTGATGAGGGCGTCGGCGTTGAGGAGGGTGGGGGGCAGCGCGCCCATTTGCGCCAGGGCCCGCTGGACGAGGGGGTGGGTGAGATCTTGTAGCTCGATCGCCCATTCCGGGCGCTCGTCCAGGATCCAATCCACGGCGGGCCCGAGCGCGACCTGGAAACTGAGGGTCTGATCGAGGCGCCTGAAGACGTAGATGAGTTGTGGGCGGTGGTGAGTCCGCTCGAGGAGCGAGACCATGCTGCGGCGGGACTCGGCGGGGGCGGCGGCGAAACGATCGAGCGCGAGGAGTAAGAGCCCGAGCTGCTCTACTGCGGGCGGCGCTCGGTGGGACGTTTGCCGCAAATGAGATAGGCGCTGCCGGACTTCTCGATGGATCTCCAGGAGCGCGCTGCGGCCCGGCGTACCGGCGACGAGGGCCTCAATCGCGTCAGGATGGATCCAAGCGAGGATATCGGCATCCAACTTGGATAGAATAAAGAAAAGAACGTGTAGATAGCAAGCGCTTCTGCAATGCGCCGACGCTCACGCACCGATGGGGCTGGATACGGGCAACGCCGAGGGGAGCGAGGGCTCGGAGGGTCTTTGAGCGGAAAAATGCATGTGAGCGGCATTCTAAAGAGCGCTAAAGGACCGATCACCCGCGGCGCACGCGGCGGGGGAGGGTGACGCGGGTGGCGCCGCAGGCGCGGGCGTGCCGCTCCATGGCCTCGCCGAGCGCGGCGCGATCCAGGGTCTCGCCGTCTTCGCACCACAGGTTGTGGATGCGCAGCACCTTGCCCTGGGCTTCGATGCTGCCTTCGAAGCGACCTACCAGCCGGTCATGGTGGAGGAGGGGGCACACGTACCAGCCCCAGCGCCGCGCCTCGGCGGGCTTGTAGACCTCCCAGACGTAGTCGAAGCCGAACACGTGACGCACGACGTCGCGGTCCCAGAGGAGCGGGTCGAGGGGGCCGAGGATGCGCATCCGGCCGTCGCTCGGTGGGAAGGTGCGCTGGCGGAAGCCGGCCGGGGCGAGGTAGCGGCGCGGGGAGTCGGCGATCTCGACCTCTTCGAGGAGACCCTCGGCCACGAGCTGGTCGGGCAGGGGGGAGGTGCGGATGTCGGAGAGCATGGACCAGAGGGGGCCGCCGGAGCGCGAGAGGAGGCCGGCGGCTTCCACGCGCTCGAGGAGCGCCCAGCGGTCGAAGTCGCTGGCCGGGGCCCGGGCGACGTGGGGGAGGGCGCGCTCGGGGATGTCGTAGCGCTTGCCGCCGCGCTCGCGGCCGCAGACGACGATCTGGCAGCGCGTCCACAACACCTCGAGGGCCATGGAGGCGGCGCGCGCGGTGCCCTTCCAGCCGCTCCAGTCGAGCGGCTCGACGCCGCCGTGGTCGGTGAGCTCGGCGGCGCTGCGGGGGCCGTGGGCGGTGATCTCGGCGAGGACGGCGTCGATGACGCCGGGGGGGAGGCGGCGCAGCCGCTCGCTGAGGCGCCACCAGGGGGTCTCGGCGGCGCGCTCGCGGTAGTAGGGGAAGGCCGCGGCCGGGAGGAGGCACCGCTCCTTGGCGAAATGCTCGAAGGCGTGCCCGGGGTAGCTGTGGCGGTAGATGTCGCCGCGCTCGATGCCGTCGACGCGGGCGAGGGCCACGAGATCGGCGTTGGTGCCGAGGGGGTCGAGGGGGTCGAGCTGGATGCAGCGCAGGCCGCCGAGGAGGGCCTGTACGCCGGCGGCCCCGGTCGGGTAGGTGATGCGGCGCAGGCCATGCTGGCCGACGAGGTAGGCGCGTGCTTCCTCGGGGGCGAGGCGGGTGGGCGGCGGCTTCTTGGCAGAAATTTTGCGGGGCATGGTGGATGTGATGGATGAGGGTCACGTGCGGAGATGGCGGCATGGAGGGCTCCCCTCCCGCGGGCTCGGTCCGCGCGGGCAGCATGCCATGTTTTGCGGCAGGTGGCGTTTGGACGCGGTTCTGCTGGGGATCCGCTGCGGGGGGCGCAAGGACCGTCGGAGAGAGGGCCGGCGCCTGATCATGGGAGCCCATTTGACAGGGGCCAGGGGCGAGGTGAAGCTCGGGTTTTACCTGACATGACGCGGGATGGTTCGATCCGGGGCGAGGCCCGGCGAGGCGCCCGGGGAGCAAGGAGAGAGGCTCATGGAGATCCGATATCTATCGAGGAACCTACTCGTCGCTGTGGGTGTGATGCTGGGGTGTGCGGTGTCGGGTTGCGGGGGGGAGGGTTCATCCCAGGGGAGCTGCCTGTCGATCGCCGATGGGAGCACGCTGCAGACGCAGGCCCTGGCCACGCCGACGGTGCTCACGGTGCAGGTCTACGGCGACAGCTCGAGTCCGTTCAAATGGAAGAGCGCCTTTGTGTCGAGCCTGTTCAACGTCACGAGCGGCATGGTGGAGCTGCCGGGCAATGGCGAGCCGGTGGGGATCCAGAACCCGGTGCGGCTGACGCTCTATCTGCCGCAGGGGAACACGACGGGCGAGGCGGCGGGGCAGTTCACGTTCGAGGCCCTGGTCGCCAACCCGAAGGGCTCCACCTGCACGGTCCAGCGTGTCTTCGGGTTCAATATCGCCGGGGGGCAGGCGACGGTGTTCTGAGACGCCGGAGTGACGGGCGCTCGGCGGGTGGGTGAGGGCTGCGGTATTCTGGCGGCATGCCTCACCTGCCCATCCACGGTGCCGAGATCTATTACGAGGACACGGGGGGTTCGGGGGAGCCCATCGTGTTCAGCCACGGGCTCCTCTGGAGCTGCCGCATGTACGATGCCCAGGTGGGGGCGCTACGCGACCGGTATCGCTGCGTCGCGTATGACCACCGCGGTCAGGGGCAGAGCGTGGTCTCGCCGCCGGGCTCGGCGCCTCCCACGATCGACATGGAGATGGTGACGGCGGACGCGATCGCGCTCATCGAGGGGCTCGGGCTCGGCCGGGTGCACTTCTGCGGGCTCTCGATGGGCGGCTTCGTGGGGATGCGGATCGCGGCGCGGCGGCCGGATCTGTTGCGCTCGCTCGTGCTGCTCGAGACCTCGGCGGACCCGGAGCCGGCGGAGAATGTGCCGCGGTACCGGCTGCTCAATTTCATCGCCCGCTGGATCGGGCTCGGGCCGGTGGCGACGCCGGTGATGCGGATCATGTTCAGTCGGAGTTTTCTAAGGGACCCGGGGCGCGGGCGGGAGCGGGAGCTGTGGCGCGCGCGGCTGGTGGGGAATCGCCGCGACATCTGGCGCGCGGTCAACGGGGTCATCGAGCGCCGGGGGGTCTACGAGGAGCTGGGGCGGATCTCGGCGCCGACGCTGGTGGTGGTGGGAGAGGAGGACGTGGCGACGGTGCCGGCCAAGGCGGAGCGGATCCATCAGGCGATCGCGGGGTCGCGTCTGGTGCGGATCCCGCGGGCGGGGCACAGCTCGACGATCGAGGAGCCGGAGGCGGTGACGGCGGCGATCGGTGGGTTTCTGGAGGGGGTGTCTGCGGCGGCTGGGGGGGAGGACGGGTAGGACGCGGAGGCTCCAGGCGTTCGGTGTATCTGGCGTCTACGCGCCCACCTCGGACCACCGATCGCGTGTCGAGCTCTACATCGACGTGGGGGTTGGTGAGCGAAACAAGGCGCTTTTCGACCGGCTTCGCGCCGAGGCGGGGGCGATCGAGACCGCCGTGGGCGAGACGCTGGCGTGGGAGCGTCTCGATGGAGCACGAGCGTGTCGCGTTGCCGCCTATCGCGATGTCTTCATCACCGACGACTCGGAGCAGCTCTCCGGACTGCGGCGGTGGGCGATCGACTTCCTGCCTCGGTTCACGCAGGTCTTTGAAGAGCGTCTGGCCGCCGCGGTCCGGGAGGCTGGCTGAAGAGGATAGACAACTGCGGGTTGGGCGAGAACGGCTAGCGCTTGCGGGTGCTGGCGAGGAGTTCGGCGATGCGGGGGTCGGCCCGGCCGGCGAGGGCGAGGAGGCGATAGATGGTGCCCCACTCGCGTCGCTGCTCGGCGACGAGGCTGCGCAGGGACCGGGTCGTGCCCTTGGCCGCGCCCTTGCGCGCGGTCCGCGTCGACAGGTGGCCGGAGAGGGACTGGGCCAGGCTGTGGATGTCCTTGAGCCGCTGCAGCTCTACTTTGCGCTCGGCCAGCGCCGGATGGACGGCTTCGAGCTGGATGAGGAGGCCCATATCCTTCTGGATCTCGGCCCGGACGGCCTCTTTGCTCTGCGAGCGCACCGACCGCCGCGGCTTGGGCTCGTCGGACTCGCCCTCTTCGGGCTTGCCCTCGTCAGGCTCACTCCCGCCGGCCACGGGGAGCAGCACCCGCTCCGACTCGTTGAGCAGGACTTGCCGGATCCCATGCACGACGTCGACGGGGGCGTTGGCTTCGCGCAGGTCCTTCACCACGGCCGGCACCACGGCCATCACCTTGCGGTACTCCTTGCGCATGGTCTGGTACTGCGTCTGCACGGTCTCGGTGGCCGCGCCGCCCAGAGCCTGCGCCTGGGTCTGCTCCTGGTGCCGGAGCTCGGCGCGCCGGCCGAGGTCGACGATCTTCATCAGATCCTCGGGCCGCCCGCCTTGCTGGACATAAATCGCAAGGTACTCGGCGCTCCGCAGGATCTCATCGGCGGTGCGAGTGCGAGCGGCCACGCCCGAGTTGAAGGTCTGAGGTGAACTGGTGCTCATGGTGCCTCCTTCGTGAAAGTTTGTTTATCGTCGACTCCGCGAGTGTCGCGGTGAAGGCGGAGGCTTTCAGAGCAAGTCGTGGGCCAGCGAGCGCCTTCTCTCTGACCAACCACAGAACGACCCCCCTCAGCTACAAAACGACCCCCCC
>DATAGU010000035.1:0-5554 GCA_036263495.1 Polyangia bacterium | reverse complement strand
ACGGTGATCGCGGAGGAGTGCGAGGCCCATCGCCACCCCATCCGGATCGGCGGGTGCCGCGACACCTGCCCCGAGGGCGCGACCTGCGGGAGCCCGGTGCGCACCTGGATGGTGACCGGGCAGACCCACCTGTGCGAGACGAGCCTCACCTACTGCCCGGCGGAGCCGTCGGCAGCGAACCGGTAACGATCGGATCGATCCTCAGTGCCCCACGGCCATGCCCGCGCCGGGCTTGGCCTTGCCGAGGATGAAGATGAGCGGGAAGAAGATCACGATGAGCGCCGCGGTGGCCCAGAAGGTGTCGCCAAAGGACATCACCGCGGCCTGCTGGTTGACCATGCCGTCGAGCAGGGCGAGCGCCTTGGTGCGCGCCTCGGCGAGCGGGAGGCCGCGGGCGACCAGGCCGTAGGTGAGGGCGCCCACGCGATCGAGCGTCATGGCCGCGTCGGGGACGAGCTTCTCGACCAGGACCGCGCGGTGGAACGCCTGCCGCTGGGTGAGCAGGGTCGTGAGCAGGGCGACGCCGATGCTGCCGCCGAGCTGCCGCGTGAGGTTGAAGAAGCCGGCGGCGGCGGCCACGTCCTTCTTCGGGATGGGCCCGAGGGTCGCCATGTTGAGCGGCAGGAACATGAACACGGTGCCGAAGGCGCGGATGATGAGCGGCCAGAAGAGATCGTGCTCCCCCGTCTGCGGGCTCAGGCCGGCCAGCAGGTGGAGCGCGGTGATGAGCACGATGGCCCCGCCGGCGAGGACGATGCGCGCGTCGGCCTTGCCGAGGATCTTGGCGGCGATCGGCATGGCCAGCGCCGAGGCGAGCGCGCCCGGGAGGAGGAGCATCCCGGTCTGCTGCGAGGTGTAGTGGAGGATGCCCTGGGCGAAGATGGGCACGGCGAAGAGGGCTCCATAGAGCGCCATGCCGACGATCACGGACAGGATGCTGCCGGCCCACAGGGAGCGGTAGCGGAGGACGCGCAGGTCGACGACGGGGTGCTCGGACTTGAGCTCGCGCCAGACGAAGGCGACCAGGCCGACCGCGGCCATGACGGCCATGACGACGATGAATTGCGACTCGAACCAATCGTCGGAGTTGCCTTCCTCGAGCAGGGTCTGCAGCGCCCCGAGGCCGGTGGCGAGGAACAGGATGGCGAGCCAGTCGATGGGCTGCTTGGTGGTCGCGCGCGCGCCGTCCTGGGGCAGGGCGCTCAGGCACATGAAGACGGCGAAGACGCCGATGGGCAGGTTGATGAAGAAGATCCAGCGCCAGTCGACGTTGGTGACGAGGTAGCCGCCGAGCGTCGGGCCGATGGCCGGCCCGGCGATCACGATGGCGCCGAAGAAGCCCTGGGCCATGGCCTGCTCCTCGGGGGGGAAGGTCTCGAAGAGGATGGCCTGGGCCTTGGCGAGGAGGCCGCCGCCGGCCAGCCCCTGGAGGATGCGGGCCACGATGAGCATGGGGAGGGTCGTGGCGAAGCCGCACAGGGCCGAGGCGATGGTGAAGCCGACCAGGGAGAAGATGAAGTAGCGCTTCTTGCCGAAGCGGTGGCCGAGCCAGGCGGTGAGCGGGAGGATGATGACGTTGGCGACGGCGTAGCTCGACACCACCCAGCTCACCTCGCTCAAGGTCGCGCCGAGGGAGTTCTGCATCTCGGTGAGCGCGACGTTGACGATGCTGGTGTCGATGATCTCGAGGAGCGCCCCGAGCGCGACGGCCATGGCCACGGCCCACTTGTTGACGGGCTTGGCCAGGCCCGCGGGCACGGCGGCGAGGGTGGGGGCGATGGTGGCGCTCATGATCGTGCTCCTCCAGGTCGCTGCCTTCAGCCGCGGGTGTCGACGGTGAGCTCGACGCTCAGGCCAGGCCGGAGGGGGATGTCCGCCGGCACGTTGCGGAGGCGGATGCGCACCGGGACGCGCTGCACGACCTTGGTGAAGTTGCCCGTCGCGTTGTCGGGCGGCAGGAGCGTGAAGCGCGAGCCCGTGGCGCCGGAGAAGCTCTCGACCTCGCCGTACAGCGTCACACCCGGGTAGGCGTCGAGGGTGAGGTGGGCGGGCTGGCCGGCCCGCATGTGGGCGAGCTGGGTCTCCTTGAAGTTACCGGTGATCCAGCGGTCGGCCGTGACCAGCTGGCCGATGCTCTGCCCGACCGACACCATCTGGCCGACGGCGATGGTCTTCTTCGAGATGACCCCGTCCTGGGGGGCGAGGATGCGCGTATAGGAGAGCTCGAGGGCCGCGAGGTCGCGCGCGGCCTGGGCCGTGCCCACCTGGGCGCGGGCGGCCTTGGCGCGCGCCTGCGCCTGCTGGATGAGCGCCTTCACGCTGCTCGTCTGCCGCACCTTGGCCGAGGCCTCGACGATGCGGCTCTTGGCCTGCGAGGCGCTCTCGCGCAGAGTGGTGAGGCGCGCGCGCGCGGCGTCGAGGTTGGTCGAGGCCAGGTTGTAGGCGGTCTCGCCCTGATCGTACTGCGCCTTCGAGATGGCGCCGCGCTGGAAGAGCGACTGGGCGCGCTCGCGGTCCGTCGTCGCCTGCTGGAGCGAGGTCTCGGCGCCGCGCACCGCAGTCTCGGCCTCCTTGATCTGATCCTGGACCACGCCCGCGCCGGCAGAGGCCGTCTGGTAGCCGGCCTCCGCCGCGGAGTGGTTGCCGAGGGCGTTGGTCTCGGTCACCTGGGCGTCGGCCTCGGCGGCCTCGGCCGAGGCCATGGCCGCGGCGAGGTTGGCCTCGGCCTGGGCCAGCCGGGCCTGGGCCTGCTGGTCGTCGAGCTGGGCGAGGAGGTCGCCGGCCTTGACGTTCTGGTTCTCGACGAACAGCACCTTGGCCACCGGCCCGGCCACGCGCGCCGGGACGGCCACCACCTCGCCATCGATCTGGGCGTTGTCGGTGGTCTCGAGGCCGCGCCGCGAGAGCCAGAACGCGATCACCGCCACGAGGGCGGCCGCGACCGCCAGGCCGATGAGGAGCGTACGAGACCGCGGGGCCGCCACCGGTTGGACGGTGGCGCTCGAGATGGGCTCGACAGCAGTAGGGGCGGTGTCCGTGGCGGTCGACATAGGAGACTCCTCAAGTGCGGCAACTCGTTGTTGCCATAAAGTAGATCGGTGCTAGTTGATTCGCAACTGGTAGTTGCCATTATTGTGTAGAGGCTTGAGAATGCAGGGCGATCCCCCACTGTGGTGAGGGAGATGGCGAGCACCTGAGGAGCGGAGGACCGGATGAACGCACGGGCTGAGCAGGGGAAGCGCCGCACCGAGGGCGTGCGCACTCGGGGGCGCAGCGCCCGGGTCGTGAGCGAGGTCTTGCGCACGGTGCTGGAGGAACTCGGACGGGTGGGGTACGCGGCGCTGCGGGTGGAGGACGTCGCCAGCCGCTCGGGGGTCAACAAGACCACCATCTACAGGCGGTGGCCGACCAAGGCCGAGCTCGTGGCGGCGGCGCTCCGGCAATGGACCGAGGACCCGGAGGTGCCCGATACGGGGTCCCTGCGCTCGGACCTCTTCCTCGTGGCCCAGCACAGCGTGGCCATGGCGTCCTCGCCCCTCGGGCAGGGGCTCGTGCAGACGATCCAGGCAGAGCGCACGTCTCCGGAGGTGGAGGCGCTCACGCGTATGCTGCGGAGCGAGAACCGCCGGCGCCGTGTAGTGATGGTCGAGCGCGCCATCGAGCGCGGCGAGCTGCCGGCCGGCACGGACGCCATGCTCGTCGTCGAGGTGATCTTCGCGACCATCTACTCGCGGGTGTTCACGCACCGCGAGCCGGCGGACGACGTGTTCCTGCAGGCGGTCATCGATCTCGTGCTGGAGGGAGCACGGCGCGGCGGCGCGCTGCTACAGCGGGACGGCGGGAGCGGTCCGACGCCTCCGGGCTGAGCCCGAGCCGAGCATCGCAGTAAATCCGCCTGCGCTCAGCGCCCCTCCGGCGATACCGCCACCAGCACCTCGTCCTCCACCAGCTCCGCCGCCAGCCCGGCGCCGATCCGTTCGACCGGCACCGCGCGCCCATCCACCGCCGCGATGGCGCGGAACAAGGGCTCCTCCAGCTCCACCAGCGAGATCCCCGACTGCGTCGGCACGAAGCCGAGCAGGAGGGCCGACGGTCCCTTCCCCGGCGACGAGGGCGGCGGCAGCTCGAGCCGCGGCGCATCGTCGACCAGCGCCAGCGCCGGCACGAGGCCGATCTCGAAGAGGTACTTCTCCACCATCTGGATCGCCAGGAGCGCGTCGGGTGAATGGCGCCCCACCGCCACCCCCGGCGCGCGCGCCACGTGCGTCAGCCCGCCCGGCGGCACGGGCGGCGCCTTCCAGTCCACCCCACCCGCGGCCTCGAGCGCGCGGCGCGAGCGCGCGAGCTCGAGCTCGATCGCCACCACCCCTGCGAGCTGCGGCGTCTTGAGCCCGGCCTCGCGCAAGAAGCGTGCATAGGCCGCGGCCAGCGAGCCCCGCTCCTGGATCGCCTCGTGAAACGCCCGGCTCGTGAAGAACCCGTCGAGGAACGCGATGCGCCGCGTCTCGGCCAGGGCAATGGCCGAGGCCGCCTTGAGCTCCTCCATGAGCCCGCGGAGCGCGCGCCGCCGCTTGAGCGGATCATGATGAAACGCGCGCACGTCCATCGCCCGCAGCCAGTCGCGCTCCCGCTCGCCGAGCCCGAGGCGCACGAGTTCCGCCGGCAACGCCGGCCGCGCCGCCTCGGCCAGGAGCGACGCGGCGAACGCCGGATCGTACTGCATGCGCACGAGCAGCCGCTGCAGCGCGTGGTGCCGCATTCAGACCGCCCCCGGCCACGTCGCCCGCAGGCGCCGGAAATTGTCCACGCACTCCTCGGGCGGGTTCTTCTCGCACTCGTAGACCACCGCGCGCAGCGCCCGCGCGCGCGGCGCCACGTACTCGAAGATGCGCCAGGTGTCCTCGAGCGGCTCGGGCTGATGACTGTCCTCGACGATCGGGTACCCCTCCACATCGGCGAGCGTCCCGCCCGCCACGTGCATCTCCACCACCCGGTCGAGCGGAAACCCATCGAGCCCCGTGAGCGGCTCGTGCCCGCGCAGGCGCTGGAACATGGCCAGGTGCGCGCAGTCGAGCAGCAGGCCGCAGCCCGAGCGCGCGCTCACCTCGGCGAAGTAGTCGAGGATGTGCAGATCGCCGAGGAAGTAGGTGCCGGGCGGGTTCTCGGGGAGGATGCGCATCCCGGTCGCCGCCTCGATCTTGGCGATGGTCTCGGCGCAGGCGGCCGCCGAGTCGCTGGTCAGCACCGGCGGCAGCAGGAGCTCGTGGCCGCGCTCGCGCGTGCCGAAGTGCCACAGCCCGGCGTCGCCGCACAGCCAGGCGGCGCCGATCTCGCGCGCGGCGCGGGCGGTCTCGTCGAGCCAGCGGGCGTCGACGTCCTCGGGCTCCTCGAGGTTCACGTCGAGAAAGTGGTAGGTGGTAGGGCGCCCCGCGTGCGCCCAACGACGCACGTGGTCGTCGAGGCCGCGATCGAGGTCGCTGCCGTACTCGAGGAAATGCACGAGCCCCGGGTGGGCGCCTGCGAGCTCGCAGGCGTCGATGCCCGTCACCGACGA
>DATAGU010000034.1:0-19634 GCA_036263495.1 Polyangia bacterium | reverse complement strand
GGCTGCCCCTCGGGGAGCGGCTGGCCGCGGACCGGGAGCAGCGCGCGGCTGGACCGCCGCACGCCGGTCCAGCGCTCGTTGCCGCCGCCGCGGTGCACGACGAGCGGGTAATCGGCGAGGAAGTCGAGCCCGCGGAGGAGGCCCTCGAGCGCGCGCAGCCCATCGCCGAGCTGCTGGCGCACCTCCTCCTCCGAGCCGCCGAGGTCGCTCGGCGAGCCCCAGGCGAGGAGTGGGGCGAACGGATCGGCGGTGTCCTGCGCCGTCGCCTCCATCGCCAGCGAGGCCTCCACCGCCGGGGCCGCGGGGCCCGACGCGCCCGGCTCGGACGACGGGAAGAAGAACGACACCATCTCCGGGATCGGGAACCCCTCGGGCCGCGCGGCGAAGGGGCGGCAGGTCTCGGCGGCCAGCGTCACCCAGTCCTCGTCCTCGAGCCCGCGCTGCCGCAGGGTGCGGAGCAGGGTCGCGAGCGGCTCCGCGTCGCGCTGCTCGCCGCCGAGGCGGCTGCGCGCCGCGAGCGCCACCAGGCCGAGGTAGCGCGCCGCCACCCGCCGCACCTGCCACATGGCCTCGCGCGCCTGGTGCGCGTTGCGCGCCGCGCCGAGCCGGGCCACGGCCTCGGCCAGGGGCTGCGGCGCGCCGGCCAGCACGCTCGCCTGGAGCGTCTCGTCGAGCTCGGGCAGGCCGGTCGGCTCGGCGAGCCCGGCGGCGGCGCGGAAGGCAGCGGCGAGGTCGAGCGCCGTGGCGAACCGGTCGGCCGGCCGCTTGGCGAGCGCGCGGGCCAGCACCGCGTCGAGCGCGGGGGGGAAGTGCGCGCCGAGCGAGGGCGGCGAAGCCTTGGCGTGCGCCCGCGCCAGCTCGCGGATGGTGGCCCCGGTGAAGGCGTGGCGCCCGGTGAGCGCCTCGTAGGCGAGGGCGCCGAGCGCGTAGAGGTCGGTCCGCGCGTCCACGTCCGCGGCGTTGACCCACTGCTCGGGCGCCATGAAGTGCGGCGAGCCGGTCACGAGCCCGCGCCGCGTGATGGGCTGGTCCGTGGACGGGAGCGTGGGCACCCCGGGCGCCATGCCGGTCGGCGCCGCCGAGATGGTGGGCCCCGCCGCGCTCGCCGGCAGCGCCACGCCCATCGGGCCGACTTGTCCGATGGGGCCGATGGGGCCGAGGGGGCCGGCCGTCGCGGCGTGCCCGGCCTGCATGGTGCGTTCGAGCTCGACCACGCGCCGCGGGCCCGAGTCCGCGTCCTGCGGCACGCTCGGCTCGTCGACCAGCTTGGCGATGCCGAAGTCGATGAGCTTGGGCAGGAGGCGCCCCGCCCGCGACAGCACCATCACGTTGGCGGGCTTGAGGTCGCGATGGATGATGCCCTGCTGGTGCGCGGTGTGGACCACCTCGCAGATGCGGTCGAGGAGCGGCACGAAGCGGTCGAGCGGGAGCGGGCCCTGCAGGACGAGCCACTGATCGAGCGGGGTCCCGCGCACGCGCTCCATCGCGATCCATAGGAGCCCGTCGGGCTCGGCGCCGAAGGCGTAGATGTGGGCCGCGTAGGGGTGGTCGAGCCGCGAGGCGAGGCGCGCCTCGCGCAGGAAGCGCTGGATGCGCGCCGGCTCGCCCGCGTGCTGCGCGTGCAGCACCTTGATGACCGCGTCGCGCCCGAGGAGCGGCTGCTCCGCGAGGTAGACGGTCCCCCCGCCGCCCTCGCCGAGGCGCTCGCGGACGACGAACTCGCCCAGGCAGCGGCCGATGATCCCATCGGCACTCCGTTCGATGCGCTCACCCACGGGCTGGAGACGATCCGGATCGCCGGGCGGAGAGACCGTGAGACAGGGAGCGCCCCCCAGGCTGTTTCATCGGCAGGCGCCGGCCACGCACGTGGTCCCCGTCGGGCATGCCGTGTTGCAGGCGCCGCAGTGGTTCGGGTTGGTGCCGGTGTCCACGCAGAAGCCGTCGCACTGCCGCTGCCCCGCCGGGCACAAGCACTGCCCGCCGGTGCATACCGTGCCGCCGCCGCAGGTGGTGTTGCAGGTGCCGCAGTTGAAGGTGTTGGCGTTGAGGTCGACGCAGCGGCCCCCGCAGTTGGCCAGGCCCGGCGCGCACCTCGCGCCGCACTGCCCGAGGCTGCAGACCTGCCCGCTCGCGCAGGTCGTGCCGCAGGCGCCGCAGTTTTGCGGGTTGGACTGGAGGTCGGTGCAGATCGAGCCGCACGGCGAGGTGCCGGACGGGCACTGGCACTGGCCGAGGGCGCAGGTGGCGAGCTGCGGGCAGACGGTGCCGCAGGTGCCGCAGTTCGAGACGTCGGTCTGGAGGTTGAGGCACAGGTTGCCGCACAGCGAGGTGCCGGCCGGACAGGCGCACTGCCCGGACTGGCAGGCGCGACCGCCGCTGCAGACGGTGCCGCAGGCGCCGCAGTTGTTGCGATCGATCTTCAGATTTACGCACTGCGTGCCGCAGGTCGAGTACCCGGGCAGGCACGTGGTCTGGCACGCGCCGCCCGCGCACGCGCGGCCCTGCGCGCAGGTGGAGGTGCAGCTGCCGCAGTGGGCGGGATCGGTCGCGAGGTCGAAGCAGGCCCCGCCGCAGTTGGTCTGGCCGGTCGGACACACGCACTGCCCGCCGACGCAGGCCACGCCCGCGGCGCAGCTCGTGCCGCAGGCGCCGCAGTTGGCGCCGTCGGTGGCGGTGTCGACGCAGGCGTTGCCGCAGTTGGTGAGGCCGGGCGCGCAGGCGGGCTGGCAGGTCGAGCGCGAGCACACCTCGCCCGTCCCGCAGCGCGTGCCGCAGGCGCCGCAGTTGCGCGGGTCGTTCGTGAGGTCGGTGCACACGCCGAGGCACCGCACCTGGCCGAGCGGGCAGCTGCACACGCCGCCGACGCAGGTCGTGCCGCCGGTGCAGCGCACGTTGCAGCCGCCGCAGTTGCGCGCGTCGCTGGTCACGTTGACGCACGAGCCGCCGCAGTCGACCTCGCCGCTGGCGCACCGGAGGCCGCAGCGCCCGGCCGAGCACACCTGGGTCTCGCCGCAGGCGACGCCGCAGCTGCCGCAGTTCTGCGCGTCGCTCGTCACGTCGGTGCACTGGCCGTTGCACGGCACCTGCACGGAGGGGCAGGCGCACTGGCCGTTCAGGCACGTCGTGCCCCCGGTGCACCGCGCCCCGCAGCCGCCGCAGTTGGCGTTGTCGTTGTCGGTGTTGACGCAGGCGCCGCTGCAGTTGGTGAGGGCCGGGTCGCACTCGAGCCGGCACGATCCGAGGGAGCACACCTCGCTCCCCGCGCAGGCCGTGGTGCAGGCGCCGCAGTGCGCGCCGTCGCTCGTGAGATCCACGCAGGCGCCGTCGCAGAGCGTGAGCCCGGCCGGGCAGGTGCATTGCCCCTGGGCGCAGATCTGGCCGCCAGTGCAGGCGAGGCCGCACTGGCCGCAGTTGGCATTGTCGCCCCCCACGTCCACGCAGGCGCCGCCGCAGGGCACGAGCGGCGAGTCGCAGTCCGGTTGCGTGCAGACGCCCTGCCGGCACTCCTCGCCCGTGTTGCAGGGGCGGTCGCAGCCACCGCAGTGGAGGGGATCCGAGAGCGGGTCGATGCACGCCTCGCTGCAGCGGAAGAGGCCACCGAGGCAGGTCCCCGCGGCGTCGCCCGGCGCGGCGTCGCCTGGCGCCCCGAGGTCTTGCGGGGCGGTCGCGTCCGGCGTGGGCGGCGGCGGGAAGAAGTCCAGGGAGGTGCGGCCGCAGCCGGCGGCGCAGGCGAGCCACAGCGCCAGACCCACGAGGCGCCTGACCGGGGACCCCAACGGTTTCTCCTTCATCATCTTTGTTCGCATGGTGCCGGCGCTCTTGGCCGCTGGCGTCGCCAGGTTACCACGCGTCTGGCTTCTGCGGGTGAGCGGGGTGGGATGGGGTGGGGGGACTACACGCTCGCGAGGGGCTACTTCTCGGCCTGCCGGGTCTCGACCGGTGCGACCGGCGGCGGGGGCGTGCCATCGGGCTTGCGCGTCCCCGGGGCGTTGGCGCTGACCGCGAGGGGCTTCGGCGCCGGCGGGGTGGACGGGGTCTTGGCGGGCGGGGACTTCTTGGGGCCTCGGGAGCCGGGACGCGAGGTGAAGAGCTTGGCCAGGGCGCGCAGCTCAGGCACGAGGATCGTGGGGTCCTCGTGCTGCGCCGCGCGGAAGGCGCGTAGGATGCGCTCGACGAGGACGAGCACGCGGCCATCCTGGATGTCGAGCTGCCGCTGCTCCACCCGCCCGCGCCGGGCCGCCGCCACCTGGGTCGCGACGCGCACGCCGGCCAAGTGGCTGCGCAACTCGGCGACGCGCTCGGCCGTGAGGCTGAACGAGCGTAGCTGCACCTGCTCGTCCTCCGAGGCCGCTTCGATGCGCTGGGCCAGGTAGTCGGCGAGTCGCCCGCTGCCGTCCATGAGCGCGGTGATCGTCGCCGCCTTCCCGGCCAGCGCCTTGGCGTGGGCCAGCGAGGCCTTGTCGAGCCCGTTCTGGAGGCTGGTGAGCAGGCCGCGGCGGGCCGCCCGCAGCGCGCTCACGGCCTGTCGCTTGCTGACCTGGCGTCCTGCTCGACCGCCCGCGCTCACCGCCGCCGCCACCTGGTGCCCCTCGCGCAGCTGGCGCAGCTTGAGGGTCTCATCGAGGCACAGGGCGAAGATCTGCGCCTCGACGCTCACCTTCTTGCGCTGGGCGTCGCTGAGGCTCTGCAGGATGTCATGGGCGGAGCCGAGGAACAGCGGCATGTCCTCGAGGATGCGGTCGCTGGCGACGCGCTTGCCCCGCTTGAGCAGGTCCTGCTCGCTCACCAGGCTGTAGATGACGTTGCGCACCGTCTCTTCGAAGGTGCCGAGCAGGGGCACGAGGGAATCGAGCGTGTACTCGTGCGGGTTGGCCGCGGCGCTCGCTCGGCCGAGCGTCGGGGCCAGGGTCTTCAGGGTGTCTTCCTTCATGGCGTCTCCTCCACGGGCGCTTGCCCGTATGGCGAGGTATATGGGCGACCTCTGGAGAACGCGCCAGGGGAAATTTGCAAGAAAAACTCTGCAAATTGCGATGTGAGTTGGCCGACGTTTCTCTTGGGCGGCGATGCACGGTGAGGGGGAGCGGGAGCGGTCGAGTTGCGCGCGCGTTCGGTCGAGTTGCGCGCGCGATCGGTCAAAGTGCTACCGCGTTCGGTCAAGGTGCTACCGCGATCGGCCAAGGTGCTACCGCGTTCGGTCGAGTTGCGCGCGAGATTGGTCGAGTTGCGCGCGGGATCGGTCGAGTTGCGCGCGGGATTGGTCGAGTTGCGCGCGGGATTGGTCGAGTTACGCGCGAGATCGGTCGAGTTGCGCGCGGGATTGGTCGAGTTGCGCGCGGGATTGGCCGAGTTGCGCGCGGGATCGGCCGAGTTGCGCGCGAGATCGGTCGAGTTGCGCGCGAGATCGGTCGAGTTGCGCGCGGGTTCGGTCGAGTTGCGCGCGGGTTCGGTCGAGTTGCGCGCGGGTTCGGTCAAGTTGCGCGCGGGTTCGGCCGAGTTGCGCACGCGATCGGCCGTGGCGCGCACCGGTCGGGGGCAGCACGCGGCGGTTCTCTTTTCGGCTGACGCTGGCCGGCCGGCCACGGAAAAGATGCGCCGGCCGGGGGCTAGCGCCTATCATCGCGCCATGAGTACGAGCACGAGCCCCCAGATGCTGGCCCCGCGCCAGCGCGTCCACACCATCACCACCCGCTCGGCCATCGAGATCGATCGCTTCCTCGGCGGCGGTGGTCAGGGGGAGGTCTACCAGGCCCGCATGGGGCAGGGCCAGGTGGCCCTCAAGTGGTACTACCCGGCCTCGGCCACGCCCGAGCAGCGCAAGGCGCTCGCGGCCCTGGTCGAGAGCGGCGCGCCCTCGGACAAGTTCCTCTGGCCCATCGAGCTGTGCGAGGAGAAGGGCCTCCCGGGCTTTGGCTACGTGATGCCGCTCCGGGACGCCCGCTTCCGCGGCGTGGTCGACCTCTTCTTCCGTCGCTCGGAGCCGGACCTCCGGATCCTGGCCCTGCTGTGCCTCAACCTCGCGGACACATTCCTCCAGCTCCACGCCAAGGGGCTGTGCTACCGCGACATCTCCCACGGCAACGTGTTCTTCGACGAGCGCACGGGTGAGGTCCTGATCTGCGACTGCGACAACGTGGGGGTGACGGGGTCGAGCTACACCGGCGTGACGGGCACCTCGGGCTACTCGGCGCCCGAGATCGAGCGGCACGAGGCCATGCCCTCGACGTACACGGACCTGCACTCGCTGGCGGTGCTGATGTTCAAGGTCCTCATGCTGCACCACCCGCTCGAGGGCGTCCGCGAGACGGCCATCAAGTGCTTCGACCTGCCGGCGCGCGAGAAGCTCTATGGCTGGGACCCGCTGTTCATCTTCGACCCGCAGGACCGCTCGAACAAGCCCGACATCCGCTATCACCACGCGGTGATCCATCACTGGGAGATCTATCCGCAGTTCCTGCGGGACCTGTTCACGCGGGCGTTCACGGTGGGGCTGCGTGACCCGCAAAATGGTCGGGTGCGCGAGAGCGAGTGGCGCGCGGCCATGGCCCGGCTGCGCGACGCGGTCTTCTATTGCTCGTGCGGGGTGGAGAATTTTTATGATGGGGACTCGGTGAAGGACGGGCGGGTGCCGGCGTGCTGGTCGTGTAAGCAGGAGCCGCGTCTGCCGCCGCGGCTGCGCGTGGGCCGGCACCTCGTGATGCTGAACCACGACACCCGGCTCTATCCGCATCACCTGCGCGACGACCGGCTCTACGACTTCTCGGCGCCGCTCGCCGAGGTGACGCGGCATCCGACGGACCCGGGGCGCTGGGGGATCAAGAATTTGAGCAATGACGCCTGGAATTTGGTCCTGGCGGACGGCACGCAGAAGCCGGTCGAGCCGGGGCGCAGTCTGCCGCTCGTCTCGGGCTCGAAGGTGAAGTTCGGCGCGGTCGAGGGCGAGATCCGGGTGTGAGGGGATGCGGCCCGGCGCAGGCTGGAGGATGAGGCGCGGTCGGTGGGCGGTGCGGGCGCAGGCGCTGTGGCTCTGCGGCGGGCTGCTCGTGGCGGGGTGCGCGGCGGGGACGCGGGGGTCGGGTGCACGGTCGCCGGCCGCGAACGGCGCGCCGGCCGGTGTCGCCGCGGCGTCGGCCGCGAGCGCGGGTCCGGATGTCCAGTGGCTGTCGGCGCAGGGGGAGGATGTCCGCTCGCTCGGCGCCTACGCGGTGCCGGGGAAGGTGACGCTGTTCGATTTCTACGCCGACTGGTGCGATCCGTGCCGCGAGCTCGATCGATACGTCGGCGAGCTCCTCGCGCGCCGGCCGGACCTGGCGCTGCGCAAGCTCAACATCGTGTCGTGGGACACGCCGCTCGCGCGCCGCTACATCGGCGACGGGCAGGCGCTGCCCTACGTGGTGGTCTTCGGCAAGGACCGCCGCCGCGTGGGCACGCTGACGGGGTTCGATGCGGAGGCGCTCACTCGTCTGCTGGAGCGGGCGGGGAAATGAGCGGTCTCTCGGCCAAGGCCTCGACGCGGGCGAGCACCTCGCGCGGCAGGAGGGTCCGCGCGTAGACGTAGAGCGCGCCGGGCAGCTCCTCGCCGAGGGCGGCCTCGCTCACCCGCAGGTGTTTTCCGACCGCGAAGAGGATGCGCTCGCCGAGGCCCTTCTCGACGAGCTCGACGCGCCGCCAGACGGCGTCGCGGCTCCAGTAGCCGAGCACCTCGAGGTAGACGCGCTTGCCTTGTTCGGGGTGTTCAAAGACGAGGTCGGGCACGCACAGGCCGACGCCGGGGAGGTCGAGGAGCACGGTGGCGGGCTTGATGCGCCAGGGGCTCTCGAGGGCCTGGAAGCCTTTGAGGAGGGCGGCGACTTCGTCGGACAGGCGGGCCACGCGGGCCCGCCCGCCGGCGGGGCCGGCGGCGGGGCTCTCACCGGCGAGCTGGAACTTGAGCGGGGTGCGCTCGGTGCCCCAGCGCACGTCGGCCTCGATGCGCCAGCGCTCGCAGGTCTGGAGGAGGGGGAGGGCCAGGGCGAGCTGGAGGCCGTACTTGGTCACGGACTCGAAGAGGCTGAAGGGGCCGTCGATGTCGATGTGGTAGGCGCCGCCCGGGGCGGCCTGGATGGTGTAGAGGAGGCGCAGGAACTTGAGCTTGCGGAACAGGATGCGGTAGGCGCTCGCGCTCGTGCACTCGACCCAGGCGCGGACGCGCACGGCGCGGAGGAGCACGGCCTGCGCCTGCGCGAGCTCGTACTCGGCGACGAGGTGCTCGGGGGTGATGCGTTCGAGGTGGGTGAGGACGTGGGCGCTGCGCAGGTCGGCGTAGAGGGCGCGCTCGATGGCCTCGGCGGTGAGGCCGCGCTCCTCGGCGATGGCGGCGAGGAGCGCCTGGCGATCGAAGCGCTCGTCGGGGCCGAGGGCGTGCCGCGCCGCGCTCGCCCGGTCGAAGACGAGGCTCCGGAGCTCCTGCGGATCCGTGGGCGCCGCGGCGTCGAACTGGCAGCGGTCCTCGACGAGCTTGGCGAGGCCGTCGGCGAGGCGCTTCTCGCGCGGGCTCAGCTCGATGGCGCCGAGGGCTTCTTCGTGCTCTTCGCGGGTGCGGCCCACGTGCGCTTCGGCGAGGGCGAGGTAGGCGGTGGCGAGCTCGAGGGCGCGGGCGCGGGCGCGGGCGTCGAGGGGGACCAGGCGCAGCTCGTCCTGGCGGCGGCGCGCGAGCACGAGGTCAGCGGTAAGCACTGTGATCTCTCCGCCGGTCGCTGGTGAAGGCCTCGCCGGTGGCGGCGGTGACGAGCTCGTAGAGGACGGCGCGCTTGCCGTCCTTCTTGCGCAGGATGCGGCCGAGGCGCTGTACGTGCTCGCGCACGGAGCCCGAGCCGGAGATGACGATGGCCACGTTGGCCTCGGGGATGTCGACGCCCTCGTTGAGGACCTTGGAGGTGACGAGCGCGCCGTAGCGGCCGCTGCCGAGGCCGGCGAGGAGCTCGCTGCGCTCGCGCACCTTGGTCTGATGGGTGATGGCGGGGATGAGGAAGCGCCGCGAGACGGCGTAGCAGGTGGCGTTGTCCTGGGTGAAGAGGAGGGCGCGATCCTGGCGGTGGCGGTGGAGCAGGTACTCGACGTAGTCGAGCTTGGCGGGGGCGCAGAAGGCGAGCTCGCGCTGCCGCCGGTAGGCCTGCATGGCGCGCCGGCCGGCGACGCTGCTGGCGGAGTACATGATGAACTGCCCCCAGCCCGCGGGGGTGGAGAGGCGGATGCCGTGCTGCGCGAGGAACTCGCGGTAGATGGCGCGCTCGGCCTCGTACTCGGCGCGCTCTTCGGGGGCGAGCTCGACCTCGATGCGCTCGGTCTCGTACTCGGCGAGGTAGTCGCCGGCGAGATCGACGATGTCCTTGCGGTAGGCGAGGGGGCCGATGAGCTCGTGGAGCTCGCTCTCACGGCCGTCGGCGCGCTCGGGGGTGGCGGTGAGGCCGAGCCGGAAGGGGGCGATGCTGAGGCGGGCGGCGAGGGCGTGCACGGTGGCCGGCAGGTGGTGGCACTCGTCGAAGACGAGGAGGCCGAAGCGCGACCCGAGGTGCTCCATGTAGAGGTAGGCCGAGTCGTAGGTGGTGACGGTGAGGGGCTGCACGTCGTAGTCGCCGCCGCCGATGACGCCGACGGGGACGGCGAAGCTCGTGCGCAGGAGATCGTACCACTGGCGCACGAGGTCGAGCGTGGGGGCGACGACCAGGGTGCTGCGGCGCTTGTCGTCGATGGCCATGAGGGCGACCTGGGTCTTGCCGGCGCCGGTGGGGAGGACGACGACGCCGCGGGCGCGCTGGCCGAGCCAGGCCTTGAGCGCCTCGGTCTGGTAGACGCGCGGCTCGCGGCGCACGCGCGCGCCCTCGGGGAGGACTTGATACTGGCGGGCGCGATCCTCGAAGGGGATCTGGGCGCGGGTGAGGGCGCGCACGAGGTCGGGGTAGGCGAGGGCAGGGGCGCGGTGACAGGCGGTGCGCGCGTCCCAGCGGCAGGTCGGAGGGAGCTGGGGGCACGCCTCGGGCAGCCCGCGCACCTCGATGGTGCCGGACTGGAAGGTGAGGCTCACTGCGGGGGTCTTGTCCTCCATGGCGCGTGTGGGATCGGGGCTCGCGGTCTCTTTGCTGAAGAGATGTAGTCGGGACGCGATCCGGCGACAAGATGCCAGTGGCGGCCGGGGGGCGCGGACGCGGCGGCGAGGGTTCTTTTTGGAGGAACGCCCTGCATCGGCAGCCGGGCCGCGGGGCGCGGGGTGGCGAGCGAGGGCACGTGCCTTTTCCTTCGCCGGGCCCGCCAGGGTAGACTGCGCCCGCTTCAGGAGCAGCCCTCAGAGGAGACACAGCGCGTGCTGGCGAGCGACAGGTCCCGCCTCGGCGACCACTACGACGTAGTCATCATCGGCTCGGGCTATGGCGGCGCCATCTGCGCCGCGCGCCTCGGCTGCGCCAACGCCCGCGCCGGCCACCCGCTGCGCATCGCCCTCCTCGAACGGGGGGACGAACACCCCACGGGCCGCTTCCCCGACACGCCGGCCGGGTTCTTCTCGCAGCTGCGCCACCCCGAGAGGAACCCGCTCGGTCTCTACGAGCTCCTATCGCACCCCACCGTGGACGTGATGCAGGGCTGCGGCCTCGGCGGCACCTCGCTCATCAACGCCAGCGTGGCGCTCGCGCCGGACCGCGAGGTCTTCGCCAGCGGCTGGCCGCGCGCCCTCCGGGAAGAGGCGGAGCGCGGGCGCCTCGACGACTATTACCAGCGCGCCCGGCACATGCTCGATCCCGTCCCCTTCGCCACGGGCCGACCCTTCGCCAAGGTGCCGGTCTTCGGCGAGGTGGCGCGCGCCGCGGGCGGGCACGTGCAGGCGCTCGACCTCACCGTGAGCCGCGAGGCCCGCGTCACCCGCTTCGGCGTCCAGCGCGACGCGTGCAAGAGCTGCGGCGACTGCATCACCGGCTGCAACTTCGGCGGCAAGAACACGGTCGCCACCAACTACCTGCCCATGGCGCGCCACTTCGGCGTGGACCTGTTCGTGCGCCTCGAGGTGGACCACATCGAGGCCTGCCCGGGGGGCGGGTATCGCCTGATCGTGCGCGACCGCGGGGCCCACGCCCCCGGGCCTCTCCCGTTCCCGGTCCCCGGGCCGGTCCACGAGGAGACGCGCACCCTCGTCGCCCGCCGCGTCATCCTCTCCGCCGGCGTCCTCGGCACGGCCGGCATCCTCCTCCGCTCCGCGGCCGCGGGCCTGCGCCTGTCCGGCCGGCTCGGCCACGGCTTCAGCGGCAACGGCGACTTTCTGGCCGTGGCCTACAACACGGATCACGTCACCGACATCCAGGGCCTCGGCCAGGAGGCGCGCGGCGGCGACGGCGCGGCCGGCCCCACCATCACGGTCGGGCTGCGCCTCGGCGAAGGAGAGGGCGACCTGCGGCGGCGCTTCACCGTCCAGGACCTCGGCTCGCCGAGCGCGCTGGTGGGCTTCTTCCGCCTCGGCATCCTCTCCCTCGCCGCGCTCGAGGGCGGCGCGGCGCTGCGCGGGCCGCGCCACTTCGTGCGCTGGCTGCACGACCTCGTGCCGAACGGCACCGGCGCCTTCAACCGCACCCTCGGCCTCCTCATCATGGGCCACGACGGCGCCGCCGGGCGGCTGCACCTGCGCACCGACGGCAGCGTGTCCATCGAGTGGCCGGACGCGGCGCGCGACACCATCTACGCCGAGGTCAACGCCATGCTCGAACGCACCATGCCGGCCGTGGGCGGGACCTACATCGTCGATCCCCTCTCGCGCTACCGCGCCCTCGGCCAACGCCTGGTCACCGCGCATCCCCTCGGCGGCTGCATCACCGCCGACGACGCGGACCACGGCGCGGTCGACCACCGCGGCCGCGTCTACGCCGAGGACGGCCGCGTCCTCGAGGGCCTCTACGTGAGCGACGGCTCGGTCATCCCCCGCGCGCTCGGCGTGAACCCGTTCCTCACCATCTCCGCCTTCACCGAGCGCATGGTGGAGCACCTGCGCGAGGAGCTCGGCCTGCCCGCCTACGACGAGGCGCTGGAGCGCGACGATCGCTGAGGTGGAGAATAGGTAGGGAGGGTGGGAGGAGGGGAATGCGCCGGCGCCTCGCGTGAGGCGCTCGCGAGGAGCCGGCCGCGAGGGCGCTGGCTTACGGCCCGCCCTGGTCGAAGTCGAGCACGCCGTTCTGATCGCGGTCGATGCCCATGCGCGTGCCGGCGCCGCGCGGCACGCTCGTGAACGTCAGCGTGTCGCCGGCCGAGACCTTGGCCTGCAGCTGCGCCAGGGTGAAGGGCCCGAGGCCGCTCTGGTCGGTGCGGTAGTTGTTCGACGCCGGCTGGTAGACGAGGCCGTGCACGACGCCGTCGATGGTGCCCTTGGCGATGAGGTCGGCGTTGCTCACGGCCTGGTTCTGGAGGAGCGTGAGGTCGCTCGACACGGCGCTGGTGCTCACGTTGGCCGAGGTGACGGTGCGGCTGTAGCCGACGATGGGCAGGACGCCGGTGTCGAAGCACGCCAGGAAGGCGACGAGGTTGTTCTTCTTGGTGGTGTCGGTCGAGACGTTGCCGAACACGGGCTGCGACAGGAACTCGAACAGGGTGGCGATGGCGCCGTCGTGGGTGTAGCCGAAGCCGTTGACCGACGCGGCCCCGGAGGTCTTGTTGAAGCCGTTCTTGGTGTAGAGGTTGCGCAGGTGCGCCACCTTCATGGCCTGCGGCTCCTGCAGCGCCGACGCCGGGATGATGGCGCGGTTGGTGCCGGCGCTCGTGAGCGCGTGGCAGCTGTTGCAGGTGAGCGTGCTGGTGAAGGGCTGGCTCTGGTAGGTGGTGAGGCCGGCGCTCGGGCTGCCCGCGCCGAGCGTGGCGGGCAGGGTGTTGTCGAGGTTGCGGTTCGGGTTGCCGCCCGGGAACGCGACGGTGTTGATGAAGTCGCGGAAGGCGGTCATGTCGGCGGTGGACAGCTGCGCGCCGCCCATGAGCGAGCTGAAGGCGCCGTTGAAGGTGAGGAAGTCGGCCCGGTCGCCGCGCCAGTGGTAGGGCGCGACGCCGTTGAGGCCGCGCAGGGTCTGCGTCGTCATCGGGCCCTTCATCGGGTGGAGCGTCTCGGTGCCGCCGAGGCCGTTGTTGACGGTCTGCAGGCTGCCGTTCGGGTCGCCGAGGTCCCAGGCGAGGAGGTCGAGCTCGGCGTCGACGTGGCAGGCGGCGCAGGCGGCGGTGCCGTTGCCCGAGAGCTTGGCGTCGTAGAGGAAGCCGCGGCCGGCGCGGATGACGGACGGCGTGGGATCGTAGGCGCCGACGGCGATCTCGCTCGACACGGCGTTCGTGCCGGTGTTCACGACCGACAGGGTGTTGGAGATGCGGTTGGCGACGTAGAGGACGCCGGCCGTGGGGTGGAGCGCCAGGCCGCGCGGGCCGCGCTTGTTGCGGGGGTCGGCGGTCGCGCCGGTGGCGTTGCCGATCTCGATGCGGGCGAGCACGTTGCCGTTCGGATCCACGCGCGCGACCCGATCGGTGCCGAAGGCGGCGACGTAGAAGTAGCTGCCGCCCGGCTCGAACACGAGCGCCGCGGGCTGCGCGAGCGCGGTGGAGAGCGCGGTCGGGTTGGGCAGGGCCGCGTAGTCGAGGCCCGGGTTGAGATCCACGGGCGTCACCTGCCCGGCGGTGGTGATGCGCGTCACCCGGTTGTCGACGAAGTGGCCGCGCACGTTGGGCTCGAAGCGCACGAGGTTGCGCGCGTCGGTGTTGGCGACGTAGAGGTCGCCGGTGGTGGGCCGCACCGCCAGGCCGAGGTTCACGGCGCCGACGCGCGAGAAGTAGCGCGACACCGTGAGGGTGGAGGTGCTGATGTCGGCCACGTCGTTGTCGGGCAGGGTGTACTTGATGACCGACGGGTTCCAGGTGGGGTTCGAGGCGTCGACAATGATGCCTTGCTGCGGCGCGGGCGGCAGGGCCGGGTTGGTGGGCGTGGGCGGGGCCGGGGCCTGGGCCGCGGGGATGATGGTGGAGTGGTTGCCCGACAGGGCGAAGGCCACGTACACGTGGGTGCGGTCGGGGCTCGTGGCGAGGGCGCGCGGGCTCGAGCCGGTGAGGTTGATGGTGGCCACGCGGGCGTGGGTGCTCACGTCGAACACCTGCACCTGGTTCGAGCGCGCGACGCTCACGAAGGCGCGCTCGGGCGACCCGGCGAACACTACGTCGGCCGGCTCGTCCTCGACGTAGAGGGTGTCGGTGACGATGCGCCGCGACGCCGAGACGATGCTGATGCTGTCCGAGACCTGGTTGACGACCCAGACCTCGTCGGTCGTGCGCGGGTTGACGGACACGGGCTCGATGCCGACCGGGATCTCGGCGATGAGCCGCGGGCTCGCCGGGGTGGCGAGGTCGAAGACCGAGAGCCGCGCGTCCGGGGTGTCGACGACGTAGAGGCGGGTGCCGTCGGCCGAGACGCGCACGGGGTTGGTCTGGGCGCCCTCGAAGTTGGTGAAGGAGCCGGCGGTGGCGGCCTCGGCCGTGCGCGCGGGCTCGTCGGCCGCCGGGGCGACGGCGGGCTCGGCCTCTGGCAGTGCCACGCCGTCGGGCGGCACCGGCTGGCAGGCGGCGAGCAGCGCGAGGCCGGCGATGAGAGGGGAGGGGCTCGTGAATAAGCGATAGGTCCTGCGGCTCATGGGTTCTCCTCGTCCCGCAGCGCAGCACCCGGCCCGGCCCACCCATCCTCCCGTTCGGTGCGGGACCTTACGAGCGCTACTTCAGCAGCTCCCATGCCAGCGTCTCGGCCAGGGAATGCCTGGCAGCGCGAGCCCTGCCTCGAGGATCGGTGGGGAGTGGATCCCTCACTCTGGGGAACCCCGGCCCCAGGGGGGTTCACCCTCGGCGGCCACCTCGTCTAGGATGGGGAGCATGGAACTTTTCACGAGAGTCCGGATCGTGCTCCTCCTCGCCCTCGCGGGCTGCCCCGGGCGCCCGCCGCTCACGCTCCCCGACGGCGGCGGCGACGCCGGCGCGCTCCCCGACGGCGGCCTCGCGTGCCAGCAGTGCACGAGCTTCAGCTCGGCGGTCAACCGCGGCGCCCTCGGCTACGCCGCGCTCGTCGAGACCTCGGGCCTGGCGGCGAGCCGCCTCCACCCCGGCGTCCTCTACGCGCACAACGACTCGGGCGACAGCGCGCGCTTCTTCGCCATCGACGACCGCGGCGCGCCGCTCGGCGAGTTCACCCTGCAGGGGGCCACGGCCATCGACTGGGAGGACATCGCCATCGGCCCCTGCCCGACCGGCAGCTGCGTCTACCTCGGCGACCTCGGCGCCAACAACGGGTACCGGCTGAGCTACGCCATCTACCGCGTGCCCGAGCCCGACGTCGCCGTGGGCCGGCCCGTGGGCCAGGTGACGGTCTCCTACGACCGCCTCACCTTCTCCTACGCCAAGGGTTTATCCCAGGACTCCGAGACCCTGCTCGTGCACCCCGTGACCGGCGTCCCCTACGTCATCGAGAAGGTCCCGCTCGGCCAGGACCGTGCGAGCGCCATCTATTCCCTCGCCGGCCTCGTCTCCAACTCGACGACCATCGCCTATCCGCTCGGGTACCTGACCATCCCGCGTGCGAACGACGCCAACATCACCGGCGGCGACGTCCATCCCTGCGGCAACGCCGTCCTGCTCCGCACCTACGGCGGCGTCTACCGGCTCACCCTGCCCGAGGGCGCCAACTTCGACACCATCTTCACGCAGCCGGTCGAGGCCCTCACCCCGTCGCCCCCCGACGTCCTCGGCGAGTCCATCACCTGGGCGGCCGATGGCCTGGGTTACTACACCACCAGCGAGGGTTCGGGCCAGCCGCTCTACTATACCGGCTGCCGCTGACGTCCGCAGCGGGGGGCGACCACGTCTCCTGCGTCCGCCGGTGCGCGCGCTCGCCCCCGTTTCGCGCTGACGAACACGAACCTACCCGCGCCGGCCTCGAGCTGATACATTCCCTGCATGCTCTTCAGACCCGTCCTTCGGCGGCGCCCCGCGACCTACGCGGACATCGAGGCGCTCCCCGCGCACATGGTCGGCGAACTCATCGCCGGAGAGCTGATCGCCAACCCGCGCCCCGCCCCAGCCCACACCCAGAGCGCCTCGGCGATCGGGATGTTGGTGGGCTTTCCGTTCCACTTCGGTCGCGGTGGTGGGCCCGGTGGCTGGTGGATCGAGGACGAGCCCGAACTCCACACCACCATCGATGGCACCAAGGACGTCCTCGTGCCGGACCTCGCGGGCTGGCGCCGCGAACGCATGCCACATCTGCCGGCCACCACCTGGTTCGGCGTCGTGCCCGACTGGGTGTGTGAGGTGCTCTCGCCGAGCACCGAAGACATCGACCGCACCCTCAAGCTCCCGCTGTACGCCCGCATGAACGTGCGTCACATCTGGCTCGTCGACCCTATCGTCAACAAGGTTGAGATTTACCGCCGCCTCGAAGAGCCGGCGTGGCAACTCGTCGCCACACACGTAGGCAACGTCACCGTGCACGCCGAGCCCTTCGACGCCGTCGAGCTCGACTTCTCGCTCCTGTGGGAGCGATAGGCCGGCCCCCTCTCACTGCCGGTTGCCGCTGCCGCGGAGCTGGCTCGCCGCGTCGGCATGGAACGGTCCGAGGCGGTTGCCGCCCAGCTCGCAGCCCTCCACGCTGCCCGCACCCCCGGCGTGCGCGAACACGCCATAGCTCCCGTTGCGCTGCAGCCGGCAGCCCCGCAGGCTCGGCTCGCCGCCGCCCGTGCTCTCCACGCCCGCGCCCTCGTTGTCCGAGATGTCGCAGTCCTCGAAGAGCCCTTGCCCCCCCTCGTCCACCAGCACGCCGCGCAGGGGATGGCCGTGGACGCGGCAGCGCCGCACCACCGGGAAGCCGCCCCCGGTGACGCGCAGGCCCGCGCCCGCGTTCCCCGTGATCTCCACCCCCTCGAAGGTACCGCGCCCCTTCTGGCGCACCGTGACGCCGCTCGTCACCCCGCCGTGGATCCGGCCGCCGCGCACCTCCGGGTCGCCGCCGCCCTCCACCTCGATGCCGGCCCCCGCGTTACGAAAAATCTCGCACTCGTGGACCCGGCCGCGCGCCCCCTCGGACACGTAGAGGCCGGCCGCCTCGCCGTTGTGGATCTTGCAGCGCACGAGGAGCGGCGCCGCGGTCTGGAGCAGCGCCACGCCGGCGCGCCGCTGGCCGAAGACGTCGCACTCCTCGAACTGCCCCTGCCCCTCGGCGAGCACATAGATCCCCTCGGCCGCGCCGTCGTGGATGAGGCAGCGGCGCAGCGTCGGGTGTCCCCCCTGGAAGGCCACCACCCCCGCCTGGGCGCAGCCGAAGATGTCGCACTCCTCGAGCCGGCCGAGCCCCTCGTCGTAGACGTAGACGCCGAACGCCTGGCCATCGCGGATCTTGCAGCGGCGGAGGAGCGGGTTCGCGCGCTGCCGGATCTGCACCTCGGCCGCGCTGTGACCGAAGATGGTGCAGTCCTCGATGAGCCCGGCCCCGCCGCCGTAGGCGTAGACGCCGGTCTTGCCGCCGTGGATGCGGCAGCCGCGCACCGTCGGCTGCGCCGCGCCCGTTATCACCAGCCCGGCCGCGTTGCCCACGAGCTCGCAGTCCTCGACCGTGGCCTCGGCCCCGTCGTAGACCATGATGCCCGCCTGCGCCCCGTCGTGGATGCGGCAGCGCCGCACCACCGGGTGCGTCTTCGGGCCGTGGATGGCGATGCCCGCCAGGCCATCGGCGGTGATGTCGCAGTCCTCCACCACCAGGCGCCCGCGCGGCACGTCGATCGCCGAGCACTGCAGGTTCTTCGCGCCGCCGCGGCCGCGCAGCGTGAGGTGGCGCACCACCGCATAGTCACAGAGGAGCGTCACGCAGTCGGCCTCGGACGACTCGATCACCACCTCGCCGCGGGCGCCGTCGCCGATGATTTCGACCGGCCGGTCGATGAGCAGCCCTTCGAGGTAGCGCCCCGGCCCGACGAGGATGCGATCCCCCGGCCGGGCGGCCTGGAGCGCACGACCGATGGAGGTGAACTGCCCGCGGCCGAGCTGCGACACCACCAGCGTCGCCACCTCCGCCGGCGACGGCGCCGGCCGCGGCGGCGCCTCGACCGGGGCCAGGCCGGGGGCCGGCGGGGCCACCGGCGATGCGGGCGTCTCCCCCATCGGTGGAAGGGCCGGCACCGCGGGTCCGGCGGCGAGCTCGTGCAGCTGCACCACCCCGAGCGCCAGCGCCCACGACTCCACCGCCCAGCGCGCCGCCTCGGGCGCGAGCGCCAGGTGCTCCACCAGGCGATGCGTCAGCCGCTCGAGCAGCGCGTCGCGGGGGCCGGCCCCGGCCGCGCCCGCACGAAGATCCGTCGCCACCCGCTCCTTGAGCGCGGCCACCAGCACGAAGATCTCGCGGCGATGGTCGGGGCAGACGTCGCGCAGCATGGCCTCGCAGCGCTGCGCTTCGTCACACAATCCAGGGCCGAACCGGGCCACGAGCTCACGCAGCTTGTGGCGGGGGACCTCGTTCATGCCGGGGCCCCCGGGCCCGCCGCCAACCCGTCGAGGCGGCAGAGGAGGCCGAGCGTGATGTCGTCGCCGCTGCCCGAGGCCGAGGCGTCCGTGAGCCAGCCTTCGAGGGCCTGCTCGACCGAGTCCACGCCCTCCTCGCGGAGGAGGGCGAGCAGATCCGGCCCCACCTGGAGGAACGCGGCGTCGTCGCGGAAGGAGTTGGCGTAGCCGTCGGTGGCGAGGAGGATGAGCGCGGGCGTGGGCGAGGAGCGCGTCTGGAAGGCGATGCGCACCTCGCGCTCGGCGGCCGGCGAGCACAGGGAGGTGGTCTGGTTGCCGAGGTGGCGCGGGTCGCGGCCGATCGGCCGCGTCACCTCTCCGCGCTCGGACACGCACAGGATGTCGCCGTCGCCGAGCTGGAGGTGGAAGAGGAAGTGCGGCGCCACCACGGTCGCGAGCACGGTGGCACCGTACGCGAGGCGCGGATCCTTCTCGATCTGGGCGCGGGCGGAGGCGCCCTCCTTGCGCTCGAGCGCCTCGAGCTCGGCCGGGGTGAAGGGCTCCGCGGCGAGCGCCTCGTCGACGGCCGTGGTCCAGCGGCGCACGAGCAGGCGGGGGAGGTGCTCCTCGGCCATGCGCTTGATGGCCGAGGGCAGCGCCTCGGCGGGCGGAGCGTGGGTGAGGGCGGCGCACTCGGCGAGCACGGCGTCGACCGCCAGGCGGGCGCCACGCTCGCTACGGAAGCTCTTGGCGCTGCCGTGGCCATCGGCGATGGCTACGACGAGGGGCGGCCCCTCGCCGGTGGTGAGCCAGTCGATGGCGTCCTGATTGGGCGCGCCCGAGCGCACGTGCGCGGCGCCGCGGACACTCCGGCCGAGCACGCGCCAGCGCATGGTCGGCTACCAGACGTCGTGGTCGTCGGTGCCCGGCGTGCTCGACGGCAGCGGCACGGGCACGTTGCCCTGGCTGGTGGCGGCGTCCTTGGTGGTCGAGGCGGGCGAGGAGACCGACTTGAGCACCGCGGTCGAGACCCACTTGATGTGCTTGACCAGGGCCTCGGGGTTGTTGGCGGCCAGGGGTTTGAGGTCGGGGTTGGCGATGAAGGCCTGCAGCACCTCGTGGGAGGC
>DATAGU010000033.1:0-107131 GCA_036263495.1 Polyangia bacterium | reverse complement strand
CTCGGTCTACTACTACTCGTCGGTGATCGGGCAGGTCTGGTACACGACGCACGTGGTGGGCGTCATCATGGGGGTGCTCTACTGCCTGGCCTCGCTCGACGCGCGGCGCCCGGTGCTGGCGGGGCTCGCGCTCGTGTGCGGTTTCCTGTCGCGGCCCGAGATCCTGTTCGCGGCGCCGCTGTTCCTGGGGGAGGCGGTATGGCGGCACAGCCGGAGTGGCTCGGCCGAGGACGAGGACGAGGACGAGACGGCGCGTGCGCTCGCCGCTGAGATCGAGCGGCTCGAGGCCGAGCGCGAGACGCTGCCGGCGCTCGCCGAGCTGCGGGCGTGGCTGCGGCTCCAGGGGCTGCGGCTGCGGCTCACCTGGCGCCGGCTCGATCGGCCCGCGCTCGTGCGCACGCTCGTCGCCTTCGCGGTGCCGGTCGCCATCCTCGGCTTCAGCGCGGGGGCGCTCAACTACTTGCGCTTTGGCAAGCTGACCGAGTTCGGTCACACCTATTTGAACGTCCGCTGGACCCCGCGCATCCAGCGCTACGGGCTCTTCAACTACGTCTTCCTCGGGCGCAACCTGGCGTGCCTGCTGGCGCTCGTGCCGCGCCTCGTGCGCGGGGCGCCGTTCGTGCAGGTGAGCTGGCATGGGCTCGCGATCTGGGTGACGACGCCGGTCGTCTTGTGGGCGCTGTGGCCGCGGGTGAAGGGGCGGCTGCACCGGCCGCTGTGGGTGACCACGGCGTGCGTGGCCTTGCCCGACCTCTTCTATCAAAACTCGGGCTGGGTGCAGTTCGGCTACCGCTTCGCGCTCGACTACATCGTCTTTCTCCTGTGCATCATCGCCATCGGCGGTCGGCGCTTCGGGTTCTGGTTCAAGCTGCTCGTGATCGTGGGCGTGGGCGTGAACCTGTTCGGCGCGCTCACGTTCGGACGCGCGCCGATGTTCTATTTCGACAGCCTGTTCCCGCCCGGCATCGATTGAACGACGTCCTTTGTTACTATGGCCTCTCCAGCCGAGTCGGGAGGCAAGATGGCCACGAGCAAAACCAAGAGCACAACCAAGGGGAAGAGCGAGGCTAAGGGCAACGGCAAGGCCAGGCCCAAGAGCGAGGCCAAGCCCAAGCCCAAGAGCGCGCCCAAGCCCAAGGCCAAGAGCGCGGCCAAGGCCAAGAGCGAGGCCAAGCCCGAGCCCAAGAGCGTGCCCAAGAGCGCGGCCAAGCCCAAGAGCGACGCCAAGGCCAAGAGCGCGGCCAAGAGCGCGGCCAAGCCCAAGAGTGCGGCCAAGCCCGAGCCCAAGAGCGCGGCCAAGCCCAAGAGCGACGCCAAGGCCAAGGGGGGTGACCTCGGTACGCGGGAGCGGCCGTGGGTCCTGACGACGCCGAGCGGTGGGTCAGAATACGAGGCGTTTCGCGATGAGACGCTGGACCCGCCGGCCCTGGTGGTCCGGGTCGGGAAGACCGAGCTCCGGTATCACCTGCGTTGCCTGACCGACCTGCACGAGATGCTCAAGGAGCACGGGGACTGGATGCCGCTCGGCAGCGCGGACGAGCAGAAGCCGGCCGCCGAGGGGACGGTGGAGGCCTGGGCCCGCTCGCCGGAGAACCCGGTCGGTGGTTGGTATGGGCTCAAGAAGGGGCTGCGCGGCCGCTTTGCCATGTACGTGCCGCCGGTGATGAAGGTGCTGAAGCTCGCCGAGGTCGAGGACAAACCGAAGAACAACCGCATGCGGGCGCTGTAGTCACCGGCCGTCGCCCACGCCCACGCTCACGCTCACGCGGGGGCCGGCCACCTGCTCAGCTCTGGGACACGATCTTGGGCATCGGCAGCCCGTCTTCGCCCACCTCTGCGGGCGGCGCGGCGGGCGGGGCCTTGGCGCGCAGGACCTCCTTGGCACGCTCGGCCAGCACCTGCGGATCCACGCCGCCGAAGTCGAGCATGGACTTCATGACCGGCGCGAGGGCCGAGGCATCGAACAGGGTCTTGAGCACCGTGCCCACGGGGCTGCCGAGCTGCGGCGGACCGCCCGCCGTCGCGGAGTGGCCGTTCTGGCCGGCTCCACCCTGACCGAGCCCCTGGATCTGTAGCACCTTCACGTCGCTCACCGCGGCCACGGGGGCCATCAGCTCCTTGACGATCTCGGGCAGCTGCTCGATGAGCTGCATGGCCACGTCGCGCACGAGCAGCTTGGGATCGATGCTGTTCTCGGCGGCCAGCTGGAGCTGCCGCGCCTCGGCCTCGGCCTTGCCCTTGGCCAGCTGCGCGAGCGCCAGGCGCTCGATGGCCTCGGCCTGCTGCGCCGCGGCCGCCGCCTCGGCCTGCGCCCGGATCTTCACCTGATCCGCCTCGCCCTGGGCCGCGGCGCGCCGCGCCTCGGCCTCGGCCAGGGCCCGGATCTTCACCTGATCCGCCTCGGCCTGGGCCGCGGCGATGCGCGCGTTGGCCTGCCCCTGCGCCTCGGCCAGCGCGGCGTCGGCCAGGCGCTTCTTGGCGTCGGCCTCGGCCTGCGCCTTGGTAGTCTGTTGATAGGCGAGCACCTCGACCTGCAGCCGCTCCTCCTGCGCCTTCCGCGACGCCTCGATGAGCGCGATCTGCTTCAGCCGCTCGGCCTCGGCGGTCTTCTGCACGGTGAAGATCTCCTGCTCCGCGCGCTCCTGCTCGGTCGAGGCCTTGGCGCGCTCGGCCTCGGCGCGTGCCTTCTCCGCGGCGGCCTTGGTGACCGCGATCTGCTTGGCGATGGTGGCGGTCTCGACGGCCTTCTGCTTCTCGACCTCGGTCTCCTGCACCGCCTTGATCTTGGCGATGTTGGCCGTCTCGATGGTCTTGGCGCGCTCGATCTCGGCGGCCTCGATGGCCCGCTGCGCGTCGACCTGGGCGGTGCGCTCGGCGCGCTCCTTCTCGGCGGTGGCCACGGCCACGGCCTGCATGCGCTCGAGGTCCGCCTTGGCCACGGCCTGCTCCTGGAGGATGCGCACGGTCTCGATGGCCTGCTGCTTCTCGTAGGCGGCCTGCTCCTGCTCGCGCTGCTTGGCGAGGATGGTCTTGTTGGCCTCGGCCTGCTGCGCGGCCTGCATCTCGGCGATGCGCCGCGCCTGCTCGGCCTTCTGCTGCGCGTCGTACTCGGCGATCATGCGGGCGTTGTCGGCCTCGGCCTTCTTCTGATCGAGCTCGAGCGACAGGGCCTGCTTGCGCGCCTCGACGTCCTTTTGCTGCACCGCGATGTCGGTGTCGCGCTTGATGGTGTTGGTGAGCTTGCGGTTGGCCTCGACGGTCTCGGTGATGGCGCGGCGGCCCTCGGCGTCGAACACGTCGTTCGGGTCGAGCTCGGAGATGGGCAGCTGGGCGAAGGTGGTGATGGCCACGGACTCGAGCGTGAGGCCGTTCTTCTTGAGCTCCTCGGCCAGGGTCTTCTGCACGTGCTCGGCGAACTCCTTGCGGTTGGCGTGCAGCTCCTGGAAGCGCTGGTTGGCGGCCACGGCGCGGAGGGCGTCGGTGAGCTTGCCTTCGACGAGGTCGCGCACGGCGTTGGCTTCGAGGTTGCGCGTGCCGAAGGAGCGCGCGGCGGCGAGCACGTCCTCCTTGGTGGGCTCGACCTTGACGTACAGCTCGGTGGTGACGTTGGCCTTGATCTTGTCGGCGGTGACGAGCGCGTTCTTGCCCTCGCGCGCCACCATGAGGGGCACGGACTTGAGGGACACGCGCATGATCTGGTGCAGGACCGGCAGGACGGTGAGGCCGCCGCCGATGACCACCTGCTCGCCCCCGGATCCGGTGCGCACGAGGGCCTCGTCGGCGCCCGCGCGCTGGTAGAACTTGGCGACGATGATGCCGATGAAGGTGAGGAGGACGAAGATCCCCCCCGCGACGAGCAGGATGAGGTATGTGGGGCTGAGTTCGGGGACGTTCATGGGTTCCTTTCTTGGCCTGCGCCGAGGAGCCGCGCCATGGGCGTCACGTAGAGGCGATCGCGCTCGCGATCCCAGTCCGTGATCACCACCTCCGTGCCCTCGGGGATGAGCGGCTCGTCGGCGCCGGTGTAACAGATGAGGCGGAGCGTGCGGCCGGTCGGATCCTGGAGCCGCACCTCGCCGAACTCGGACGACACCTTGCTCGAGATGACCACGCCGCTCTGGCCCACGAGCTCGCGGCGCGTGTGCGCCTGGCCGGACACCGACGGCACGACGCGCGCCACCGCGCGCACCGTGGCCATCGACAGGAGGAGACCGGCGACGAGCGCGATGGGCGCGGTGAGGGCCAGGTACGAGGTCGCGAGGTGGCCGGTGATCCAGGCGATCATCGTGGTCGCGCTCACGCCCGCGAGGCCGAACATGGTGAACAGGGTCTGCAGCACGATGGACAGCGGCACCTTGCCGACGCCGAGCAGGGCGAGGACGCCGCCGCGCTCGCCGTCCGCGTCCTGGTCGTGATCGCCGTCCGCGTCGGGGTCCCCGTCCACGTCGTGATCGCCGTCTACGTCGTGGTGCCCGTCGGCGGCCAGGGTGTGGCCGCCGTCCGCGTCCCCGGCGTCGCCCTCGAGCGCGTGATCGCCCTCGGACCAGGGCACGAGGCCGACGATCTGGAACAGGAGCGAGAACACCACGACGAGGAGGGCCGTGGTGTAGGGGGCGTTGGCCCAGGTGAAGAGGGTCGCGAGCAAGGCCATCATGGCGACGGCTCGCGGAGGCGCCGGAGCTCGGCGATCACCTCATCGAGCTTGGCGAGGAGCGCCTGCTGGGACGCGGCGTCGGCCGCGGCATCGGCCGCGTCGAGGGCGCGGCTCGACAGGGCCGGCCCCACCATCATCACGAGCGCGCCCACGATCTTGCCCACCGGCGTCACCGGGAAGACGTTGGCGTAGCCCACCGAGAGGCTGGTCGCGACGTAGTGCAGCGCGTCCCAGTAGTCGTTCACCTTGTCGTTCGTGCCCGCCTCGGCCCAGTAGAACACCGCGGCGCCGGCGCCGACGAGCAGGCACAGCGACTCGAAGGGATTGCCCGAGAGCTGGGTGAGGAGCGCGTGCTCCATGGCGCGGAGCTGCGCGAGGGGGTCGGCCGGGCCGAGGTCTTCTGCGGCTGACACGGCCGGCAGGATAGCATGACGTCCCCTCGGCAGGACCCGGGTCCGCAGAAGATGTTATAGGTGTCTCATGCGCAGCTTCGAACGATCGGTGAGCGAGTACATGAGCTCGCCCGTCCATTCGGTGAGCATCGACGAGAGCGCGTCCGAGGTGGGGCGCCACCTGACCGAGATGCGGGTGTCCTGCCTGGCCGTGGTGGGCCGCGACGGCAAGCTGGCCGGCGTGGTGTCGCACACGGATCTCGTGCAGATCGGCCACATCATCGCCCGCACCACCGGAGGCCCGAGCCTGCTCGAGCTGCCCTCGGCCTGCGTGGGCGACGTCATCACCACGCACGTGATCACGGTCGCGCCCAAGGCCACGCTGGTCGAGGCCGCACGCATCATGAACGAGCGCAACCTGCATCGCCTGTTCGTGGTCGAGGACGAGCGGCCCGTGGGCGTGGTGAGCAGCCGTGATCTCATGCGCGCCGTGATCGAGGACCAGGTGCGCCGTCCGGTGGCCGACGTGATGAGCGCGCCCGTGCCGACGGCCGCGCCCGCGGACACGATCGCGCTCGTGACCGAGCGGCTCAGCCGGGGACGCCTGACCGGCGTGGTCGTGGTGGAGGCCGGGCTCCCGCTCGGCATCTTCACCCAGATCGAGGCGGTCGAGGCGCGCGAGCTGCCCTCGGAGACGCCGGTCGGCGAGGCCATGGGCTACTCGGTCACGAGCGTGCCGGCGCAGATGCCGCTCTTCCGCGCCGCCGCGCTGGCCCTCGGCACGCGCGCGCGCCGCGTGCTGGCGCTCGACAAGGGGGAGCTGTGCGGGATCCTGACCGGGCTGCACTTCGCCCGCGCCGCGCTCGGCTGAATCGGAACATCGCGTCCGGTGCCCGGTGTAGAACACCGGGCATGGCGACCCATCCCCGGCCCCACGCGTCCCCAGATCTAGCCACCCGCTTTGGCTGCGGCCTCGTGCTGGGCCTTGTGCTCGTGCTCGGCGCCTGCCGGCCGGCGCCGCGGGGCGTCTCCTCGTCTCCTGCGCCGGCGGCGTCCCTGTTCCGGTTCGAGAGCCGGTTCTGGATCAACCTTCATCACGACCTCTATCAGTACGGCTTGCTGCGCCAGACCCAGGAGGGCGCGGGCCGGCTCGGCGGGGTCGACGCCAAGCCGCTCGAAGGTCTCGACGTGGCGGAGCAGGCGGCCTGGGACGAGGCCGTGGCGTACTACGTGGCCCAGATCTGCCACCGCAACCTGCTCTTCGACGATGGGCTCGTTGTCATCGACAACACCCTGGCGGCCGTGGCGGACGACGCGGTGCCCCGGGCCGGGCTCGATCCTGCGCTCGCCGCGGCGCTGGAGCGCGCCGCCCCGGTCTACCGCGCACGCCTCTGGGGCGAACGGGACCGCGGCAACCGTCACTTCGTCGAGACCCTGCAGCCGCTCGTGGCGACCTGGGGGCGTACGCTCCAGCAGGAGCTCGCCGTGGCCTATCGGACCCCCTGGCCCGCCGAGCCGGTCCTCGTGAGTGTCGTCGGTTATGCCGGCCGGACCGGCGCCTACACCTCGCTCGATCCACTGCACATCCGGATCGCCAGCGGCGACTCGCGGCATCAGGATCGCTACGGGCTCGAGATCCTCTTCCATGAGGCCTCGCACGGCCTGGTGGATCGCATCCGAGAGGAGCTCGCGCGGAGGTATCGCGCCGCCGGCAAGCCGGCGCCCACCGACTTCTGGCACGTGCTCCTGTTCTACACGACCGGCCAGGTGGTGGCGCGGCACCTGCCCGGCTACCAGCCCTACGCCGACTTCCAGGGGCTCTACAGCCGTGCCTCGCGTTGGGCCGAGTATCGGCAGGTGCTGGTCGCCGACTGGCAGCCGTACCTGGAAGGGCGCGTCGACTTCGACCGCGCCATCGCCCAGCTCGTCGCCGACCTTCCCATGTGAGCCGGCGCACCAGCGTTGCTGGCCGGCCCTCCAGTCCGCCCTGACACCCCCATTGGCGTTCTTCGGCCACGCGGGGTAGACAGAGAAACGTGGCCGACATCAGTCAGGATCCCCGTGACGTCAGCGCGCGTCTCGAACTGGCTTTCGAGCTGTTCGACGCCGCGATCGAGATGCTGCGCACGCGGCTCCGCCGTGAGCAGCCGGGCATCACCGAGACCGAGGTCGAGGCCCGGGTGAACGAGTGGCTCATGACCCGCCCTGGCGCCGAGTACGGAGATGCCGAGGGACGCCCCGTGCCCTGGCCACGACGTAGACCGTGAACGCGCTCGAACATCGGCTCATCGCTGTGGCCCCTGCGGCCGAGATCGAGCGGGCGCGGGAGGCCATCCGGCTCATCGAGGCGCGGGGCTTCCACCGTGGGCGTAACCTTGCGACGGCATTGGACAACCTCCTCGCCTCGTGAGGGCTGCGCGCACGATCCGTGTCCCACGACCGAGGGAAACGCAAAGCTTGCGCAGATGGACCGTGAAGCCCCACGGAGCTTGGCCGTTCCCTCTGGCACGGCGCTTGATGAGAGCCAGGGTGGAGGTGCTCTCATGCTACGAGTTCGCGACATCATGACGCCCACGGTCTACACGGTCGACGCCGACGCCTCATCCGAGGAGGCGGCCTGGGGGCTGACCCGGCTTCATCTCCAGGGCGCACCGGTGCGCGACAGCGACGGCAGCGTGGTCGGCTTCGTGTCGGGGAACGATCTGGCCGATCCCGGACCGCGCGAGTGGATCCACGGCGAGCCCACGGTACGCGACCTCATGGATCCCAACGTGCCGGCGCTCTTCACCGAGGATCCAGCCCTCTACGCGGCGCAGTTCTTCACCACGCAGGACCTCCGTCGTGCCGCCGTGTTCGACGAGAACGGACGCCTGGCCGGCATCGTCACGCCGATGGACATCGTGCGCGCGCTGGCCCACGGCCAGTCCTTCGATCTTGATCTTGAAGACGAAGAGGTAGAGGAGCGGGCATTGGACGTGGAGGCGCCGCCGGACTGCTATGCCCTGGCCCGCCGATCGCGCGCATCCACGGGACCCGATGCGGGCGAAGTCCGCGATGAGCGACGGCCTGAGGCCATGAGCGCATCCAGGGCCATGGGCGGCGTCCTGATGGTGTAGCCCGTCACACCCGCAGCACGAGCCCCTCGTAGGCGACCGTGGCCCGCGTGGCCGGGGCGTGCTCGCGCAGCCACTCGCTGGCCTGCTCGCCGATGCGATCGAGCGCCTCGTCGTCGCGTTCGGGATCGTGATGGAAGAGCAGCGCGTGCGGCGTCTCGGCGCACGCCGCGAGCTTCAGCACGTCATCGAGCGTCGAGTGTCCCCAGCCGTGCTTGGTCGGCATGTCGCTCGTGAGGTACTGGGTGTCGTGGATGAGCACGTCCACGCCGTGGGAGAAACGGGCCAGCTCTTCGAGCGAAGTGGTCACCGGCCCGGGCGGCGAGAGCTCGTTGTCCGTGAGGTAGGTCAGCGAACGTCCATCCGCGTCGTCGATGCGGAAGCCCTGCGCGCCGCCCCGGTGGTTGAGGGTGATCCGCCGCACCTCGGCCGAACCCACGCGCCACACGGCGCCCTCGATGGACAACATCTCGATGCGCGCCGGCAGATCCTCGTGGCGCACCGGAAAGTTGACCCCGCCGAACATCGTGGTGCGCGTGCGCAGGACGTCCTGCGCCTCGTTCATCAAGGGAAAGACGCGCACGTGCATGTCCGGCTGGTAGAGCGGCGCGAAGAACGGGATGCCGATGATGTGATCCCAGTGCACGTGGGTGTGCAGCACGTGGATCGGGCCGGCCGGCGGGTGGGCCATGAGCGCCTTGCCGCACTCGCGCATGCCGCTGCCGCCATCGAGGACGAGCGGCGAACCATCGGCGAGCCGCACCAGCACGCACACGGTGTTCCCGCCGTAGCGCAAGGTGGTCTTGCCCGGCACCGGGATCGAGCCCCGTACGCCATAAAAGGTGATTTCCATCATCCCCTCCGGATCGCCTCCATTTTACCCGCGCCGCCCGCGGTCTGAGCCGAAACACCACAGGGGTCTGCAATTCGCTATGGCATCCAACGGATGGGTTCCGGCTGGGTCACGCCCGACCAACTCGCGGCATCGAGGGGCCCTGCCGCGGGCCGCACGTCCACCACGATCCCCGTCAGCTGCGCCATGCCCGAGACCGGGTCGATGCCGCCGGGGCCATCGGCCGCGAGCAGGTTGACGTTCACGCCGCGCGTGCGCCGCGCCACCTGGAGCCCCGTGGCCTGCTGATGCCCCCAGCCGTGCGGCAGCGCCACCGTGCCCGGCATCAGCTCGGGCAAGAGCTTCACCGGCGCGCGCACGAGGGCCGTGGCCGAGCGGATGTCGGCCAGCCGGCCCTCCGCGAGCCCGAGCCGCTCGGCGTCCGCGGGGTGCATGTAGAGGTAATTCGTCGCCCGGTCCCCGGCGACGAACTCCTCGAGGTTGTGGGTCCACGAGTTGTGGGTGGTGACCGCGCGCCGCGTGATGAGCTTGAGCTGGCCGGCGCTCGCCCGCTCGCGCTCGAAGTCGGCCTCGAGGCGTCGCGCGAGGTCGAGCAGCGCGGGCGTGGCGAGCTGCACCCGGCCGTCGTCCGTGACCACCCGCTGGCCGAGGAAGCCGTCGGCGCGGTGAGGGGGCCGGAGCAGGCCGTGCGGGTGGCGCAGGAGCTGGCGGAAGCTCCCCTGCCGCGTGGCCCGCAGGATCAGAGACAGGAGCAGCTCCTGCGGCAGCGCCGGCTCCTCTCCGGGGTGGAGCGCGCTGTGTCCCGCCCGCAGCAGCTCGAGCGCCGACTGCGCCGCCGCCGAGCCGAACAGGGACACCCCCGAGGCGCGCGCCAGATCGAGGTAGATGGTCGCCTCGTCGCGCTGCTCGCCCGTGGGCCGCACCACCGGCTCGGTCGCCTGTAGATAGGGCCGGGATTGCAAGCCGAGGAGGAGCGGGAACACGAAGGGCAGGTCCGGCCGCTCGAGCGGCGAGGTCGCCGGCAGCACGTAGTGGGCCAGGGACGCCGTCTCCCCACGAAAGATGTCGAGGCACACGAGCAGCTCCAGCTCGCCGAAGGCGCGCCGCAGTCGCCCGGCGTTGGCCATCGTGAGGAGCGGGTTCCCGCCGGTGACGAAGAGCGCCCGCACCTGCCGCGGCCCCGACGTCAGGATCTCGTCGGCCAGGAGGCCCCCCGGGAAGGCGTCGTTCACCGAGCGGAAGCCGCCGATGCGCGAGCGATCCTCGCGGAGCAACGTGCCGGTCTTCTTGCCAAAGGCCGCGAAGTCGATCACCCCGCGCCCGACCAGCGTCCCGCCCAGGCGGTCGAGGTTGCCCGACACCATGTTGATCGCCTCCTGCAGCCAGAAGGCGAGCGTGCCGCCGCCGCCCATGTTGACGCCCGTCGAGCTGTAGAGCGCGGCCCCGCGCGCCGTGCGATAGGCCGCCACCATCTCGCGCAGCTTCTCCGGCGGGATGCGCGTCACCTCCGCGGCGCGCTCGGGCGACCAGGGCCGCACCACGGCGAGCAGCTCATCAAGGCCGGCGGCGAAGCGCCGGGCCCGCGCCTCGTCCACCCCGCCGGTGGCCGCGAGCTCGTGGAGGAACGAGGCAAAGAAGAACGAGTCCGTGCCGGGCCGGATGAACACGTGCTCGCCCGCCACCTTGGCCGACTCGGTGCGGCGCGGATCCACGAAGTACACCCGGCCGCCGCGCTCCTCGATGGCGCGCAGCTGGCGCCCCGGGTTTGGCACCTGGAGGAAGCTCCACTTCGACACCACTGGGTTCGCCCCGGCGACGATGAGGCACCCCGTGCGCTCGAGGTCCGGGAACGGCTGTGTGAATGGAAAGCCGTACATCTCGCGCGCCACCGCGAACTTGTTCGCGCAGTCCTGGGTGGCCGACGAGTACATGCTCTTCGACCCGAGCCCGGTCATGAACCCCTGGGCGAAGATCGGGTGCAGTACGCCAAAGCCCGCGGCCGTGCCCACGTACATCGCGATCGCGTCCGGCCCGTGGCGCTCGCGGATGCGGCGCACCGTGCCGCCGATCTCGGCCAGGGCGTCGTCCCAGGCGATGCGCCGCCAGGCGTCCCCCTCCCGCTTCTCCGGATGGAGCAGGCGATCCGGCGAGCTGTAGATGCGGTGCTGCTTGAGCCCCTTGATGCAGCTGAAGCCGCCGGTCGCCACGTGGGCCGCGTCCGGGCGCAGCTCCACCACGCGGCCGTCCTCCACCTCGGCCTCGAGCCCGCAGAGCGCCTCGCAGATACGGCAGAACGTGTAACGGGTCTCGGCCATGCGTCTCCTGGGATGAAGGCCGGGAATCAGAGGGTCAGAACGATCCTCGAGAATGGCAGGCAGAAAGAGGCCGACGAACGCGAGCGCGACCCCACGGCGAGTCTAGGCCAGCTCGTGCTTCATCGGCCGCACGAGCAGCTCCGTCACCGCCTCCATCGCCGGCTTGTCCTGATACAGCACCTGATAGACCGTGCTCGTGATCGGCAGCTCCACGCCCAGGCGCTCGCCGAGATCGTGCGCCGAGCGCGTGGTCTTGACCCCCTCGGCCACCTGCTTCATCTCCGCCAGCGCCTCGGCGAGCTTCTTGCCCTGGCCGAGCTTGAGCCCGACCGTGCGGTTGCGCGAGAGGTCCCCCGTGCAGGTGAGCACGAGGTCGCCCATGCCCGCCAGCCCGGCGAGCGTGAGCGGGTTGGCCCCCTTGCGCACGGCCAGGCGGGTGATCTCGGCGAGGCCGCGCGTGATGATGGCCGCGCGCGTGTTGTGCCCCATGCCGAGCCCCTCGGCGATGCCGGCCGCGATGGCCATCACGTTCTTGAGCGCGCCGCCGACCTCCACGCCCACCACGTCGTCCGACGTGTAGACGCGGAAGCGATCCGTGGCAAAGGCCACCTGCGCCGCCTGCGCCGCCGCCCGATCGCGGGAGGCCACCACCACGGCCGTGGGCAGCCGCTGCCCGACCTCGCGGGCAAAGCTCGGCCCGGACAAGAACACCAGGCGGCTCCCGAGGCGCCCGGGCAGCACCTCCTTGAGCACCTCGTCCATCGTCTCGAGCGAATCGTTCTCGATGCCCTTCGAGGCCGACACCACGATCGCCTCGGGATCGATGGCGTGCGCCCCCTCGCCGAACACCTGGCGCACCGTGTGCGACGGCACGACCGACACCACCATGCGCTTCCCGGCGAGCGCCGCGCCGAGGTCCGTGGTGGCCGTGAGCGTCTCGGGGAGCAGGGCCCCGGGCAGGTAGCGGCGGTTCTCGTGGTGCTGGCGGATGCTCGCGACGTCGTCGGCGTTGCGGCCCCAGAGGACGACCCGATGGCCGGCATCGGCGAGCGTCTTGGCCAGCGCGGTCCCCCAGCTCCCCGCGCCTACGACGGCAATGTCCAAAGAGGTACCCATGCGGGCATTGTATCAGCTCGCTGGCGGCGGGATCTCCCCTGCTGATGCTGCGGAATCCAGGTTGTTCCCTACACGCCCCATGGGCTGCCCATACGACTTAATATGTTTTGGACACAGCCCGCCAAGGGGAGCCACCCATGACCCTGCAGGACCTGATCGAAAAGCTGAAGGAGCGGCCGAGGGCCGTCGAGGAACAACTGGACGTGCAGAGGCAGGAATGGCTGGCGGCACTCCGCCATCTCTTCGCGGAGATCGAACGCTGGCTGGGACCCGCAACGGACGCCGGCGTCTTGAAGATCTCTCGTTCGGAGAGCGAGATCGTCGAACCCGACCTCGGATCCTACCGCGCTCCGATTCTCCGCATCAGCGACGGCAGGCTCACCGTACATCTCGAACCGGTGGGCAGGCACGTTGTAGGTATCGTGGGCGGCGGCGGTACGCGGTTCACGGGTCTTCAGGGGCGCGTGGATCTCATCTGCGGCCCGATGAAGATACCGCTGGTCCGCACATCGCCGACCACATGGAAGGCGGTGCCCCTGCGAGGCGAGCCGCGGGACCTCAACGAGGAGAGTTTCGCCGAGATCCTGAGCGAAGTATTACTCGATGAGTAGCTTTCCTCGATCAGACGAGATCCTCACGACATATGAAGACCCTATCGAGGCCCTCGAGCGATTGCTCCACGGTCGCGCTGTGGCAGCGGCGGATCCCCGAAGCCGTTTTTATCAGCGCTCCAATGACTGGATCCAGGAGCGTCTCCGGCAAGATCGCGAAGAGCTTGATCGGTGGGCGCTGATGATGCTCGTGGCGAGCTTTGAAGCCATGATGCGGAGCGACGCGGAATAGCGCATCGTGCAGCGGACGAAGGATGCAGTCAGGAAGCCGCTGCGCGACCTGTTCGAGAGCTCCGGAGGACGTGTTCGCCTCGATGACATCCTCGCCATCTGGGAAATACACGCTGGCGTGGTCTCGGCGATCCGACAGAGCGTCCAGGCCTTGCTGAAACACCGCCATTGGCTCGCGCACGGGCGTCATTGGACCAACAAATACAGAGCGGTGCCCCTTCCCCATGACGCACGAGCTTCCCTGGCGGACTACATTCAAGCCCTTCAGGCGAGCGTCGGCGATTTTCCGCGTACCTGACGGCGCCTTCCTGCCGATCCGGAGGCGAGGAACATGTCAGGGCTTGGGGGCCGGCGGCAGTGGCGTGGCAGGAGCGGCCGCCGGGAGCGCCGGGGTCGCCGGCACGGGCGCAGGATCCGGCTGCCCCGTGTCCAGCACGAACTTCCACGTCCCGTCGGCCTGCTTCTTCCAGATCGTCACGTACTTGCCATGCACCTCGCGCGGGCTCCCGTCCTTGTTCTTGCCGTGCAGGGTCCAGCGCCCCCAGGTGAAACCGAGATCACCCGACGCGGCGGCCATGGCCTCCTCCGGGCTCCAGGAGAGCCGCAGATCCGGCGGGAACTCCTTGGCCAGCTCGCTCGGCGAGACCTTCACCGCGGGCGCGCTGAAACGAATCGTGGGGTTGGCCGCGTACATCGAGAACGCCCTGCCCACCCCCACCTTCTCGGCCGTGGCCGAGAACTCCTTGTCGATGCGCATGAGCGTCGCGGCCGTGTCCTCGGCGCGGGCCGTGCCGACCCCCAGGAGGACGAGCGCGAGGCCCGTTACAATCCATGGTCTCATGACGATGCTCCGCATGCGTATCACCCGATTCTAGAATCGGGGCGGCGCCTTGCCAACGTCCCCATGCTCCGGGAAGAGTCGCCATCCCGGCGCCCGCCCGGCAGGCGTCCCGAGCCGCGGCGCCCGGCTCAGCTCAGGGCGCCTGTAGCTGCGGCTCCGGCGGCGCCGTGAGCTCGGGCGGTTCGAGCAGGACGTGATCGCCCTCGAGCGCGCTCGGCTCCACCGACAGCGAGACCAGATCGCGCGGGAACAGGAGGGTCCACAGCCAGTCGAACGCGATCTCCACCTTGCGCGCCAGGCTCGGCATCTCCCACCAGTAGATCGCGTGCCAGAGGAGCCAGGCCAAGAAGCCCGAGATCAGGATCCCGAACGGGTTGCCCACCGCGCTCCGGCCGCCGATCGCGGCGAACGTCCCGAGCGAGCGGTAACGAAACGGCTGGGTCGGGCGCCCCTCGATGTCCGCCACGAGGTTCTTCACGAGGAGCCTGGCCTGACGGACCGCGAACTGCCCGAGCATCGGACTCGTCTCGCCCTCCGCCCCGTTGGGCACGGCCGCGCAGTCGCCCAGGGCCCATACGTTGGCGCGCCCCGTCACCCGCATGTCGGGCTCGGTCCGGATCCGGCCTCGCACGAGCGGGAGCCCCGAGCGCTCGATGAGCCGCGGCACCACGTTGCCCACGGCCGAGACCACCAGGCTCGCGGGGATCCGCTCGCCCCCCCGGAGCACGACCCCGTGGGCCGTCACCTCCTGGACGCGCACGCCCAGGCGAAACTGGATCCCGTGCCGCTCGAGCGTCCGCTGCGCATAGGCGGACAGCGAGTCCGGCAGCTCGCGCAGGATCCGGTCGCCGCTGTCGATGACCGTCACCCGGACGTGCGACGGATCGACGTTCCGATACGTGCGGGGCAGCGCGTGCACCAGGTCGACCACGGCGCCGGCGATCTCGATGCCCGTGAAGCCCGCGCCCACCACGGCGAACGAGCACAGCTCCGCCTGCCGCGCCGGGGCCTGCTCGAGATCGGCCTGTTCGAGCTGATGGATGAGCTGGTTGCGGAGCACGATCGCGTCGCCCAGCGAACGGAGCGGAAAGGCATGCGCCGCCATCCCCGGGACCAGCCCGAGCGGCGCCACCGAACCCGTCGCCAGGACCAGATGATCATATGTCTCGCGCACGTACTCCCCCTCGGGGTCGCGATAGATGACCTGGGAGGCGTGAAAGTCGAGCCCCGCCACCGACACGATCCGATGGCGGGCGCGCGGCGCCATCTGACGGATCGGCCAAACAACGTGCAGCGGGTTCAGCGAGATGCCGATCACCTCGGCGAGCAGGGGCTTGAAGACAAAGTGATTCTCCTGGTTGTAGATCACCACCTCCCAGGGGGGCGGCAGCCGGCGACTGAGGTCCCGGGCCACCACCACGCCCGCGAACCCGCCGCCGATGATAGCGACGCGCTTCACGATCCGACCTCTTGCATGGGCTCCTCCGGCCAGGTCTAAGATGTAAAGACCAGTCCGCCTGCGCCCAGGTCCGAGCCGGCGCCCGCCGAAGCTGTCGGCTCAGCGCGAGGCGCGCACCCCGGGGCGGGGCTCGGGCCGCAGGGGCGACTCCTCCCGCTTGGCCGCGTCCGCGATGATGTCGAGCGCCCGGTCGCGCCGCCGCTCGCGCGACGAGAGCGTGCTCGCGTCCACGATCTGGAAGCGGTGCAAAAAGTCGAGGTACTCGAGCGACACGTTCGACGACGGCAGGATGAACACCCCGTAGAGGAACGCGAGCTGCGCGAGCTGCTCCACCACCTCCACCGGCAGGTGACACTGCCCGTGCGTGATGATGTACAGCACCACCTGGCGCTTCTCCTCGCGGCGCAGGCGCTCGAGCTCCACGAGCAGCTGGCGGAACACCTTGCCGTAATTGCGCCCGAGCTCCGAGCGGAAGCACAGGATGTAGGGCGCCGCGAAGTCGCCCGCCCCCACCTTCTGCGTGTCATGCAGCCGCGAATCGAAGAACCGCAGCCACACGTCGTCCCCCTGCAGGACCAGCTTCTTGGCCAGCGCCATCGCCAGCCCCCGCGCGAACACCTGGCGCACCCCGCGCATCGACGGCGAGCTATCCACGAGGAGATACTGCAGCCGCCGCTCCGACTCGCGCTGCTTCTCGTGCCCGTAGTAGTAGAGCTCGTCGTCCACCACCTTGCGCTCGAAGAGATCGTCGTCGTACGCGAACTCGCTCAGGATGAGCGAGTCCACGTTGCCGTGCCGCTCGATCGACGCATAGCCGTCCACCGCGAAGCTCTGCACCCCGGCCGCGCGCTTGGTCTCCAGCACCGAGGGCAGGAGCTCGAGCGAGAAGTTCACGATGTCATTGGCCTCCACCGACTGGAACACCCCGTAGAGGTCCACCAGATCCAGCGGCGCCACCGCCTGCCCGCTCGAGAACACGCCGAGCAGGCGCAGCGTGTCGAGGTCGATCTGCTCGACGCTCGTGTAGATGTGCAGCTGGCTCGCCACGAGGTGCCGCAAAAACCCCCACAGCGGCCCCGGGTCGAAGTCCTGGAAATGGCGCACCACGTCGGCGTTCTGATACGTCTGCGGGTCGAGCGGCAGCTCCGCCACCCCCACCGCCTTCGTCGGATCGTTCCAGCGGTGATAGAGGTCGCCGAGGATGCGCGCCAGCAGCACCGCCACCACATCGTCGCGCAGCCGCAACGACGCCGCCTTGGCCACCACCTCCGAGCCGGCCACCGACTCGAGCAGCGCCGCATACTGCCCGAGCAACGTCCGCACCTCGCCCGACAGACCGAGCCCGTCGAGCTGCATCGGGCGCGCCCGGATCTCGAGCCCGGCCACGCCGCGCGGCACCGTGAGCAGCAGCCCCACGTCGTGGAGGAGGAAGAGCGGCAGATGAATGCCGAAGCGCGACACCGTGTTGTGCCAGGAGGCGGCGCGCACGAGCGCCATCGGGTTGGATGTGTGCGCGTGGCTGAGCGCGAGCGTCCCGAGCTGACGCCAGAGGTACGAGTGCTGCCGATCGAGCGGGTTCACACCCCCACGATAGACCACCCCGACCGGGGCGTCACGGCGCCGGAGACACCGCCTCGCTCGGCGGCGTCCGGCGCACCACCAGCACCGGCCGGTCGGCGTGATTGACCACCCGGCTCGCCGTCGTCCCGAGCAGGCGCTCGCGCAGGCTGTAATTGTGCGCGCCGATCACGATGAGGTCGGCCTGCTCCTCGCGGGCCGCCTGCAGGATCGCCTGCCAGGGATGGCCGATGAGGACCTTCACCCCGGCGAAGCACTCCGGCTCGACGCTCTTGGCCAGCGCGTCGAGGTCCCAGCGCGCCACGCTCTCCTCTTCTTCCGGGAGGAGCTCGGTCGAAGGCGACGGGACCAGCGGCGCGTCGGGATCGATGGCACGGAACAGGAGCAGCTGGGCGCTGAACTGCCGTGCCAGCTCGTGCGCGTTGCGCAGCACCTCGAGCGCGTGCGGCGAATCATCGAGGGCCACCAGGATGCGATGGATGGCTGGGCGCATGGCCGGGGTGACTGCACCTCCTGTACCGGATGGGCCCGGCCTCGCATCCACCGCGCGCTTGCAGGACAAGACAGAAAGCAGAACGGCATGGCGGTTGCTGATGCGAGCCCGCGGGCCTATTTGTGGAGACACGCCATGCCGATCCAAAGAATTCTCGTAGCCCTCGATGGCTCGCCGCGGGCGCCGGCCGTGCGCGACGCCGCCCTCGAGCTCGCGCAGACCACCGGGGCCAAGCTCGTGCTCTTCCGCGCCGTGGACATCCCCATCGAGTGGACTCAGCAGATGTTCTCGGTCTCGCTCGAAGATCTCGAGCAGGTGCTCGAGCAGCAGGCGCGCAAGGACCTCCATGTCCTGGCCCAGGCCGTCCCCAGCGAGCAATTCGCCGGGGTGCGCGTGCAGATCGGCGCGCCCTGGCAGTCCATCCTCTCGGCCGCGCAGGTCGAGCGGGCCGACCTCATCATCCTCGGCTCGCATGGCCACAACCTCTTCGAGCGCCTGGTCGGCACCACCGCGAGCCGCGTCCTCCAGCAGGCCCCGTGCAACGTCCTGCTCGTGCGCGCCGACCTCCCCGAGACGCGATCTCCACCCGCGTGAGCGCTCGGACCAGCCCGACGAGCCGCCGCAAGCCCTGCGCCCTGCCAGCGTCGCTCCTGCAAAGATTGCGTGTCCCGCCACGGCCCCCGGCGCCGTCCCGCGCCCTTGGGGGAGGTACGGAATCTGCTGTTCCCGGCAGCGGGAGGACGTTCCTTTTCACCTGGAACGCACCTCCGTTTCCGTCTCGGTTCCATTGGAGGCCTTCATGAGCGCGCCGACCCAACCACCTACGATCAGGGCCACCGCCAAGGCCCCACCGGGCCTTTGCCGGCTGCTCGAGCGCCTCTTTCCCGGCGCCGTCCTGGTCGAGGCGCGTCCGCTCGCGCCCGACGCCGCCGCCGACAGCGGCGCCAGCGGTGAGGCTGAGGAGACCGGCAAGGCGAGCGGTTACGGCGAACCGCTCCTCCTCCGCCTGCGGCAAGGCGACCACGAACAGCGCCTCGTGTTCCACACCGCCACCCCCAACGAATTTGGCCACGACCGGCGCTCGGATCGCGCCCAGATCAACCTGCTCTCGTACGACACCTTCGGCCGCATCCCTCGGCACGTGCGCGCGCTCGACGTGGGCGCCATCCGCCACCTCGGCCACGGAGGCCAGGCGGGCCAGGACCCGGGCGATCTCCTCTCGCTCCGCGACGCCGGCGAGTTCTACCTCCTCACCACCTACGCCGAGGGCACCGTGTACGCCGAGGATCTGCGGCGGGTGGCGCGGAGCGGCGCCGCCAGCCCGCTCGACCTCGCGCGCGCCCAAGCCCTCGCGCGCTACCTCGTCGACCTGCACCGCGAGCGCCGCCACGAGCCCCTGCTCTACCGGCGGGCCGTGCGCGACCTCGTCGGGCACGGCGAGGGCATCTTCGGCGTCATCGACGGCTACCCCGAGCACACCCCCGGCGCCCCCGCCGAGCGCCTGCGGGCCATCGAGCAGCGGGCCGTCGAGTGGCGCTGGAAGCTGCGCGACCGGGCCGGCCGCCTCGCGCGCACCCACGGCGACTTCCACCCCTTCAACATCGTCTTCGGCCGCGACCTCGAGCTCACCCTGCTCGACGCGAGCCGCGGCTGCGTCGGCGACCCCGCGGACGACGTCACCTGCCTGGCCATCAACTACCCCTTCTTCGCGCTCGAGCACCCGCGCGCCTGGAAGGGCGGACTCGGGCTCCTCTGGCGCACCTTCTGGGACACCTACCTCGAGGGCACGCACGACGAGGCGCTCCTCGACGTGGCGCCCCCCTTCTGGGCGTGGCGCGCGCTCGTGGTGGCCAACCCGCGCTTCTATCCGGCCCTGCCCGCGGAGGCGCGCGACCGCCTGCTCACCCTGGTCGAGCGCATGCTCGCCGCGCCGCGCCTCGAGCTCGAGCAGGTGGAGGCGCTGTTCCAGTGAACCACCTCGGGGCGGACGAGCGCGGCGTGGTCGTCTGGTTCACCGGCCTGCCATCGTCGGGGAAATCGACCCTGGCCGAGGCCGTGCGGCAACGCCTCCTCGCCGCCGACCGCGCCTGCGTCCTGCTCGATGGCGACGACGTGCGGGCCGCGCTCGTCCCCGCGCCGGGCCACGACGAAGCCGGCCGCACCGCGTTCTATAGAACGTTGGCGCAGCTGGCCGCACTCCTCGCACAGCAGCGTCTCATCGTGCTCGTCGCCGCCACAGCGAACCGGCGCACGTACCGTGAGGAAGCCCGGCGCCTCGCCCCGCGCTTCGTCGAGGTGTTCCTCGACGTACCGCTCGCCACCTGCCAGGCGCGCGACGCCAAAGGGCTCTACGCGCGGGCCGCGGCCGGCGAACTGTCGCAGCTACCTGGAGCCGGCGCCGCCTACGAGCCCCCCCCAGCGCCCGACATGGTGGCACGCGGCGTCGAAGACGCGGCTTCGATCGCTGCACTGCTGACATCCGGCCGTATCCACGCGACCCCATAGCCGTCACGCCCCCGGAGCTGGAACCTTCCCAGGGAAGCAACCCCCGTAACGAGGGAAGCAGCCCCCGTAACGGTGGAAGCAACCCCCGTAACGGTGGAAGCAGCTCGCGTAACGGTAGAAGCAGCTCGCGTAACGGTAGAAGCAGCCCGCGTAATGGTGGAAGCAGCCCCCGTAACGGTGGAAGCAGCCCCCGTAATGAGGGAAGCAGCCCCCGTAATGGTGGAAGCAGCCCCCGTAATGGTGGAAGCAGCCCCCGTAATGGTGGAAGCAGCCCCCGTAATGGTGGAAGCAGCCCCGTAATGAGGGAAGCAGGTCCCGTAATGAGGGAAGCAGCTCCCGTAATGAGGGAAGCAGCCCCCGTAATGAGGGAAGCAGCCCCGTATGGGGGAAGCAGCCCCGTAATGAGGGAAGCAGCCCTCTAACGCTGGAAGCAGCCCGCCGAACGGCGGAAGCAGCCCGGATCCCAACCCAGGCCGAGGCCGGCCGCAGAGGATCCGATTACAACCCGGGCGCCGGGAAGGCGCGGGTGAGCTCACGCACCTCGCCGGCGATGCGCTCGATCGCGCCCTCGTCCCCACTGCGAGCCGCGGCCACGCCCTCGTCCAGCCAGCGGGCGATGTGCTTCATCTCCGGCTCCTTCATCCCGCGGCTCGTCACCGCCGGCGTACCGATGCGGAGACCCGAGGGGTCGAAGGGCTTGCGCGGGTCGAAGGGCACCGTGTTGTAGTTGCACTCGAGCCCCGCGCGGTCGAGCGCCTTGGCGGCGGGCTTGCCGGCGACGCCCTTGTTCGTGAGGTCGATGAGGACGAGGTGATTGTCCGTGCCGCCCGACACGAGATCGAAGCCGCGCGCGAGCAACTCGGCCGCGAGCGCCCGCGAGTTCTTCACGATCTGGTGCGCGTAGCTCTTGAACTCCTCGGTCGCCGCCTCGCGCAGGGCCACGGCGATCGCCGCGGTCGTGTGATTGTGCGGACCGCCCTGCAGCCCCGGGAACACCGCCTTGTCGAGCGCCGCCGCGTGCGCCGCCCGCGACAGGATCATGCCGCCGCGCGGCCCGCGCAGCGTCTTGTGCGTGGTCGACGTGATGGCGTCCGCATAGGGAGCCGGCGAAGGGTGAGCGCCGCCGGCCACGAGGCCCGAGATGTGAGCGATGTCCGCGATGAGGAGCGCCCCCACCTCGCGCGCGATGCTGGCGAAGCCCTCGAAGTCGATGACGCGGGGGATCGCCGTTCCGCCGCACCAGAGGAGCTTCGGCCGGTGCTCGAGCGCCAGGCGGCGCACGTCGTCGAGGTCCACGCGCCCGGTCTCGCGGCGCACCCCATACTGCACCGCCTTGAAATACTTCCCCGTGATCGAGACGTTCCAGCCGTGCGTGAGATGGCCGCCCGCGGGCAGCGCCATCCCCATCACCGTGTCGCCCGGCGCGCAGAACGCCAGATACACGGCCAGATTGGCAGGCGAACCGGAGTAGGGCTGCACATTGGCGTGCTCGACCCCGAAGAGACGCTTGGCGCGCTCGATCGCCAGCGTCTCGATCGGATCGATGAACTGCTGCCCCTCGTAGTAGCGCTTCCCCGAGTACCCCTCGGAGTACTTGTTCGTGAGCACCGTGCCGCTCGCCTCGAGGACCGCGCGCGACACGTAGTTCTCCGAGGGGATCAGCCGGATCTTCTCGGCCTGGCGCCGCTCCTCCTCGGCGATGAGGTGAGCGATTTCGGGATCGATGGCGTCGAGGGCCTGATGCATGGGGCTTGTTTAACGGTCGCGCCGAAGGAAGTCAATCGACGGAAAGCGCGCCGCGGCTTGAGTCCGGAACAAGGGTTCGATACTGTGATCGCGACCCATCTCATCTACGGCGAGCCGGCCTGGCACGGCCTGCGACATGGCGGTGTTCAGCCGCGTCTGGACAGAGCGTTCGATCGCGGACGTCCGGACGCTGAAGGTGGTGATAAGGACGTGGTGAACAGCAGGACTCAGGACCGAGGATATGGAATGGATTCACGGGAGCGGAGAAAGGGGGCGACAGGCGACATGGGCAATCGGCTCTATGTAGGAAATCTGCCGTACAACATCGACGAGGTCGGCATCCGCGCATTCTTTGGCGACGGAGTCGACGGGCGCCGGGTGACACAGGTGAAGATCGTGACCGACCGGGAGACCGGCCGGCCGCGCGGCTTTGCCTTCGTCGAGCTCGACACCGCCGACCAAGCCCGCCAGGCCATTCAGGCACTCAATGGCCAGCAGTTGGGCGGACGCACCATCGTCGTCAACGAAGCGCGTGAGCCTCCGGGCCGCGGCGGCGGCGGTGGCGGCGGCGGCTACGGTGGTGGTGGCGGCGGGGGCGGCTACGGTGGCGGCGGGAGAGGCGGTGGCGGTGGCCGCGGCCGTCGTGGCGGCGGGGGCGGCGGTGGGGGTGGCGGAGGCGGCTACTACGAAGACGAATGAGCGGACGCCCCTGACCCCATAAAACCGCTCGGCCCCTGACCCCGCGGGCCGTGACACATGGATGAGTTTCATCACCTCGGGCAGCCTTCCCGCAGCCCTGATGTAATCCTATACTCTCCGCTTAGTGGCCTACGGTGGTAGACCCATCGAGGCGAGCCAGAGCGCGCCGCATCGCGGCGAGCACCTGCGTGCGCCGCATGTGTCTCTGCTCGTAAACCTGGAGCTTGAGCAAGCGATCCCGCGGCAGATCGAGGATGAGACGCATCACCGCCCGAGCGCCCAACCCCTCGTACCCCTCGACGGGAGGATTATCAGACATCATGTAGAGGGGAAGTGCAGCCGCCATGCCCCGCCCACCGGCGGACGCAGGACGCGAGTCGACTAGAACCGCGCCAGGATCGCCGCGGCCATCCGGTCGAGCGGCGCCTCCGCATCGGCCAGCCCCGCCTCGTACACGCAGCGCGGCATCCCGTAGACCACGCAGGACGACTCCGATTCCGTCAGCATCCGCCCCCCGGCCGCGTACACCGCCTGCGCCCCCGCCAGCCCATCATTCCCCATCCCCGTGAGCACCACCCCCAGCACCCCACCACCAAACACCTCGACCGCGCTCGTCAGCATCACATCCACCGACGGCCGGTGCGGCGTACTGATCGGCGACCCGTCCAGCGTCGCCACGACCTGCCCGCTCTGGCGCCGGAACTTGAGGTGCAGCCCGCCGCGCGCCACCACCGCCAGACCCGGCTCGAGCCGCAGCCCCTCGCTCGCCTCCACCACGTGGAGCGCGCACACCGAATCGAGCCGCCGCGCCAGGGCCGCCGTGTACTCCCCCGGGATGTGCAGCACCACGGCGATCGGGACCGGAAGATCGCCCGGCAACGCGCTCAGCAGCCGAGTGAGCGCCTGCGGCCCCCCCGTCGAGGTCCCCACCGCCACGAGGCGCGGCACCCACCTCGCGCCGACCCTGGGCTCCGCCTGTGCTGGACCCACCGACGCCGCCGGCACCGCCGCCCTGAGCCCCCGCGCCGGCCGCGCCAGGGCCGCGACGCGCACCTTGGACACCAGCTCGTCCGACAGCTCATACAGATGGTCCGTGGCGAGCGACGTCGGCTTGTGTACGAGATCCACCGCCCCGCGCTCGAGCGCGAGGAGCCCCATGTCGCTGTTCGCGTCCGACGTGCTCACCACCACCACCGCCGGCGCGCCCGTGGCCGGCAGGGCCTCGAGGAACCCCACGCCGTCGAGGTTCGGCATCACGAGATCGAGCGTGACCACATCCGGCCTGAGCTCCACGACCTTCTCGAGCGCCTCGAGGCCGTCATGGGCGATGCCCACCACCTCGATGTCGGCGTGAGCCGAGAGCACCTCGCGCATCACCTTGCGCGCGAACGCCGAGTCATCGACCACGAGCACCCGGATCAATGGGCTCCGCGGACTCATTTCCCAGGCCCCGGGGCCCCGGCTCTCCGGTACAGGAAGACCCCGCGGTGCTCCTCGAAGTCGAGCGCCGTCCCGAGGCGCAAGAGCGACTCCGAGATCCCCACCAGCAGCACCCCGCTCGGCGCGAGCGACAGCGCCAGCCGATCCGCGATGACCCGCGCCGTCTCGTCGCGGAAATAGATGAACACGTTGCGGCACAGGATCACGTCGAACCGACCGAGCGCGCGCACCGCCACCTCGTCCATCAGGTTGATGCGGCACCAGCGCACGGCCTCGCGCAGCTCCGACGCCACCCGCAGCTTCCCCTGGTCGCGCTGCAGCCAGCGCTCCACTCCGCTCGGCAACGCCGGCCCGGGCAGCGCAATGTCGCGCAGCGAGCGGGGCGAGTACTCGCCCGCCTGGGCGCGGGCCAGGGCCTTGCGGCTGATGTCGCTGGCCACGATGTCCACCCGTCCCAGCATCTCGCGCTCGGCCAGCAGCATCGCCACCGTGAGCGGCTCCTCACCCGTCGAGCACGCGGCCGACCAGATGCGCGGGCGCTCCCCGCGCTCCACCCGGGGGGCGATGAGATCCTCGACCACGACGGCGAGCGGCTCGAGCTCCCGGAAGAAGTAGGTCTCGTTCACCACCAGCGCATCGATCAGCGCCTCGAACTCGGCCCCGTCCGGATCGTCGTAGCGGAGGTAGTAGTAGTAGTCGAGGAGCGACTCGAAGCCCGCCTCGTTCGCCCGGGCCCCGAGCTTCTCCATCAGGAGGTCTTGCGTCTCCACGCCGAAGTGGAGCCCCAGCCGCTCCTCGATGAGGGCGTTGAAGATGACGTAGACCTGGGGAGACACAGCGACCGGCATGGCTCGTCGCGCTTACTGCGCCAGGAGGAGGGAGGCGATGCGCCGCACCTCGGGATCGGGGTCTTCGGCCGCCGTGCGCTGCAGCACCGTGAACGCCTCCGGGCTGCTCAGGATCGGCAGCGCCGCCGCCACCGCCTTGCGCGCCGGCGGGCCGAGCGGTGGGTCGGGCGGACGCGCCGTCGGCAGGAGACGGAGCAGCGCGGCGTTCGCGTCCGGGTGCTGCATGCGCACGAGCGCCGCCACCAGCTCCGGGGCGAGCTCGTCATCCGCCTCGGCCATCAGCGCGATGAGCGCCGGGATTCGCCCCTCGGTCCAGACCGACAGGGCCGCCGTGATCCGCTCGCGCTCCGGCGACAGCGGCAAGAGCTCCACCAGCGCGTCTGTGGACTCCTCCCCCGCGCGCCCGGCCAGGAAGTTGATCGCCGCGCGCCGCACGCTGTCGTCCACGTCCACGGCCGCCTGCTTGAGCGCGTCCAGCGCCTCCGGCGACTCGAAGTCGGCCACCGCCGAGATCGCCACCAGCCGCGTGGCCGCGTCCGGCGCGCGCGCCGCCGCCACCAGGAGCGGCTCGGCCTCCGGGCGCCGCGAGATGCCGAGGCCCACCAGGGCGGCGCGCATGACATCCGGATCCGGGGACTCCGCCGCCTGGCGGAGCGCGTCGAAGGCGAGCTCGCTGCGCAGGTGCGACAGCGCCTCGATCGCCGCCACCCGCACCTGCCCCGCCGGATCCACGAGCAAGCGGGCGATGGAGGTGGCCGCGGTCTCGACCCCCAGCCGGCCGAGCGACTGGCAGGCGTAGTAGCGCACCCAGGCATCGGAGTCGGCGAGCCCCTTGAGGAGCCGGGCCGTCACCCGGACATCGCCGCGGCAGTGCCCGAGCGCCCGCATGGCCGACGCCCGCAATCGCTCGTTCGGAGCGCGCGCCACCTCCAGCAGCTCATCGAGCGCGCGCGGATCCTCGACGAACGGCAGCCCCTGGATGGCGGCCTCGCGCACCCGCGGGTCGGGATCGCGCAGGGCCTCGACCAGGAGCGGCAGCGCCGAGGCCCAGCCAAAATAGGCGAGGATCCGCAGCGCCGCTCGACGCACGATCGGCGACTCCGCGCGCCCCTCGATGAGCGCCAGGCGCTCGGTCTCGGGCCCGCCCAGCGCCTGGATCGCCCCCAGCGCCGCCTGGACCACGCGCGGGTTGGCGTCCCGCAGCTTGGGGAAGAGGGACGTCACCGCCGCCGGGTTGGCGAGCCGCCCGAGCGCCTCGCAGGCCGCCGCCCGCACCGCCGGCTCCGCATCCTCCAGACAAGTGGCCACCGCCGCCATCATCTCCTGGCGGCCTTTACCCGGGCCCGGGCCTCGTGCCTGCACCTGTCCGTCCCCCGTCTTGGGTCCCTGCCCCATGCCCCCCATTCCAATGATGGGCAGGATCGCCAGCCGGCGCGCGCTGTCCCCCTCGATCAAGCCGGCGATGAGCTGCACCTCGGAGTGCTCGCCCAGCTTGCGCAGCGCCTGCGCCGCGGCCGTGGCCACCGCCGGCGCCGCGCCGAGCAGCTGGGTGAGCGCCGGCGCGGCCGCATCGCTCCCGATGTCCCCGAGCACCCGGCAGAGGGCCACCTGTTCGCTCTCATCCGCCCCGGGGATGACCTGCACGAGCCGCCGCACCACGGCCGGGTCCGCCGCCCCCTTGCGCAGCTCCTCCTCGATCGGCGCGCTCGTCCCGAAGCGCTGCTCCGACCGCTCGTGGAGCTTGACGAGCGCCAGCGCCGCCACCCGGACCATGGAATCGGTCGGCTGCAGGAGCAGCCCCGCGAGCGGGGCCACCGCCCGGCGATCGCCCGTCATCCCGAGCGCGCGCGCCGCCTCGAGCGCGAAGTGGCGCCGCCCGAGGAGCGCCGCGAGCGGCGCGATGGCCCGTGGATCGCCGCTCCGTCCCAGCACATCGATGGCCGGAAAGACGCGGAAGAAGCTCCCGTTCTGTACCAGCCGCACCAGGGACTCGACCGCCGCCCGCCCGCCCACGCGCCCGAGCGCCTCGATCGCCGCCACCGCCACGTTGTCGTCCGCATGCGTCGTGAGCGTGACCAGCACCGGGATCGCGCTCGTGTTGCGCCGGCGCCCCAGGATCTGGGCCGCGTCCGCCGCCACCGCCGGGTTGGGATCGTCCGCGAGCGCCGCCACCGCCGCCTCCACGGCCCCGTTCGGCGCCACCAGCGCCACCAGGGCATCCACCGCGGCGGCCAGCCGTCCCTCGTGATCGCGCTGCGTGCGCAGGAGCTCGCACAGCGGCCCGAGCGCCGGCGCGCCGAGCGTGGCCAGCGCCGCCACCACCGCCCGGCGCACGATCCAGCCGGGATCCGTGAGCATGGCGAGGAGCGCGGGCACACTCGACTCGCCCAGGGCCATCAACACATCGACCCGTTCCAGGCGAATTTGTTCTTGCTCGGCGCGATTGTCACTCACGGCGTTTGCTCATCTCTAGACATCGCCGGCCATCGTTCAACCGAAACGCCTCAGTCGTCGTGTTCCGGTTCAATTCAAGCCGTCTCCGATGCGGGTGGGGCCAGGTGGGGGGGCCGCAGCTCCCCGAGCGTGAGCGTGAGCGCCGCCACGGCCTCGGCCTGCGTCTGGCTCGCCTGCCGGATGTGCGCGAGGCGCCCCATCAGGTTCTTGACCTCGTCGGTGAGCCCTCCCGCGGTCCGGCTCTGCTGGCCGATCATCGTCACCACCTCACGCGCCTGAGCGCGCATGTCGCTCACCGCCTGGGCGATCTGTTGCGACGCCGTCGCCTGCTCGGCCACGGCCGCGCTCAGCGCGGTCATGGCCAGCGTTTGCTTCTGCGCGGTGCTGGCCAGCGTCGTCACCGCCGACGCCTGCTCCGTCACCGCGCGCGCCGTCTGGCGCGCGATCCGTCGCACCTCGTCCCCCTCCTTGGCCAGGTCCGCCGAGGCCTTGGCCTGCTCACCCATGGCCCGGGTGACGTCCCCGGCGAGCCGCGTCACCCCGCGCGCCGTGGTCTCGATGTGCTTCATCGCGCGCGCCTGCTCGGCCACCGCCTTGGCCGTGTGGAGCGCGTGCTTGCGCGCGTCCTCCATGACCCGCGCCACCTCCGTCGCGCCCTTGGCCTGCTCCGCCAGCCCCGCCACCGTGCGCTGGGCGTTGCCGAGCACCTCCTGGGCCTGCGCGCTCGCCGTGGCCAGCGACTTGGTCTGCTCGGCCACGCCCGCCGACGTGCGCTGCGTGAGCGTGCGCATCTGGCTCGCCGCCCGCGCCAGCTCCGCCGCCGCCGTGGACTGCTCGCTCGTGGCGCGCGAGACCTTGGCCGCATGGGAGGCCAGCTGGCCATTGGCCCGCACCACGTCACGGAGCGCGCGCGCCTGCTCGGTCGTCGCCTCCCGCGTCTGCTTGGCCATGCGCCGCATCTCCGCCGCGCTCTGCGCGAGCGACTGGGTCGCCCGCGTCTGTTCGGTCGCCGAGCGGGCGATGGCGCGCGCCTCCTCGCTCACCCGACCGGTCGCCTGCGCGAGCGACTGCACCGCCTGCACCTGCTCCTGCGCTCCGCGATCGACCTCGCGCACCGCGCCGCCGAGCTCCTCCACGCCCTGGAGGATCGATCCCAGCGCCCGCTCGGCATTGCCCGCCAGACGGGCGCCCTCATCGGCCACCTTCACGCTCTCGGTCGACGCCGCCAGCGCCTCGCGCGCGCTCCCCTGCAGGCCGCGGACGATCTTGCCGATGTCCGCGCTCGCCGCCGCCGCCCGGTCGGCGAGCGCGCGGATCTCCTCCGCCACCACCGCGAAGCCGCGCCCGTGCTCGCCCGCCCGCGCCGCCTCGATGCTCGCGTTGAGCGACAGGAGGTTCGTGCGGTCGGCGATGAGGTTGATGGTCTGTACGATGTCGCCGATCTCCTCGGCCCGCTTGCCCATCTCCTTCATCACCACGGACGAGTCCACCATCGCCTGGCGGATGCTCCCGAACCCCGCGATCGAGCGCGCCACCGTGGCGCCGCCCTCACGGGCGATGTGGTTCACCCGCTCGGCGGTCTGCCGCGCCCCCTCCACCACGGCCACGATCCGGCGCGTCGAACCCTCGAGCTGCGAGGACGCCGTGGCGCTCTGTGTCGCCAGCCCGTGGATCTGCTCGGCCCCCTGCGCCACCGCCTGCGCCGAGCGCGCGAGCTGCTCGACCGCCGCCGCGTTGCCGTCGATCACCGCCGCGTTCTTGTCCGCCGTGGCCGCCACCTCCTCGACCGACGACGCCACCTCGGTGATGTTGCTGCTCGCCGCCGCCGCCGCCTCCTCGAGCGCCTTGGCGCTGTCGGCCACCGCGGCGACGGAGCGCGCGAGCTGCTCGGTGGTCGCCGAGGTCTGCTCGACCGCGCTGGCCATCTCGACCGCGTCCCGGGCCACCCGGTCGAGCCCCCCCGCCACACCCATGACCGTGGTCGTCACCTGACCGATGCGCTCCCCCATGGCGTGGGCGTCGGCCGACAGCCGGCCGACGCCCTTGGCCATGCCGTCGATGGTCGCGGCCACCTCCTCCACCGCCGCGGCGTTGGACTCGCCGCGGGACCCCACGTCGGCGATGCTGGTGCTCGTCTGCGTCGCGGTGGCGAGCAGCGTCTCACTCGTCGCCGCCAGATCCTCGGCGTGCGAGCTCACGCCCTTGATGGACCGCGCCAGCTCCTCGATCGTCCCCGCCGTGGCCTCGGCCGAGCCGGCAAAGAACTCGGCGTCCTTGCGCACCGACTCCACCGAAGACGCCACCTCCGCGAAGCCGCTCGCGGCCCCTTCGAGCCCCTGCTGCACCTCGCGGGCCCCCTCGGCCGTGCGCCCCTGCGAGCGCGCGATGCCCTGCACCGTGGCCCCGATCTCCTCGATGCCCGTGGCCAGGGTCTCGACCGCGCCCCGGAACTGCTCGGTGGTCGCGGCCTGCTCCCCCCACCCCGAGACGAGCCGCGCCACCGTGTCCTCGACACCGCGCGCCTGCAGCGCCGTGTCGCGCAGCGAGCGGGTCGTCTCCTCGGCCCGCGCGATGATGCCTTCCATATCTCTCACGCCATTGTTCGCCATAGATCACGCTCGCTCGATCATGGAAGCCGCCGGCGCCGCCGGCGCTGCCGGCTCCGCCTTCGCCTTCTCCAGGGAATGGCCGTTCGGGGCCTCGCCGATGACCTTGTGGAAGTCGATGAGCATCACCAGCCGCTCGCCCGCCTGGGCCACCGACTTCACGAACCCCTGCCCCTGGTGGGCCAGCACCTCGGGCGGGGGGCGCAGCTGCTCGCCCGAGAGGCGCAGCACCTCGCGGGCGCTGTCCACCAGGAGCCCCACCGTACGTTCGCCGCTCTGCACCACCACCACCCGCGTATCGAGCGTCCGCTCGACCGGCTCGAGACCGAAGCGCGCGCGGAGATCCACGATCGGCACGACCCGACCCCGCACTTGCAGGAGGCCGGCCACATAAGGCGCCGTGCCCGGGACCTTCACCGCGCCGTTATAAGACTCCATCTGGAGCACGTCCGACGCCGCGAGCACGTACTCGGAGTCACCGACCCGGAACACCACATGGAGGTCGCTCATCAGATCACTCTCGTTTCAGGATCGTATCCCGGACTCAGCTCAGCCGCGAACTCATGCATAAGCCCCGGTCGAGACCCGACCACTCAAGGTCAATAAATCGAGCACGAGCGTCGGCCTCCCATCCCCGAGATCGGTCGACCCCGTGATGCCCGGCACCCTGGCCAGCGGGTCCTCGATCGGTCGCACCACCACCTCCTGCTGCCCGAGTATGCGGTCCACCAGGAAGGCGAAGGGCTGGCCATGCCGCCTGATGACGATCGCCTTGCGTCGTCCGACCTCCAGCCGCGGCAGCGCGAACACCTCGGCCAGGGACACGAGCGGCACCGCCTCCCCGCGGCGTTCGAACAGCTGGACCTCGGCCGCCCGGGGTTGCTGGGGGGCCTCGGCCCGCGGGCGGGCCAGCGCCGGACCCCGCACGAGCCGCAACTCCTCCGCGTCCAGGATCTCGTCCACCGCCGTCACCGGCGTCACGAACGGCTGCTCGCTACATACAAAGGAGAAGGCATCGACGATGGTGATGCTAAGCGGCACCCGCAGGGTGAACGTCGTACCCCGGCCACGCTCGGTGCGCAGCATCAGCTCCCCGCCCAGCTCCTCGACCGTGATGCGGCGCACGATGTCCACCCCGAGCCCCCGCCCGCTCGTGGTCGTCGCCTGATCCAGCGTCGTCAGCCCCGGCAAGGCGAGGAGCTCGAGCAGCCCCTCATCGCTCGCCGGCACCGGCCGCCCCGCCCGCGCCGCCACCCTCTCGCGATCGATGCCCCGGCCATCGTCGCTCACGCTCAGCTCGAGCTGATTGTGCCCCCGCTCGTGGCAGGTGATCCGGATCATGCCCTCCGCCGGCTTGCCGAGCCGCCGCCGCTCCTCGGGCGGCTCGATCGCGTGGTCCACGGCGTTGCGGATGAGGTGGACGATGGCCGGGAACAGGCGCTCCCCCACCGCCTTGTCGAGCTCGGCCCGCCCGGCGTCGACGTCGAGGTGCACCGGCTTGCCCGTCGAGCGCGCGAGACCCCGCACGATGAGCGGCGCCCGCTCGAGGAGATCCGCCACCGACACCATGCGAGCGCGCATGATCGATCCGCGCAGGTCGCGAAGCTGGCGGGCGTGGCCTTGGAGGATCTCAGTCACCCGCCGCACGTCCACTCCCTGGGCGGCCAGCGCGGCGATCGCCCGGTCGAGGCGGAAGCGAGTCACCACCAGGGCCGAGAGCCGATCCAGCGCCTCATCGAGCCGCGCCACGTCGACCCGCACCACGCGCCGGGCCGGAGACTCCCGGCCACCGGCGTCTCCCGCCGCCACCTCCGGTGGTAGATCCACGGGCGGCGCGGCCGGCGCCGCCATCGTGGTGATGGGAACGACCGCCTCCACCGGCAGCGCAGCGGCCTGCGCCAGCTGGTCCTGCGGCGCATCGGACAGGACCAGCAGCACGAAGAGCAAACCCCCCGGCGCCTGCTCGTCGCGCGGCACGCTGCGCGGCACCACCTTCACGATCTCCGCCAGCGCGCCCACCCGTTCGCGGACCGCGCTGATGTGGAGCCCGCGCGCCGCCTTGTCCGGCGAAGGAACGAAGTCGATGCGCCACGCGTGGCGCCCGTGGTTGAGGGCCCGGACGAGCTGCTCCCGCTCGGCAGGCGCCAGCTTCTCCGCGACCTCGGGGAGCAGATCCAGCTGGATCCCCTGGGTCGTCGCCGGCAGCCCCCCCGCCTGGGGGAGCAGCCCGAGCGCATCGATCAACTCGACCGGCGCGGCCGGCACCGGCTTGTCCTCCGCGAGCGCCCGCACCCGCTGCTCGATGCCGCGCAGCCCCTGGAGGAGCAGGTCCACCGCCCGCGGCGCGAACGTCCCGCCGCTCCGGTCCGCCTCGCGCATCACCGTCTCCATCGCGTGCGCCAGATCCACGATGGGCTCGGCCCCCACCATCGCCGAGAGCCCCTTGATCGTGTGCAGCGAACGAAACAGCTCGCGCGTCGCCCGCGGCTGCGGCTCCCCCTGCCGGCTCGCCGTATCGATCGCGACGAGGTGCGTCCCCGCCGCCCCGAGGTGTTCCTCGACCTCGGCCAGATAGCCCGCGAGGAACTCCTTGAGGTCGACGGAACCCGTCACGAGGCGCCCGTCATGCGGGAGTTCCGTCGGCGGTGCCGAGGAGCGATTGCACCTCGCCGAGGATCTCCTCCGGTTTGAATGGCTTGGTCATGAAATGCGAGGCCCCGGCCCCCATCACCCGCGAGCGCGAGACATCGTCTCCGCGCGTGGTCACGATGAGGATCGGCAGCTCCCGCAGGTGGTCCTGCGCGCGAATGAACTCCACGACCTCCAGGCCGCCGATGTCAGGCATGTTCAGATCGAGCACGATGAGGTCGAACGGGTGGAGCGACAACTTCTCGATCGCCTCCAGACCGCTCGCCGCGTGTGTGAAGACGAAGTCGCTCTCGACGCGCAGGCAGGCGACGATCATCTCGCGCATGACCTTGCTGTCGTCGACCACCAGAATTTCTTTCACCGATGCACCTTGAAAAAGGATTCTTAGGGCCCAAAAGTTTCAAGTCAACACCGAGAACCAAGGGGTTGCTCCATTCACCGTATCGACTTAAAAGCAGACGCTATCATGTCCTCCTATGGCGCGATGGCGAGCGGCGGCACACGACACGGGGTCATCTGGGTCGCGGACGATTCCCCGATGGACGCCGGCCGCGCCCAGCGAGCGCTCGCGAAGATGTTCCACACCGTCGAAGTCTTCCCCGACGGCGCCACGGTCCTCGAAGCGCTCGCCAGCCGCTCGCCGCCCGACGTCATCGTCCTCGACTGGATCATGCCCGGCATCTCCGGGCTCGAAGTGTGCGAGTTTCTGCGGTCCTCGAGGGGCCAGGGCCAGGCCGGGTTGTCCGGCATCGCCGTCCTCCTCCTCACCGCCCACCAGCACCCCGATCAGGTCGTACGCGGGCTCAAGGCCGGGGCCAACGACTACCTCAGCAAGCCCTACGCGGACGAGGAGTTGCAAGCGCGCGTCCAGACCCTCCTGCGGTCCAAGGAGCTCCTCGATCGGGTGGCCCGCGCCGAGGACAACGTGCGCCGGCTCCTGGCCAACGCCCCCGACGCCCTCGTCGCCGTCGATGCCCAGGGCCGCCTGAGCTACGCCAACGCCGAAGCCGAGCGCATCTTCGACAGCACCGCTGACGCCCTGGTCGGACGCCCCGTCACCCAGCTCCTGCCCGATCTGCCCCTGCGCAACGTCAACCTGCGAGCCGGCGAGTCCTTCCTCCCCCTGCCCGACATCACCATAGGCCAGCACATCTACTCGCCGACCGTGCGCCTGCTCCCTGCGGACTTCGCCGCCAGCACCACCATCGCCCTGCGCGACGTCACCGAGCAGCGGCACGCCGAAGCCCGGCGGCTCGACTTCTACTCCATCATCGCCCACGACCTGCGCTCCCCGCTCTCGGCCATCCAGCTGCGCACCGACCTCATCCTGCGCGGCCGGCGTGGCATCCTCTCGGCCGAGCTCATCAACGACATCCGCAAGATCGACAACAACGTCCGCTCGCTCGTCGAGCTCATCAACGACTTCCTCGACCTCGCGCGGCTCGAAGGCATCGGCTACGCCATCGAGCGCGAGCCCGTCGACCTCCCCGCCCTCCTCCACGAGACCCTGGCCGACATCCAGCCCCTCATCGACGAGAGCCAGCTCACCGTCCAGACCCTCGGCCTCGACGAGATCATCACCGTCCTGGGCGATCGCCGCCGCCTCGTACAGGTGCTCACCAACCTCCTGTCGAACGCCGTCAAATTCACCCTCCCCGGGGGCGTCATCACCGTGGAGATGAGCACGACCCCCGACGCGGTCGAAGTGCGGGTCAGCGACACCGGGCGCGGCATCCCGGCGGACGTCCTGCCCAACCTCTTCCAGCGCTACATGCGCGCCGCCGATCGGGGCAACAAAGTGGCCGGCACCGGACTCGGGCTCATGATCGTGCGCGAGATCGTCGAAGCCCATGGCGGGACCGTGGGCGTGGAGAGCGAGCTCGGCCAGGGCAGCACGTTCTGGTTCCAGCTGCCCAAGTCGCCCCCCGAGGCGCAGGTCGAGCAGGGCCCACCGCCCGTCGTCATCGTCGACGACGACGAGGACGTCCGGGCCTCGCTGCGGTTCGTGCTCGAGACCGAGGGCTACCACGTCATGGAGGCGAGGCACGGGCGCGAAGCCCTGAGCCTGTTCGAGACGTGTCGGCCGGCCGTCGTACTCCTGGATCTCAACATGCCGGTGATGGACGGCTGGGAGTTGGCGGATCGCATGGCGGCCGACCCGCGCCTGGCCAACATCCCGATCTGCGTCATCTCGGCATCGATGGATCCGGCACCGCCCCGGGTCCAGGCCGTGCTCACCAAGCCCATCCGGGTCGAGCAGTTGCTCTCCTATATTGAGCGCTGGCGCCTCGGCTCCCAGGCCTGAATCTCCGGAGCACGGAGCGCACCTGCACATCGTCAGGCCCCTCACAGGGGTCACCCAGGGATGTAGGGCCGTACTACGACCGTTTGCGTTCGCGTGTGAGCTCGTAGAACAGCCGTTCGACCGCCAGCTGGTGCTTCTGCGGGTCGAGCCGTCCTTTATGACGGTCCTGGCGGAGCGCCTCGAACTCGCGCCGCACCGTGGAGAGACGCGTCTGCAGCGCGTCGACCTTGGCCGTATCCGCGTGACGACCGAGCGTGCGCGTGAGCCAGGCGATGCCGAGTCCGCCCACCGCCACCCCCAGCACCGCCCCGCCGATACCCGTCAGCTTGGCCAGATCCTCGATCCCCCAGTCCTTGCCCTTCTGATCGAGGGTCTCGCGGTTCGCGGAGATGAGCGCCAACATGCCCGCGACGCCGAGGATCGCGCCGCCCGCCAGCAGCACCTCGGCCGGGGAGCCGTCCCCGCTCCCGCGCAGCATCGTTGACAGCGCCTGACGGCAGAACACCGCCCAGTCGTCATAGAAGCTCCTCGGGAAGCTCGTCGGCTGCGAGGGGCCGCGATCCGGCGGCTTAGGGCTCATCGGGCAAATCCATCAGGTACCTCCGTAGGGTACCGCGATCGATGCCCAATGTGCGGGCCGCTTCGTCCCGCGTGCGCGTGCGCGCCATCACGTGTCTGCAATACCACGCCTGGGCGCGGGCCAGGCTCCACCGGCCCTCGACCAGCGCCTCCGGGACCCGGGCCTCCGTCTCCACGCCAGCGCCTCCGCGGCGGCCGTCTCCCCCAGGGGCCCCGGCCCGTCCCGAACGCGCCGCCAGCCGCGGCTCGAGACCGAGCGCCAGCGTGTGCAGCACCGTCTGCAACTCGCGCACGTTCCCGGGCCAATCGTAGTCCGCCGCCTCGGCCAGGAAGCGGTCGAACTTCTCCTTCAGCTCGCCGCGCAGCGCCGGATCCACCTTCTCGCGCAGCTCCCTCTCCACCAGGAGGGGGATGTCGGCACGCCGCTCGCGCAAGGGAGGGAGGCGGATCACCACCGAAGACAGCCGGTGATAGAGGTCGAGCCGGAAGCCGCCATCCGCCACCAGCTGTTCGAGGTCGCGATGCGTCGCCGATACCACCCGCGGCGCCGCGGCCCGCTCGTCGCGCGCATCGAGGCGCCGCACCTTGCCCTCCTGCAGCGTGCGCAGGAGCGCGACCTGGGTGTCGGGCGGCAGCTCCGCCACCTCGTCGAGGAACACCACGCCCTCGTGGCAGCGCTCGAAGATCCCCTCCTTGTCGCGCGCCGCCCCCGTGAAGGCGCCCTTCTCGTAGCCAAACAACGTGCTCTGCACGAGCGTCGGCGGCAGCGCTGCGAGGTGCACCGACTCCGCCGCCGCAGACTGCCAGCCCTGCGTCTGCGTGAAGCGACCGGGCATCGAGCGGCACAGGGCGCTCGCCACGAGCTCCTTGCCCGTCCCGGTCTCGCCGAGGATGAGGACCGGCGTGCTGCGCAGGAGCCGCGCCAGGCCCGGCACCCGGTCGAGACTCTCGCCAAAGGCCGCGGCCCACCCCTGGCGCCGCACGTCGCGCATGGCCTCTGAGTCGCCGACGATGGCGTCGAGGGCGGCGGTCACGGCCAGGGAGCGCGCGGCGAGCTCGGCACACGTGTGGACACTCTCCTCGGGCAGAGACTCCCGCAGGATCTGTGCCGCGTCCCTGAGCGGAGCAGGAGGGCGGGCCTCCGCGCCAGCACCGCCGGCACCACCAGTCGTCCCGATTCCCTGGCCGAGCCCCTGGCCGAGCCCCGGACCCAGGCACAGGCCCAGGCACAGCGCGATGCCCGCCGTCTCGTCGCGCAAATAGGCCGGCAGCCCGGACCACCACCGCTGCCAGCCGGCGCTCGTGGCCGGCAGCACGTCCCGGTCGCCGAGCTCCCGCCGCTGAAAGAGGAGCTCGCGCCGGTAAGGGTTGCCGAGCAGGACCTCGATGAGCTCACGGCTGTCACCAGCGGTCAGGGTCCGCAGGGGAGGCGCACCGGGCATGGGTGAAAATTGCATCAGGAGCGGGGAGAAAACCACCGCAACCTGCACCGACCGCCGGTGGGCCGGCACATGCCGCAGCCGGTTCCCTTGTCGCTCTTGGCCGTGGAGGACCACGCAAGGCTAGCAGGCGCTCGCTCCAGGATGGCACGCCGCTTGAGTAAGGGGTCAGGCAGAACCGAGAAGGCTCACGGCGACCGGCGCAGCGACCGCACGAGGCGATCGCCGTCCACGATCGACCGTCCATAGAGGGAGGCGACCATGAAGGTGACATGTCCCGATTGCAAGAGAGAGTTCGAGGTGACCCCGCGCACCCGCGCCAAGGTGAGCGGCGGCGCCGTGGGGGCGCTCATCGGCCGGGCGATCTCGCGCCACTGGCTGATCATCCTTCTCGGCGCCGCCGCCGGCGCCACGCTGGGACACATGGTCGACGAGGATCAGGTGGTGCGCTGCGGCGAGTGCGGCCGCATCCGTGGCGTGCCCCGCGCCACCCTCTAGCCAGATAGATAGATAGGCGGAGCGGGGACGCGGCGGCATGCCCTCGGACTGCACCTCCTCGGCATGCCGCCGCCGTCTCCGCGCCACCTCTACAGGAACGCTGCGCTCCCTCCCTCCTCCACCGCCCTCCCCGCAAAGGCCCGTTGTATCCGGTCAGATTGTTTCCCTTCACAACCCGCTTCGGCTATTTTGGCCGACAAATCATGAGGATTGGCATCGCTTTAAGCTGAGATGCCACCAGGCGCAGAGGGCCTCTCGCACGACCTGAGCAAGCCTCTCCGCGCCGCCGCTGGGAGCATGGGGTGATCCCTCCTCCCGCATAACGACCACGGCACCGGCATCAGCCGAACGCTGATGCGCCGCCAAGGGGGCGATGGGGTGAAGATGGCGCTGGATACATGGGTCCCCGGGATGCTGATCACCGAGCGGTTCGAGCTGGAGCAGCTGGCCAGCGAAGGGGGGATGGGCCTCATCTTCCGTGCGCGGGATCGGTACACCGGCGAAACGGTCGCGCTCAAGCTGCTCCACGCATCGGCCGCCAACCCGCAGAACATGGAACGGCTCCTACGGGAGGCGCAGGTGCTCGCCGAGGTGCGGCACCCGGGCATCGTCGGTTACACGGGGCACGGCCGGACGCCCCAGGGCGAGGTCTTCCTGGCGATGGAGTGGCTGGCCGGCGAGAACCTCGCCCAGCGCCTGCGCCGCACGACGCTCACGCTCCCCGAGACCCTCGCCCTCGCGCGCCGGGTGGCCGAGGCCCTGGCCGCCGTTCATGAGCGCGGCATCGTCCACCGCGACATCAAACCGAGCAACCTGTTCCTGCGCGGCGGTGAGGTCGAGCAGGCCACCCTGGTCGACTTCGGCCTCGCCCGGGGAGGCCTCGCCTGGTCGGTGACGCGCACGGGCGAACTCGTGGGCACCTTGCAGTACCTCGCGCCCGAACAGGTGCGCGGCGAGCGCCAGCCCGGGTCGGAGGCGGACATCTATGCGCTCGGCTGCGTGCTCTTCGAGTGCCTGATCGGTGAACCTCCTTTGAATGGCGACAACGCGGCGATGCTGCTCATGCGCATCCTGGTCGAGGAGCCGTCGCTCCTGCGGGACAGGCGGCCGGAGCTGCCCGAGGCGCTCGAGGCGCTGCTCCAGGACATGCTGCGCAAAGAGCCCGGGCGTCGGCCGGCGCACGGCGGCGCCTTGCTCGCGCGGCTCGAGGCCCTGGGCGTGCCCACGCTGGCCACGGCGGAGACGCCGGTGGCAGAGGTCCCGCTGCGGCTCGGACGGGAGGAGCAGCGGCTGGTGAGCATCATCCTGGCGGCGCCCCGACTGCTGGCCGAGGCGGGCACCGAGGTCCCCGAGAGCCGCCGGATCACGTCGCCCCTCGGCGGCGTGCCGTACAGCGAGAGGCTCCTCGCCGAGCTGGCCGAGCAGCTCCGGCCCTATGGCGCCCGCGTCGACCAGGTGCTCGATGGGACGCTCATCGCGACCCTGGCCGCCGACGAGACGGCCACGGATCAGGCGCTGCGCGCGGCGCGCTGCGCCTGGCTCATCAAGCAGCGCCTGCGGCACGCGGTCGTCGTCCTGGCCACGGGGCGGGGGATGCTCTCCGAGGTGATGCCCGTGGGCGAGGTGATCGAGCGGGTGGGGCAGGTGCTGGCCGTGGGGCAAGCGAGGCTGCGCGACGCCTCCGAAGGTGAAGATCTCGTCGTGTTCCTCGACGAGCTCACCGCCCGGCTCCTCAACGGGCGCTTCCGCCTGCGCAAGCTGGAGGCGGGGGTGGTGGTCCTGGAAGGGGAGCGGGGCGTGCCGGACGAGACCCGACGGCTCCTCGGCCGCGCGGTGCCATGCGTGGGCCGTGAGCAGGAGCTGCAGCTCCTCGCCGGCATGTTCACCGACTGCGTCGACGCCGATTGCGCCCAGGCGGCGCTCATCCTCGGCACCGCGGGCGTCGGCAAGTCACGCCTGCGCCATGAGTTCCTGCACCGCCTCCGGCTGCAGGGTGAGGCGGTGGAGGTGCTGCAGGGGCGCGGGGATCCGATCCTGCGTGGCACGCCCTACGCGGCGCTCGGTCAGGCGCTGCGCCGGCTGTGCGAGATCGAGGAGGACATGCCGCTCGAGGTGCGCCGCGAGCGGCTCGGGGAGCGCCTCGGCCGTCACCTGGCGCCGACGGAGCGCAGGGCCGTGAGGGACTTCCTCGGCGAGCTCTGCGGCGTGCCCTTCCCCGACGATGACAGCGCGCCCCTGCGGGCGGCCCGGCAGGATCCGCGGCTCATGAGCGACCAGATGGGCAAGGCGCTGCTCACGCTGCTTCGCCGGGAGTGCGCCGTGCACCCGGTGGTGCTGGTGCTCGATGACCTGCACTGGATCGACGCGGCGACCGTGCACCTCATCGATGTCGCCTTGCGCGAGCTCGAGAACCAGCGCCTCCTCGTGCTCGGGCTCGGGCGCCCGGAGATCAAGGATCTCTTCCCACGGCTGTGGCAGGAGCGCCGCTGCCAGGAGGTGCGGCTGCACGGCCTCTCACGCAAGGCGAGCGAGCAGCTCGTGCGCCAGGCGCTCGGGCCCGAGGTGCCGGCCGAGACCGTGGCGCGCCTCGTCGAGCGGGCCGGGGGGCACGCGCTCTTCCTCGAGGAGCTCATCCGTGCCGTGGCCGAGGGCGCTGAGGGCGAGCTTCCCGAGACGGTGCTGGCGATGTTGCAGGTGCGCTTCCTGCGCCTCGCGCCGGGGGCGCGGCAGCTCTTGCGGGCGGCCAGCCTGTTCGGCAACACGTTCTGGCGCGGCGGTGTCATGGCGCTCCTCGGCACGCCCGGGCGAAGCGTCGCCGGGAGGGGGGATGAGCCGATCGAGCTCAAGGCTCCCGCCGAACCCACCGAGCTCGATCGCTGGCTCTCGCTGCTCGTCGAACAGGAGATGATCTTGCTCCACGGCGAGTGCCGCTTCCCCGGCGAGGTGCAGTACGGCTTCCGCCACGCGCTCGTGCGCGAGGCCGCCTACAGCCTGCTCACCGACGAAGATCGCCAGCGGGGCCACCGCGCGGTGGCAGAGTACCTCGAATGCAGGGGGGAGCCCGACGCGGTGGTGGTGGCGGAGCACTACCGGTGGGGACAGGCGCCCGAGCGGGCCGCGCGCTTTTATGCCCGGGCGGCGGCGCACGCGCTCGAGAGCAGCGACAACAAGGGGGCCCTCCTCTGGGTGGCGCGGGGCATCGAGTGCGGGGCCAGCGGGGAGCTGCTCGGCGCGTTGCACGGCACCGCGGCCTGGGGGCATCTGTGGCAAGGGGACTTCAAGGCCTGCTGCGAAGCGGCCCTCGAGGCCCTGCCCTGGCTCCCGGTGGGCAGCGCGTCGTGGTACCAGGCACGGGCCGCGGTGGTCTCGACCCTGGCTTCGCTCGGGCAGGAGGGGCTCTTCGCCGAACAGCTGCGCGCCCTCCTAACGACCGAGCCCCTGCCCGGGGCGGAGAACGCCTTCATCGAGCCGGCCATGGCTGCTGCGGTGTCCTGCTGCATAGGAGGCCTGCGCGAGATGGCCGGCGATTTCCTGCGTCGCATGGAGGAGGCCGCGGCTCGCCTGGGCGCCAACGAGGCGAGAGCGCGCGGGCTCGTACATTTGAGCGAGTTCTGGGCGCGGCTCATCCTGGACGGCGATCCCTGGGCGTACTGGAGCGCCGCGCGCAAGGCAGAGGCCGCCTTTGCCGAGGCCGAGGACGCTCGCTACCGCAGCTGCGCGGAGGGGCACATCGCGTTCGGCTATGCCCTGATGGGCCAGCGCGAGCAGGCGGCGGCGCTGTTCGGCCGTGCGCTGCCCGCGCTCGAGCGCCTCGGCGAGACCATCGTGCTCATCGCCCTACAGATGTTCTTCGCCATGGCCCAGAGCGAGGCGGGCGAGCCGGCGCTCCTCGGCGAGGCCCAGGTCCTCGTCGAGGAGGTCATCGGCCACCTGCCGAGCGCCGGGTTCTGGAGCGGCATCGCATACTGCGCACAGGCCAGGGTACTCCTCGCGCGCCGGGAGCTCGAGGCCGCGGCGCAGGCCGCCGAGCGGTCGTTCGCGGCGTTCGCCGTGTTGCCGCCGGGCCAGGCCATGGCGCTCGCCTGTCGCTGTCGCACGCTGCTCGAACAGGGTCGCGAGGCCGAGGCCCACGCCGCGGGCGAACAGGGTCTCGCCCTGCTCGCCTCGCTCGGGGGCCGCTGCTGGATGGACGAGAAGCTGCGCCTCGCCGCCGCCGAGGCGCGCCATGCGGTCGGCGACGTGGAGGGGGCCCGCCGGGTCCTCGCCGAGGCGTGGCGCGAGTTCGAGCGACGCGCGGCCCAGATCGAGGACCCGGGCTTGCGCGAGGGGTTCGTTCAGGGGATGAGCGACAACGTCCGCCTGCGCGAGCTGGCCGCGGCCTGGGGCGTGGCCACGCCCCTCGGGTAAGCCGGCGCGATCCTTCTTCTGCTAGACCGCCACCTTGCGCACGCGCCGCGCGCTCATCCACACGAGGAGCACGCTGATGGCGATGAGCGCGAGCACGTTGGGGAGGAGCTCGCGCGGGCCGGCCTCGCGCAGCACCACGCCGCGCATGATCGCCACCATGTGCGTGGCCGGCAGGACCCGGCCAAACGCGCGCAGGAGGAGAGGCAGCCCCGAGAACGGGAAGATGTAGCCGGACAGGAAGATCGACGGCAGGAGGAACATCTGCGCCATTTGCTGGGCCGCCGCCTGGGTCTGCGCGCGGGTCGAGATGAAGAGGCCGAGCGACAGGAGCGCGAACAGATAGATGATGGCCATGGCGAACAGGAAGACGAGGCTGCCGCGGATGGGGACGGAGAAACCGAACCGCATGCAGAACAGGATGAGCGCCATCTCGCCGAGGCCCACGATGAGGTAGGGGGCGAGCTTGCCGAGCATGAGGCCCATGGGGTCGATGGGCGTCACGAGCAGCTGCTCGAGTGTGCCGCGCTCGCGCTCGCGCACGATGGCCACGGCCGCCAGGACCAGAGCGACGATCTGGAGGAGGATGGCGATGAGGCCGGGGATGATGTAGTTGGCCGTGCGGCCGTCTGGGTTGAAGAGGATGATGGGCTGCGCCGACAGGGCCTGCCCGGTGGCTGCGGCGCCGATGCCGAGCCCGGCGGTGCGGCGCGCCACCTCCTCGAGGTTCTGCTGCGCGACCAGGCCGCTCACCGCGGCCAGCGCCTGCGCGCTCACGCTCGAGTCCGAGCCGTCGATGAGGACCAGGATCTTGGCGTTCTGACCCCGGGCCCGCTTGTTGTGGAAGTCGGGCGGGATGACCACGCCAACGCGGACCTGTCCGGCCGTGATCTCGCGCCGTGCCTCGTGCGGATCCGGGGTCACCCGGGTGATGTCGAAGGTGCGCGTGGCGCGGAGCTGATCCATGAACTCGCGGCTCTCGCGCGAGTGGTCCTGATCCACCACCACGGTGGGCAGGTCCCGCACGGTCTGATCGATGAAGCCGAACAGGATGAGCTGGAACAGGGGGATCGAGAAGGCCGCCACGAGCGTGGCGCGGTCGCGGCGGATGTGGAGGAACTCTTTCTGGAACACGGCGATGAACGAATTCCACATGGGAATCGTCTTACCGCATTCCGGAGACGCAGTGTTCTGATGCCGCTATCCGGGGGCCTGCTGCGGCGAGCCCACGGGCGCGGCCGCTGGGCGGGTCTCGGGCTGGCGTACCAACGTGGCCGCGACCAGGCAGGCGAGCATGATGAGCAGACCCGCCGCGGCATAGGGCATGGCGAGCCCAAAGCCGAGCGCCCAGGTGCCGAACAGCGGGCCGATGATGCGGCCGAGCGCGCCGAAGGACTGCGTCACCCCGAGCACGCCGCCCTGCTGGTCGCCCGCGGCGCGCGAGATGAGCGAGGACATGGACGGCGTGTTGATGCCGCTGCCCGTGGCCACGAGCGCCACGGCGATGAGGAGCACAGGCACCTGATGGGCCACGCACTGCACCGCCATCCCCGCCGACATGAGCAGCGTCCCGCCGATGACCAGCGTCCGCTCCCCCACGCGTGACACCAGGCGGGGCACGAGCATCCCCTGCATGACCACCATGATCGCGCCGATGAAGACGAACAGCATGGAGGCGCCGCGCTGGTCATAGCCAAAGCGTCGCTTGAGGAACAGCGAGAAGGTCGCCTCCAGGTTCGAGAAGCCGAAGGTGACCAGGAAGTAGAGCAGGATGAGCACCAGCAGGCGGGGCGTCGACAGCGTGCGCACGAGCCCGCTCCAGGTGAGGACGCGCGAGGCGGCCCGCTCCCCGGCCTGGCGCGGCTCACTCAAGATGACGAACGCGAGGAGGAAGTTGATGGCCGCCAGGGCCGAGGCCACGAAGAAGGGCGTGCGCGGACCGAAGTGCGCGAGGAGGCCGCCGATCGCCGGCCCGAAGATGAAGCCGAGGCCGAGGGCCGCGCCGAGCCGCCCCATCCCCGCGGCGCGCGAGCGCTCGTCGGTGACGTCGGCCACGTAGGCCTGCGCGGCGCTGATGTTGGCGCCGCAGAGACCGGCAAAGCCGCGCGCCACCACCAGCCAGACATAAGAAGGTGCGAGCGCGTAGCCGAGCTGCGAACCACACGAGCCGAGGATGCTCACCAGGAGCACCGGCCGGCGGCCAATGCGGTCCGAGACGCGCCCCCAGATGGGGGCGAAGACGAGCTGCATCACCGAGTAGATGGCCAGCAGACGTCCGATCTCGAGATCCGTGGCGTGGAGCCTCTCGGCGTACAGCGGGAGGATGGGGATGACCATCCCGAAGCCGAGGAGGTCGAGGAAGACGGTCAGGAAGATCACGCCGAGGCGCGAGCGGAACGGCGAACTCATGCGGGCGCGGAGTCTATCATAGGGGAAAGGCGGCGGTTCTCCCGACGAGGACGATGCACTGGGTTCCCGCTACGTCGACGGGATTTGCTAGGATGGGAGCGAGGGATTGCCTTCTCCCTCACGAAAACCCATACCCGAGTAGCTGTGATGGTGAGCGCTCTTCGAGAGAGCGCGTGGAGGCATCATGCGGTACCTGAAGCGCGTCGCTCGCGGCGCCTTGTTCGTGGCCGCCAGTCTGTGGATCGGGGGGTCATGGGGGCTCGCGGGGTGCCTTCCCCGCGAGTTCAATGATCAGGGCTTCGAATCCAGCCGCTTGCCGAGGCCCATCTTCGGCCCGACGGTGACTCAGCCCTCCTCGCCACCTCCGATCAGCGGCGGGACCCTGCTCGTGCTGAGCGACGGCCGCACCGCCGTGGCCGCCGACTCCGATCGCGACCATGTGTGGGTCGTGGATCTCGCGCTCGGCTACCCGCTCTTCGACCTCCCGCTCTCGCCCGGTGACGAGCCGGGCCGCCTGGTCGCCGACGACAAGGGCCTCGTGCACGTGGCGCTCCGCCGCGGCGGCGCGGTCGTCACGATCGATCCCATGGCCGGCACGCTGGTGGCGCGGCGCCCCGTGTGCCCCGCGCCCCGCGGCATCGCCTACGACGGACGCGCCGACGAGCTCCATGTGGCCTGCGCCGGGGGCGAGTTCGTGACCCTGCCCGTGCAGGGCGAGGCTCCCGTCCGCACCCTGCGCTTCGAGCCCGACTTGCGCGACGTGGTGGTCGACGGCGATCGGATCCTCGTCAGCCGTTTCCGCAGCGCCGAGCTGCTGGTGGTCGATCGGGCCGGCGGCATCAGCGAGCGTCTCGCACCGCCGCGCCTCGAGTCCCCGCTCATCCACAACGGCTCGCCATTCGTACCCGCCGTCGCCTGGCGGACGATCGCATCACCCGCCGGGGGCGCCTTGATGTTGCACCAGCGCGCTCTGACCTCGCGCATCCAGACCACGCGGGGCGGCTACGGCGGGCTCGGTGCCTGTCAGGGCGGCATCGTGCACAGCGCCGTGACGCAGCTCGTGCAAGGTCGGCCGAGCGCCGTGGCGCCACTCCTCCCCGCGGCGGTGCTGGTCGTGGATCTCGCGGTGTCGCGCGATGGGCGCGAGTTCGCCGTGGCGGTCGCCGGCAACGCCTACAACCGCACCCTGCCCACGGTCTATCGCGGCAACCTCAGCGCCTACCTCGCCGCCAGCGATTGCGCCGCCGGCCGTCTGCTCTCACCGCCCCAGCCCCACGGCCAGCCCGTCGCCGTGGCCTTCGCCGGCGAACACGATCTGGTCGTGCAGCTGCGCGAGCCCGCCGCGCTCTGGCGCTACCCGAGCGACGGCAACCCACCCCAGATCATCACGCTCGGCGCGCCGAGCCGCGAGGACACCGGGCACGCGATCTTCCACGCCAACTCCGGGGCCGGCGTGGCGTGCGCCTCCTGTCATCCCGAAGGGGGCGACGATGGCCGCACCTGGGACCTGGACCTCGGGCAGCGCCGCACCCAGGCGCTGCGGGGCGGGCTGCACGGCACCGAACCCTTCCACTGGAGCGGCGACATGCCCGACATCGGCCACCTCCTCGAGCAAGTGATGGGAGAGCGGATGTCTGGGCCGGAGCTCACGCCGGATCAGAAGGACGTGTTTGCCCGCTGGGTCGATCGGATCCCCAACGTGCCCCTCGGCGCGCCGGTCGATCCGGGGGCGGTCGAGCGCGGGCGGCAAATCTTCGAGGACCCCGCCGTGGGCTGCGCCTCCTGCCACAGCGGCGCTCAGCACACCAACTCGGCCACCGTCGATGTGGGCACGGGGGAGCGCTTCCAGGTGCCCGCGCTGCGCGGCCTGGTCCTCCACGCCCCATATCTGCATGACGGCTGCGCCACCACGCTGCGCGATCGCTTTGGCCGCTGCGGCGGCGGCGACCGCCACGGCCACACCAGCCAGCTCAGCGAGCAGCAGCTCGGCGATCTCATCTCCTACCTGGAGACCCTCTAAGTCGACCGAGCCGGCCGCCCTCGGGACGGCCGGCCTGGCGCATCAGCCCAGCGCGCTCTCGCCCTCGTCCGGCTCGTCGTCGCGGTCGTTCGGATCCTCGCCCGCAGGCAGGGGCGGCGTCGCGCCGGGTGGCGGCGCCGGCAGCACCGGCAACCCCGCGGCGAGCTGCTGTCGCTCCTTGGCCGCGGCCTCCGCCTTCTTCGCCTCGGCCTCATCCGTCACCTTGAGCCCCCGCAGCTCCGCGATCCACACCGCGTCGCGTCCCTCCTTGTCGTCGCGCCGCACGAAGGCGAGCTGGAGGTGACGCCGGCGCGGCGAGAGGCGCACGACCGGCTCACGGTCCCCACTCCCTGCCGTCTCCACCGGGTACATGCGTTTCTTGGCGCGGTCGAGCACCACCAACGCCGGCCCCTCCGCCGAGCGCCGCTCGGCGATGAGGCAGCGCCGGTCCACGAACCGCGGCCGCCGTGTCGCCACCGTGCCATCCGAGAGGCGGGTGATGGCGCCGGTCTGGAGATCGATCACGTAGACATCGACCTCCCGCGCATCGTCGGCGCGGTCATCGCCGTCAAAGGCCACCATGCGTCCATCGGGCGACCAGGAGGGGTGACCATCATTGCGCTGCGGGTCGCAGGTCACACGCCGCCGATCGCCGTACTGGGCATCGAGCGCCCAGACCTGCCGCAGCCCGCCCGAATTTCCATAATCCGACACGCAGGCCACCATGCGTCCGTCGGGCGACCACGCAGGGTGTTCCCACACCGCGCCCTGCCCCCCCGCCAGCCGCCGTGCCTCCTCCGGCGCATCGAGACGGCATACCCAGATGCTGCGCCGCCCGTCCTTCTCACTGCGCGTGAAGGCCAGGTGCTCTCCATCCGGCGAGAAGCTCGGCTCGGCACCGTCCCCAATCCGCCCCTCGATGCGCCCCTTGCCGTCGACCAGATAGATCCCGCCCAGGCGCCCCTCCGCCTCGAGCGCGAGCCGCCCATCGGGCGACCAGGTCGGACGGCAGAAAGACACCTTGAGCGAGGTGATCCGGCGCTCGTCCCGGAGCTCGATGCGCTTGCCCATTGCAGCCCAATTCTACACAGGATCCGCCGCCGCGACGGATCCACCGGACTCACCGTCCGAGTCCGCCTGGCTACCCCTCTGCCCGCAAGCCGCTGGCCAGGAGCGCCAGGATCAAGGCTCCGAAGGCGATCCGATAGAGCACGAACGGCAGATAGCTGCGCGTGCGCACGAGGCGCAGGAGCACGCCGATGGCCAGGTAGCCCGAGATCCCCGCCACCACCATCCCCACCATCAGCGGCACATCCAGCCCCCCCGCGCGGATGAGCTTGGGCACCTTGAGCAGCCCCGCCCCCGCCGTGATGGGGATGGCCATGAAAAAGGAGAAGCGCGCCGCCCCCTCCCGGTTCAGGCCCAGGGTCCGCCCCGCGGCGATCGTGCTCCCCGAGCGCGACACCCCGGGCACGATGGCCATGGCCTGCGCCATCCCGATGAGCAGCGCATCCCGTAGCGTGATGCGCTCCATGCTGCGGCGTTGCGCCGTGAAATGGTCCGCCAGATACAGGACCAGCCCCATCGTGATCATGGCCGCGGCCACCAGCCACTTGGCGCGGAAGGCATCCTCCGCGCGCCGCTCGAGGAGCACCCCGAGCAGCGCCCCCGGGATCGAGGCCGCCAGCACCAGCCAGGCCAGCCGCCGCTCCACGTCCTCGCCGACACGCCGCTCGATCACCGAGCGCAAGAACGCCTCGCCGAGGCGCCACAAGTCGCGCCAGAAGAACGCCAGCAGCGCCACCAGCGTCCCGATGTGCAGCGCCACGTCGAACGCCAGCCCCGGGTCCTTCCACCCCGCCGCCCACGGCAAGATCACGAGATGGGCAGAGCTACTGATGGGGAGGAACTCACCCAGGCCCTGCACCAGGCCAAAGGCCACCGCGCGCCATATCGTCAGATCGGTCATGGAGAATTGAGAAGGGAACAGAGGAGAGGGTTCAGGAAGGCAGCGTTCAGCTCATGGTGACGGGCGGCGACATCGAGTCGCTGCTCACCGTCGTCCGCGCCCCAGGCTCGTGGCGCCAATCGATCGCCTCCAAGGGCTCCGCCAGGAAGTGGCCCGGGTCGGAGAGGGCCAGCGCGTTCCGCAGCACCTCGTCCACGTGCTCGACCGCGATGATCTTCATCACCTTGAGCACGCGCTTGGGGATGTCCTTCAGGTCCTTGCGGTTCTCCTTCGGGATGATGACCGTGAAGATGTCCGCCCGGTGGGCGGCCAGGATCTTGTCTTTGAGCCCACCGATCGGCAGCACCCGTCCCCGCAGCGTGATCTCGCCGGTCATCGCCACGTCCCGGCGCACCGGGATGCGCAGGAGCGCCGACACGAGCGCCGTCGCCATCGTGATGCCCGCCGAGGGTCCGTCCTTGGGGATCGCGCCCTCGGGGAAGTGCACGTGGATGTCGATCTTCTGATAGAACTCGCGCTCGAGCCCGAGGGCCTCGGCGCGCGAGCGCACGTACGACATCGCCGCCTGCGCCGACTCCTGCATCACGTCGCCCAGCTTGCCCGTCAGCACGAGCTTCCCCTTGCCCGGGAGGATCGAGACCTCCGTGGCCAGGAGATCGCCGCCGTGCATGGTCACGGCCAGACCGTTGGTCAGGCCGATCTCGTCCTTCTCCTCGATGCGGCCCGAGCGATACTTCTGCACGCCCAGGTACTTCGGGATGTTGTTCGAGGTGATGCGGAACTTCGCCGACGTCCGCTCCTCCGGCGGCATCGCCACCACGTCCTTGGCGATCTTGCGGCACACCGTCGCGATCTCGCGCTCGAGCGTGCGCACCCCCGCCTCCTTCGTGTAGTGGTGGACGATGGTGCGGATCGACTGCTCGCCGAATTCCACGTCGACGTTGCTGATGCCGTTGGCTTCCTTCTCGCGCGGGATGAGGTACTGCTCGGAGATGGCCAGCTTCTCCCACTCCGTGTAGCCCGGCAGCTGGATGATCTCCATGCGGTCCTGCAGCGGCGCCGGGATCGAGTGGAGCGTGTTGGCCGTGGTGATGAACATCACGTCCGACAGATCGTAGTCGAGGTCGAGGTAGTGGTCGTTGAAGGTGCTGTTCTGCTCGGGATCGAGCACCTCCAGCAGCGCCGCCGAGGGATCGCCGCGGAAGTCGGTCGACATCTTGTCGACCTCGTCGAGCAGGAACACCGGGTTGTTCGAGCCCGCCTTCTTGAGCGACTGGATGATCTTGCCGGGCAGCGCGCCGATGTAGGTCCGGCGGTGGCCACGGATCTCCGCCTCGTCGCGCACCCCGCCGAGCGACAGGCGCACGAAGCGCCGCCCCGTGGAGCGCGCGATCGACTTGGCGAGCGACGTCTTGCCCACGCCCGGCGGTCCCACCAGGCACAGGATCGGCCCCTTGAGCTTGTGGACCAGCGCCTGCACCGCCAGGTACTCGAGGATGCGCTCCTTGACCTTCTTGAGACCGTAGTGATCCTCCTCGAGGATCCGCTCGGCCTCCTTCACGTCGAGCTTGTCCTGCGTCTTCTCGTCCCAGGGCAGCGACAGCACCCAGTCGATGTAGTTGCGCACCACCGTCGCCTCGGCGCTCATCGGCGACATCATCTTGAGCTTCTTCAGCTCCTTGCGGACCTTGGTCTGCGCCTCCTTGGACATCCGCTTGTTCTTGATCTTCTCTTCGAGCTCCTGGATCTCGTTCTTGAACTCGTCGCGCTCCCCGAGCTCCTTCTGGATCGCCTGCATCTGCTCGTTGAGGTAGTACTCCTTCTGCGTCTTCTCCATCTGCTTCTTGACGCGGGTCCGGATCTTCTTCTCGACTTGCAGGATCTCGATCTCGGCCTGCATGAGCTCATAGAGCTTCTCGAGGCGCTGCGAGGCCGCGGGGGTCTCGAGGATGGACTGCTTGTCCGGCAGCTTGAGCGAGAGCGCGGCTACGATCGTGTCGGCCAGGCGCGCGGCGTTGTCGATGGTCTGCACCGAGATGAGCATCTCGGGCGGGATGCGCTTGTTGAGCTTGACGTAGTTCTCGAACGTCGAGTGCACCGAGCGCATGAGCGCCTCGAGCTCGACCGAGCGCTCCTCGGGCTCTGGGATCTCGTCCACCTCGACGAGGAAGTGGTCCTCCCGCGGCAGGAACTGGCGGATGCGGGCGCGCCGCTTGCCTTCCACCAGCACCTTCACCGTGCCGTCGGGCAGCCGCAGGAGCTGGATGATGGTGCCGATGGTCCCGACGGCGAAGATGTCCTCCGGGACGGGATCGTTGGTCTTGGCCTTCTTCTGGGCCGACAGCACGATCTCCTTGTCCTTGGCCATCGCCTGATCGAGCGCATTGATCGACTTCTCCCGCCCGACGAACAGCGGCACCACCATGTACGGGAACACGATGATGTCGCGCAGCGGCAGGAGGGGCAGCGTGATGGCAGATTTCTTCTTCGTCTCGTCGTTCTTGAAAAACATCAGGACCTCGACCTCGTCAATTCGCAATCACAACGCCTCATCGCAGAGGCGTCGACGGTTACTCGCCCACACAACAGAGAAACTACGAAGCGGTATCGAGCTTACGATCATCCCCGCATGTTGCAAGGGTTTGCTGGCGCCTGGGAGCCATGCGATGAAACAGGCGCATCCGCAGCCGTAAAGCCACAGTCCCTCTGCTGAAAACCATCATCAGGCGCTCCTTGAGCATTCCCATGCACCACCAATGAGTCTGCTCATGGAGATATAAGCCCGCGCGCACTGGATTCCAGAGCAAGACGCCAGGCACACGCCGACCCGCAAGGAATTGCACTGATTTTGGAGGGAAAAAACTCCGGGGATGTTGAAGCGCTGGGCTCAGCGGCCGCCGCCCTCGGCCGCTTCCTTCTGATACATCATGAGCGGCTGCTGCTCAGCCAGGATGACGTCCTCGTTGATGAGCACTTCCTTGACGTTCATCGACGAAGGCAGCTCGTACATGATGTCGAGCATGGCATTCTCGAGGATGGCGCGGAGCCCGCGGGCTCCCGACTTGTGCTTGAGCGCCGCGCGAGCCACCGCTACCAGCGCCCCGCGGGTGAACTTCAGCTTCACGCCGTCCATCTCGAACAGCTTCTGGTACTGCTTGACCAGGGCGTTCTTGGGCTTGGTCAAGATGTCGACCAGCGCCTCCTCCGACAGCTCGTGGAGCGGGGCGATGACCGGCAGGCGCCCCACGAACTCGGGGATCATGCCGTACTTGAGGAGATCCTCCGGCTGTACCTCCTTGAGGTACTCCCAGACCTTCTTCTCCTTCTTCGACTGGATCTTGGCCCCGAACCCCATCTGCTTCTGGCCGATGCGGCCCTCGATGATGTCCTCGAGGCCCACGAACGCGCCGCCGCAGATGAACAGGATGTTGGTCGTGTCGACCTGCAGGAACTCCTGCTGCGGGTGCTTGCGACCGCCCTTGGGCGGCACCGAGGCGATCGTTCCCTCGATGATCTTGAGGAGCGCCTGCTGCACGCCCTCACCCGAGACATCGCGCGTGATCGACGGGTTGTCGCTCTTGCGGGCGATCTTGTCGATCTCGTCGATATAGACGATGCCGCGCTGCGCCTTCTCGATGTCGTGATCGGCGTTCTGCAGCAGGTTGACGATGATGTTCTCGACATCCTCGCCGACGTACCCCGCCTCCGTCAGGTTGGTGGCGTCGGCGATGGCGAAGGGCACATTGAGGATGCGCGCCAGCGTCTGCGCGAGCAGCGTCTTGCCGCACCCCGTGGGCCCGAGCAAGAGGATGTTCGACTTCTGCAGCTCGACGTCGTCCACCCCCACCTTGGCGTCGATGCGCTTGTAGTGGTTGTGGACCGCCACGGCCAGGATCTTCTTGGCCCGCTCCTGACCGATCACATACTCGTCCAGTACCGCCTTGATCTCCGCGGGCTTGGGGACGGAAGCAAAGCCGGCAGTCTGCTCCTCCTTCTCGATCTCCTCGGCAATGATGTCGTTGCACAGACCGATGCACTCGTCGCAGATGTACACCGTCGGACCGGCAATCAGCTTCTTCACCTCCTTCTGGCTCTTGCCACAGAAGGAACAGCTTAGATTGCCGTGGGTCTCGTCTCTACGTTTGTCCAACGAACTCGCTCTCCTGCCTTCGCGCCGTGATACATCACAACAAATGCAAGAACCGCGCGTTACCGCCGCTGGCTCGGCTCCTCCTTCTTCTTGACCAGGATGTCATCCACCACGCCGTACTCCTTGGCGTCGGCGGCGCTCATGAAGAAGTCACGCTCGGTGTCGTGCTTGACCTTTTCGATCGGATGCCCCGTGTGCTTGGCCAGGATCTCGTTCATCCGGTCGCGCGTCTTGAGGATCTCCTTGGCGTGGATGTCGATATCCGTCGCCTGCCCCTGGAAGCCGCCGAGCGGCTGGTGGAGCATGATGCGGGAGTTGGGCAGCGCATAGCGCTTGCCGTTCGACCCTGCGGCCAGCAGCCAGGCCGCCATCGACGCCGCCTGCCCCATGCAGATCGTGGCCACGTCACAGCGGACGTACTGCATGGTGTCGTAGATCGCCAGCCCCGCCGTCACGAGCCCGCCCGGCGAGTTGATGTACAGCATGATGTCCTTGTCCGGATCCTCGGACTCGAGGAACAGCATCTGCGCGATCACGATGTTGGCGATCGTGTCGTCGACCGGCGTGCCGAGGAACACGATGCGATCCTTGAGCAGACGGGAGAAGATGTCCCAGCCTCGTTCGCCGCGGTGAGTCTGCTCGATCACCGTCGGGATAATGAAAGAAGCCGTCTCTAGCGCCCCTGCTGATTTGATCACACTCATGTGTCACTTCTCCGACGGTGAAGAGATCCCCGTAGGGACAATCTTTGCGCGGCTCAGAAGCAAGTCAAGGGTTTTCTCCTCACGGAGTTGCTGCTTGATCGACTGGTAACGACCCTCTTTTTGCAGCTCAGCCTTGAGGCGCGGCACGCTCGTATCGCGGCTCTTGGCCATCTCCGCCAGGTGCTTCTCCATCTCTGCATCGGTCACCGTGACGTTCTCTTTGGTGGCGATGGAGTCGATCAGCATCGCGGCGCGCATCTCCTCGGCCGCGGCCGGCCGCAGCCGATCCTTCATGTGTTCGTCATCGATGCCGATGGCGTTGTAGTCAATGCCCTGGTAGGCCATGGTCATCTTGGCGCGCTGCACCATGAACGCCGCGTGCCGCTCCACGAGCGACGGCGCGACCTGGAACTCGTTGCGCTTGAGCACCTCTTTGACGAGCGTCGAGCGGAGCCCGCGCATCACTTCCTTGTCCTTCTCCACCAGCAGCAGCTCGCGCAGCTTGGTGCGCAGCTCGTCGAGCGTATCGGCCTCGCCCGTGTCCTTGGCGAAGTCGTCGTCGAGCGACGGCATCAGGCGCTCCTGCGCCATCTTGATCGTCACCTTGAGGAGCGCCTTCTTGCCCGCCGTCTGTCCCTCTTCGGGCGGGAGGTCGAGTTCGATCGACAGCGGCTCCGCCGGCGCCACCGGCTGCCCCAGGAGCGCCTTGCTCAGCCCCGGGATGAGCTCCGGGCCCGTGGGCGTCATCTCGACGATCGCTCGATCCTGGTGCAGCGGGCGATCTCCCACCTCTCCCCGCAGCTCGCACATCACCACGTCGTTCAGTCCGAGCCGGTCCCGCCCCTCGATCTGGCGGTACTCCGACAGCTCCTGGCGCTTGCGCTCGAGCGCCTGGTCGATCTCCACCACCGACACCGTAGGCGCCGGCTTCTCGAGCTCCACGTCGTTATAGCCCTGGGGATCGAGCGCCGCGCGCACCTCGATGCGGGCCGAGTAGCGGAACGGGGTCCCCTTGCCCATCTGGACGTCGTCGACGATGGGGTCGGCGACCGGCTCGAGCGAGTGCTGCTGGGCGGCGCGGAGCAGGCTCTCCTGGATGAGCTGCCGCATCACCTGCTGTTCGACCCGGGCGGCGAACATACTCTCGAGGATGTTGCGCGGGACCTTGCCCTTGCGGAACCCGCGGATGGAGACGTCGCGTCCGAGTTCCTTGTAAGCGGCGTCCAGGCGAGCGGCCACCAGGGGCCACTCCACCTCGACCGCCAGTTTCTTTTCTACGGGGGATACTTCTTCAATGCTGAAATGCATGCGTGCGCCTCGGGCTTCGGGAAGGGTGATGTTGTGGCACTGAGTGCCAGCGGCGTCAAGCCGCGGCGGTGACTCTGCCACTGCCCGGAAGCGCCGCTTGGCGGCTGGCCCGAGGTCTGGGGATACGCTGGCGTAGAGGGTGGGCTAGGCCGCCTGCTGGAGCTCGGCCTCACAGGCCAGCTCCTCCAGCCGGACCCGCATCCGGCTCCTCCTCGCGTAGACCGTCTTGACCGAGATGTGCATCTCGTTCGCCACTTCTTCGGGCAAGAGCCCCATCTCGTAATAAAGGTGGACGAAGCGGCGGTCGGCCTCCGAGAAATCCCGCATGAGCGAGTTGATCATGCCCCAGCGCTGCCGGTGGAGCACCTCGTCGGAGCCATCGGGCACGAGGATCGCCTCCTCGGGGGCGTTCTCGAGCAGGTCGTACACCGGCCGGCGCGACGCCTTGCGCAGATAGTCGTAGGCCGTGTTGACCGCGAGGAGCCCGAGCCAGGAGGCGAGCCGCGCCCCGCGCCGCCGATCGTAGGCGCGCAGCTTGCGCATGTCGTCGCGCAGGAGGTTCATGCACAGCTCGGAGAAGATCTCGTTGATGTCCGCGTTCGAGAGAAAGGAATCGAACCGCCAGGAGACCCGCGTGACGCAGCGGAAGATGATCAGTCGATAGCGCCGCATCATCTCCCGCCAGGCCCGATCATCCTTGTCGAGAACTGCCGCCAGCAGCGCATCGTCGTCGAGTCGATGGACGTCCCGCGAGGTCTGGTCCAGAGCTCCCATGATGCCTCCTGTCTTCTCGTTGGCGCAATCGGACGAGCCGTCGCCTTTTCCTCCTTTGATTTAGACTCGAAAGAGGAGCGCAAACTTCTGTAAGATTGTGGCGATTGAGAAACGCGAGGGACGGCAGGCGCTTAGGGACTCAAGGGGGATTCAAATGGAAAGCTACCCCACGTTGTCTGATTTGATTATGGAAGACAAATGGGGACACAATCTCACAGAGGGAGTATCCGATCGTTCACACTCCATGTAGGCGTGTTGCCGACTACCGTTCTTAATGTCCCCCGCGCAGCTCGCGCGACACGCGCTCGGCGCCGTAGATGCGATCGAGCGCCTGCAGGATCGCCTGGCTGGCCAGGACCACGGCGCGGTTCTGTGAGATGTCGTACCCATAATTACCGCCGAGCGATTGAATGTTCCCGTCAAAGACCACGCCCACCACGCGGCCGTCGCGATCCACCACCGGCGAGCCCGAGTTGCCGCCGATGATGTCGTTGGTCGTGCAGAAGTTGAACGGCGTGTTGAGGTCGAGCTTGTTCTTGGCGGCGAGCCAGCTCGGCGGGAGATCGAAGGGCGGCTTGCCGGTGTTCCGCTCGAAGGCCCCGGCGAGGTTCGTGAACGGCTTCACCATGCGGCCATTCTCCTCGTAGCCCTTCACCTGCCCGTAGGACAGCCGGAGCGTGAAGGTGGCGTCCGGGTAGGTGTTGGTCCCCTCCACGGCGAAGTGCGCCTGGGCGATGAGCTCGTGGTTCTTCTTCAGCACCGAGTCGATGTTGTCCTCGAACTGCTTGCGCACCGCCCGGGCCTCGGGGTCCATCATCTTGACGAACTGGATGAGCGGGTCGTTGCTCGCGTCGATCGCCTGCTGGCCCCCTTCGAAGAGCTGCTTGCGCAGCGCCACGTCCTTGAGCTTGGTGCCCTCGACCAGCCGGCGGGCGAGGCCTTCGGGCGAGTCCTTGCCGAGCACCTTCTGGACGAAGGGATCGTCGGTGCCGAGCTCCTCGCGCAGCCGGGTGAGGCCCAGGCGGAGCCGCTGGATCTCCAGCTGGTCGTAGATGGGCGCCGAGGAGAAGAGCCCCTGCTTGATGGCCGGCAGGGCCGAGTCCCGGAACTCGCGGAAGCGCTTGTCGTTGGGCTTGGCGAGCTCCTCGCCCGCGCGCACGAGGCCCCGGGCCAGCTGGTAGAGCTCCGAGCCGCCCGCCAGGCTCCCCCGCTCGATGAAGGCGAGCCGCTTGCGGAGCTTCTTCTGTTCGTCGAGGGCGCGGGCGATCGCGTCCCAGGCCCCGCCGTAGCGGCTCTGCTTCTCCGGATCGCGGGCGATGGCCGCGCGCAGCTCGTTCTCGGCCATGACCTTGCTCGCGAAGAAGGACTTGTCGAGGAGCGTCTCCCAGCGCCCGCGCGCCGCCTTGTAGCCGTTCTCGACGATGAAGAGATCGCTCTCCGCCATGCGATGCTCCTCGGGGCCGCGCATCATGAACTGGGTCAGCTCGCCGCGCACCTGGGCCATGGCGAGCAGCCGGTCCGGGAGCATCACGTCGCGGTGATACTCGAGCTCGGCCACCGTGAGCTGGCGGTCCGTGCCGCCCGGGTGGCCGCTGATGAAAGTGACGTCGCCCTCCTTGGCCCCGGCCGGCGACCAGCGCAGGTACTGGCTCATGCGCGCGGGCTTGCCGTCGTCGTAGACGCGGAGGAACGCCATGTCGAGGTCATAGCGGGGGAAGTTGAAGTTGTCCGGGTCGCCGCCGAAGGACGCGATCGACAGCTCGGGCGCGAACACCAGGCGCACGTCCTGGAAGCGGCGGTACTTGTACAGGTTGTAGACGCCGCCGTGATAGAGGCTCACCACGTCGCAGCGGATCTTGTCGGCCTTGTCGCCCGGGCCCGCCTTGGCGCCCGGGTCGGCCTGGGCGCATTCCTTCTCGATGCGCGCCATCTCCGCGCGCTGCGCGGCGTTGTACTTGTCGGCCGCGAGGCCCTGGGTCGCCCGACTGATGCGGTCGGTGACGTCCGTGATCTCGACCAGCTGGTTGACCTCGATCTCGGGGCACTTGACCTCGTCCTCGGGCCGCTTGGCGTAGAAGCCGGACTTGATGAAGTCCTTGTCCGGCGTCGATAGCTGCTGGATGCAGGAGTGGGCGCAGTGGTGGTTGGTCATCACCAGGCCGCCCTCGGACACGAAGCTGCCGGAGCAGCCGCCCGCCAGACGGGCCGACGAGAGGCGCATGTGCTCGAGCCACTTGTCGTCCGGCACGTAGCCGTACCGCGCCTTGAACTTGTCCTTGGGGAAGTTGTTGTAGGTCCACATCCCCTCGTCGGCGCGCACGGCACCGAGGGGGACGAGCAGCGCGGAGAGCAAGAGGTATCTGGTGCGCATCGAGGTCTCCATGAAAAGGTGGGGGTGGGGCGAGGGTATCCGCCGGTCAAAGGGGCACGTCAAGCGCTCACATCCCGCCCTCCATCTAGCGACGTAAATGCAGCGCCCCGCAACCTGGTGACCACCGCGAGGGACCTTCTGTGCAGGTCCGCTCCGCGCTCGTGGATTGAAAAAGGCTGATGTCTCACTCAAAGACATGGCTTCGAGTACCCCCACGCGAGAGGGAACTCCGCAAAACGTGGGCTTGACGCGGGGGCCGCTTCATAGTCGGGCCCTGCACAGAAGGTCCCTCGCACACCCTCCCAGGTGACTTGCGGGGCGCTGTACGCAGTGACGAGCTGGGCTCCGCGGAGGTGTCCCTCAGCCGATGATTCTCGTCTGCAGGGGCCCGGTGGAACACGGGCTGCAGTTCTCAAGGGGTGCGTGGGAGGTCGACGAATGAACAAGAGGCTTGAAGGCTACATCCGGGCGGGCATCCTCTTTGCCTGGCCGCTGACGTGGGGTGGCGTGGCCCTGGCGCAGAGCGTCCCGGGCAACGGAATGGCCGTGCCGGATGTTGGCAGCACGGGTCCTGTGGGCGCCTCGCCGAGCGGCAGCACGGCCCACACCGGCGAGATGGATGCGCCGCGCGATCAGGAGGAGCTGCGCCGCTCTCATTTACCGCCGGACCAGCGCATCCCGCCGGTGAATCCCGGTGATCAACCGCCCATGCCAGGGTCGCCGCAGGTAGCGCCGCCCGACACGCTGCACCCGCTCCCGGCGACCCGGCCTCCGGAGGAGGTCCCGCCTACGCCAGGGGCGCCGCGGCCCGGGACCGCCAATCAGACGCAAAGCACGCCGCTGCCGCCCGACGTGGTGCCGCGCGATGCCGCGGCGGGCGAGGTCCGGGACGTGACGCCGCGATCCGGCCGCGTGAAGACGAGCGCGCGCCGGCACACGCGGCGCGACACCATGTCCAGCAAGAAGGGCCGCCGGGCACGCCACCACGAGACGCGACCCGGCAGCGGCTCCTCGGGAAACCGCTGAGCCCGGCTGTCACAACTGGGTGAACGGACCGCGAGGGGCCCTCTGTGCGCAGATCCGCTCCGCGCTCCGGTCTCGGTCAGCGTTGATGGCTTTGGGTCGAGCCACGCGGTAGGTGTCTGCGGAGTCGCGCTGCGTGACTCCAGTTGCTTCGGCCCTGCCGTGGGTTGCTTCGGCCCTGACGTGGGTTGCTTCGGCCCTGACGGGGGTTGCTTCGGCCCTGACGGGGGTTGCTTCGGCCCTGACGGGGGTTGCTTCCCTCCTGACGGGGGTTGCTTCGGCCCTGACGGGGGTTGCTTCCCTCCTGACTGGGCTGCTTCCCTCCTGACTGGGGTTGCTTCCCTCCTGACTGGGCTGCTTCCCTCCTGACTGGGGTTGCTTCCCTCCTGACTGGGCTACTTCCCTCCTGACTGGGGTTGCTTCGGCTCTGACTGGGCTGCTTCGGCCCTGACTGGCATGGATTGGCCTCTGGCCGACTTGATGGCCTATCTGAAGGGAGCGGTTGCTGGGGAGTACGCAGCCGGTGAGGCCATGAGGAGTTCTGAAGGGGGAGTGTCTGATCGGCCCGCAGGACGTGAGGCTCTCCTGTGGGGAGACGGGCATCGGCCTATGCGGACATGAGAATCTCTTCCAGGGGCCGCGGCCGAACGTCAGGGCGCAGGCAGATTCGAGGGTGTCGTGACGCCCGGTTTCAGGTGGTCACGATCCCCTTTTTGTTCGGCGGCGTACTCCTCCTCGGCGCGTTTCTCTTCGGCTCGCATCTGGGCCACGCGGGCCTCGCGCGCATAGCGCTCGGCCGCTTCCTTGTCGCCTTGGGCGGCGGCCTTGTCCGCCAGCTCTTGCTTGCGAAGGGCCTCCTGGCGGTACTGCGCCGAATTGGACTCCATCACACAGCCGCCGGTCAGGAGCAGGCAGGCGGCCATCATCGAGAACAAGAATCGCAGTCGGTTCATGAGGGTTCCTCCGGTAGGCTTCATTGAGGGGGAGATTCTAGCGCCATCCGCTCGTGGCGGCAGCCAGACTCACCGTTCTCACGGTGGGCGGGACTCATGGCCGCCGCTCATCGTCAGCGCCCTCTCAGGCGCGATCCGGCCGGCTAGGAGGCTCTCCGGACGCGCGGGCGGGTACGAGGGGCAGGAGGAGCAGGAGTATGGCGACGCGGGCGAGCCGGGGCCGCCGCAGGGGAGGCCGCGCGCGGGGCGGGCTCAGCCGGTGGAGGCGACGGGGAGGTAGCGGTTCTCCGCGAGGAGGGTTTCGAAGTCCTTGAGGGGCAGGGGCTTGCTGAAGAGATACCCCTGGATCTCGTCGCACCCCTGGCGCACGAGGAAGTCGAGCTCCTCGGTCGACTCCACGCCCTCGGCGATGACCGACAGGCCGATGCTGTGCGCCATCTGGATGATGGCGGCGACGATGGAGGCGTTCTGCGGCCGCTCGTAGACGCGGCGCACGAAGCTCTGATCCACCTTGAGGTGATCGAGCGGCAGGCGGCTGAGGTAACTGAGCGAGGAGTACCCGGTGCCGAAGTCGTCCATCGAGATGTGCACGCCGAGCGCGCGCACGGACTTCAGGACCGCCACCACGCTGTCGATGTCGTTGACCATCACGCTCTCGGTGATCTCGAGGTCGACGAGCCGGGGCGAGATGCCGCTCTGGGTGAGGATGCGGCCGAGCGTGGTGACGAGGTTGCGCTGTTTGAACTGGCGGCCCGAGATGTTGATGCCGATGCGCAGGGGGTGGCCGCGCTCTTGCCAGCGCAGGGCCTGGGTGCACGCGGTGCGCAACACCCACTCACCGAGGGCCATGATGAGGCCGCTCTCTTCGGCGGCGGGGATGAACTCGGAGGGGTAGATGTAGCCGCGCTGGGCGTTGCGCCAGCGCACGAGGGCCTCGGCGCCGACGATGTGGCCGGTCTTGAGGCTGACCTGCGGTTGATAGTGGAGCTCGAGCTCCTCCCGCTCGACGGCCTCGCGCAGGTTGGTCTCGAGCTCGAGGACGGTGTTGAAGGCGCGCATCGGGGGACGCACGGCGAGCTGGTAGCTGTTGCCGCCGCTCTGCACGGCCTGCACCATGGCCCGCGTCGCCTGCTTGACGAGGACGTCGATGTTGTCGCCGTCGGACGGGTGGAGGGCGATGCCCACGCTGCCGCTGAGGAAGGTCTTCTGGCCGGCGACGAGGTGGGGCACGGTGAGGGCGTCGACGATCTGCTGCGCCACCTCGCACGCGACGTCCTTGCTGGCGAGCAAGGGCAGGAGGATGGCGAACTGATCGGCGTGGAGGTGGGCGATGAAGCCGCGCTCGCCGATGGTGGCGGTGAGGGTGCGCGACAGGGCCCGCATGAGCTCTTCGATGAAGGCGGGCTCCTGGCCGTCGGTCACGCTGTGGAAGCGGTCCATGACGACGACCATCACGGCGGTGGACCTGCCGCTCGCCTCGGCGCGGGCGCGGGCCTGGTCGAACTGCTCGCGCAGGAGCAGGCGGTTCGGCAGGTTGGTGACGGCGTCGTGATGGGCGGCGTGGCGGATCTGATCCTCGGCCTGCTGGACCCGCACCTGCAGGCTCTTGGCCACGGCCTCGATGCGCTGGAAGCGCACCTTGACGACCTCCATGAGCTCCGAGAGGCGGAAGGGCTTGGCGAGGTAGTCGTCGGCGCCGAGGTTCATGCCCTGTCGCACTTCGAGGGGATCGGCCTTGGCGGTGAGGAAGATGAACGGGATGCCCGCGGTCTCGGGGTCGGAGCGCAGCGCCTGCAGGACACCGTAGCCGTCGAGGTCCGGCATCATGATGTCGCAGATGATGAGCTGCGGGCGGGCGGCTTGCGCGAGCTCGAGTCCTGCACGGCCGTTGGGCGCGCCCAGGGGCTCATAGCCGGTCGAGCGCAGTACGGTCATCACGTTTTGACGAATCGCATCATCGTCTTCGATGACCAGGATGGTTTTTGCCATGACAGGATCCGGGCCGACTGAACCTCTCCATTATAGGGAAGCAGCAGCGAACACTCAACTTTCGCCTATCGACCCCAGGTCTGACCCCTCTTGGGTGGAGGGGAAATCTAGTTCACGGTTGACGGCAAAGTACACTCTCGTGGAATTGAGATGGGCCCTCGCGGTCGCGCGGCGGAGGCTGTATCAGGCGCGGATCACCGGCGCCGCCAGAACATGACGGCGAGGCCGGCGAGCAGGGTGACGGCGGCGAAGAGGGTCTCGGTGCGGTCGGCGCCGGAGAGGAGGATCAGCGAGCCGAGGGCGCCGACGACGGGAATGACGGCGCCGCCCGGGATGGTCCAGGGCTTGGCCTGGCCCTGGCCCTGAGACGGCTCCTTGCGAAGGTAGGGCACGGCCAGGCAGGTCATGACGTACTGGGTGACGACGGTGATGTTCGACATGCCGACGAGCCGCCGGTAGTCGAAGAACAGGGCCATGACGGCGGTGAGGCCGGTGATGACGATGATGGAGCGGTGGGGGGTGTCCCGGCGGGGATGGCGCGCCGCGAGCCACGGCGGCAGCATCTCATGCTGGGCCATGGCCTCGGCGTAGCGCGGGGAGCCGAGGGCGCAGCCGGCCGAGAAGCCGCCCGTGGCCAGGATGCTGCCGGCGAGGACGATGGCCCCGAGCTGGACGCCGAACGAGCGCGCGGCATCGACGAGGGGGTGGCTCGAAGGGGTGGCGAGCGCGGGGTAGGCGCATACGAGGGCGGCCTGCACGATCATGAAGAGGAGGGTCGAGAAGAGGAGCGTGCCGAGGGTGGCGAGCGGCACGATCTGCCGCGAGTTCTCGGTCTCGCCGGCGGCGATGGGGGTGGTCTCGAAGCCCTGCAGGGGGAAGAGGGCGAGGTAGACGCCCGAGCCCACGCCCCAGGCGCCGTGCGGCAGCGAGCCCCCGAGGCGGGAGAGGTCGAGCCGTCCCGCGGCGACGCCGAGGAAGCAGGCGATGGCGGCGAGCTTGCCGGCGGTCATGAGGATGATCAGCCAGGCGCCGGGCTTGATGCCGTAATAGTTGATGGCGCCGAGGAAGATGACGAGGAGCGCGGCGATGAGATGGCCGGTGGCGCCGTGGAAGCCGAGCAGGTCGACGAAGAGGGTGGCGTTGGCGGCCCAGCTGACCAAGTTGGCGATGAGGCAGAACCAGCCCGTGACGAAACCGATGCGCGGGCCAAACGCGCGCAGGGCGTAGATGTACGAGCCGCCGGTCTCGTCGATGCGGCTCGACAGCTCGACGAAGCAGAGGGTCACGGGCAGGAGCACGAGGGCGCAGAGGAGGTAGGCGAGCGGGGAGTAGCCGCCCATGGCCCGCTGCATGTCGTCGGGCAGGGCGAAGACGCCCGAGCCCACCGTGGCGTTGACGCCGATACAGAGCGTGTGGAGCATGCGGAGCCGGCGCCGGTGGGCTGCGGCGGGTGTGCCGTCCGGGGATGGCGCGGGAGGGGATGTGCTCGGGGCGGGGCTCTCGGTGTTCCCGTGGCTCACGGGGCCAGACTAGCAGGCTCAGGAGAGGGTGGGGGAGGTCTTGCTAGAGATCGAAGAGCACGTCCTGGACCGAGGACGCGGTTGCGGCACGCGAGATCCAGCGTTCGAGCCTCTCCGGATCAACGCACGCGACGATGGCACTTCCTCCGGGCCCAACACCTTCGTCCGCCGCGTCGCTCGCGACGCCGCCGCGTTCCAGATAGACGCATCCAGCCCCGCCTCTCGCTCGGAGACAGCCTAGTCTCTCCTGCATCCCGACGGTCCCCCGCCTACTTGTCTTGCCAGCTTACAGCTCCGGATCGAGCGCCTCGAGTGGCACAGCTTCTGCTGCCTCCGCGCATCGGCCGCCGCTCGGCGCAGGTCCCCCATTGCGAGCGAGGTGCATGATGACGATGAAGACCCCCGACGCGCCTCGACCCGATCTCCCACCCCTGCCCGCCCCAGGCCTCATCCCCACGTGGCATAGCGCCATCCGGGCCCTCTTCCCCGACGGGGACATCCGCTGCATGAAACGCATGCGCGGCCTCGACCTCGGCGACTACCAGAGCGTCAAGGCCCTGGCGCAGGCGATCTTCGAGCAGGTCGCCCGCGGCACGATGCCGCCCGGCCGTCCCTGGCCCCGCGAGCACGTGACCTGTTTCAAACAGTGGATGGACGCCGGATGCCCGCTCGGCGAAGAGCCCTCCCGTTAGCCCGCCACCTCCCACCGCCGCTGCGTATCTTCGCGCGGCGGCGTTCCCACGGACGCAACCCTGATCCTACGGAGGAACGCCGGTGGGGGACCGCGGAGCCGGCGGCGGTCGGCCCGTTTTGGGCTATGTTCAGGGCGTGAACTCCACGTATCACACGGCCCACGTGAGAGATCTGCACACGGTGGCGCCGGGCACCTTCGTCGTCGCGACCGATCAGGGAGCGCGTCTCGACGCGGCCGAGCCGGGACAGTTCGTCATGCTGCGGCCCGATTGGGGGCGCGATCCGCTCCTGCCGCGGGCTTTTTCGATCCTTCGCCGCACTGGCGATCGCGTCGAGTACCTCATCAAGGTCATGGGCCGCGGCACCGCCCTCCTCGCCCGCCTCCAACCAGGCGATCGCATCTCGGTCCTCGGGCCGCTCGGCCGGCCCTTCCCCCGACCGATACCTGCGCCGGATGCCGGCGTGGTGACCGACGTGCTCGTGGCCGGTGGCGTGGGTCTGGCACCGCTCCTCTGGTACGCCGAGCAGGTCCAGCGCGGGGGGGCCACCCGCGCCTCGCTTCATTTCCTGTATGGGGCCCGCCGCGCCGCCGACCTCGTCCTGCTCGAGGATGTCGCGGCCACCGGCGCCGACGTGATCCTGACGACCGAAGACGGCAGCTGCCCGCCGGGTCGCGGGCCGGAGACCGTGGTCACCGGGCGGGTGACGGCCGCGCTCGAGCGCCTCCTCTTCTCGCGTCCCGGCTCGCGCTCGGCCCCCCTGCGGCCCGAGACCACCCGCATCCTCGCCTGCGGGCCGAACCCGATGATGCGCGCGGTGGCAGAGCTGGCGCAGGCGGCGAACGTCCCTTGCCTGGTGAGCCTCGAGGGGGACATGGCGTGCGGCGTGGGCGTGTGTCTTGGCTGCCCGGTGCCGAGCGTGCCGAGCCCCCGGGACCCCCGCCCCTATCGATACTGCTGCATCGATGGCCCCGTCTTCGATGCGCGGGAGATCGTCATCCCATGAGCGCGCCCGCGCCCGCGCCCGCCCTGGCCGTACGCTTCGCCGGCCTCGACTGCACCTCGCCCGTCTGGACCGCCTCGGGCACCTTCGGCTATGCCGCGGAGCTCGCGCCCCACCTCGACCTCAGGCGGCTCGGCGCCGTGGTCACCAAGGGCATCTCGCCCAAACCGCGCGCCGGCAACCGGCCGCCGCGCATCTGCGAGACCGCCTCGGGCATGATCAACTCCATCGGCCTCGAGAACGTCGGCGTCGACGGCCTGGCGGAGAAGAAGCTGCCGTTTTTGCGCCGCGCCGGCACGCACGTGGTGGTCAATTTCTTTGGCGAGACCTTCGACGAGTACGTCGACTGCGGGCGGCGCCTCGCCGCACTCGAGGGCGTGGACGCGCTCGAGATGAACGTCTCCTGCCCCAACATCGACAAGGGCGGGGTCGAGTTCGGCGTGGTGCCCGAGGTGCTCAGGCGCCTCGTGCGCGCCTGCCGCGACGCCATCCCGAAGCCGCTCTTCGTCAAGCTCACGCCCAACACCTCGGACATCGTGGCGCTCGCGCGCGCCGCCGTGGAGGGCGGGGCCGACGGGCTGTCGGTCATCAACACCATCACCGCCCTGGCCATCGATGCGCGCCGCCGCCGGCCGCGCATCGCCACCACCTACGGCGGGCTCTCGGGACCGGCCATCAAGCCCATCGCCCTGCGCATGGTGCACCAGGTGCACCGCGCCCTGCCCGACGTGCCCATCTCCGGTATCGGCGGCATCACCTCGGGCGAGGACGTGGTCGAGTTCCTGCTGGCCGGCGCCACGACCGTGCAGGTGGGCACGCAGAGCTTCGTCGAGCCCGGCGCCGCCGGCCGCATCCTCGGCGAGCTGGAGGAGTTCTTGCGCAGCGAGTCGATCTCCGACGTGCGCGAGCTCATCGGGGCGCTGCGCTCGGGATAGGTGGCGCCTCCGGCGCCACGATAGATTTCTGTGTAGGGGAAGCCGCTCGACGGGACGGGAGGGCCGGGATGAGCATCGATGTGCAGCCTCTTCAGGATCGCGGCGAGACCGAGTCCACGAGCCAGGGCCACGAGCCCGTGGCGCGTGATCCGCAGGCGCCGCTGCTCGGGAGCTGGGAACACAACATCGTCACCGGTGACCTCAAGCTCCTCGCAGGGTGCGAGGAGCTCCTCGGCCTGTCCCCCGGCATCTTCGACGGTCGGTGGGACACGTTCCTCGGGCTCCTTCAGGACACGGATCGGCCAGCGGTCGAGGCCGCGGTGCAGCGGGCCATCGCCGGCGGCGAGCCCTACGAGCTCGAGTTCCGGATGGCGGGCCCCGACGGCGCCCGCCGACGATTGAACGAGCGCGGGCTCGTCGTGCGCGATGCCGAGGGACGGGCGATACGTCGGCTCGGCGTCCTCCGAGAGGCGACCGAGCCGCCAGGGGTCAGCCCGGGGATCGAGCGGGCGCTCGAGCGAGGCCGCGCGGCAGAGGCCGAGGTGCGGTGGCTGATGGACCAGCTCCACGTGGTGCAGGTCTCGGCCGGCGCCGGCGTCTGGAGCCTGAACATGGCCGAGGGCGCGATGTACTGGTCGCGCGAGTACTACGAGCTCTATGGCCTCGATCCGAGCACCGCGCCCTCGTTCGACAACTGGCTGTCGGCCATCCACCCCGACGATCGCCCGCGCGTCCTCGCCGAGATCCAGTCCAACCAGTCCCGGCTCAGGGACGTGGACATGGAGTTCCGGGTGCTGCATCCCCGGCTCGGAGAGCGCTGGCTCCACTCGCTCGGTCGCGTCTTTGTCGACGCCTCCGGTAAACCCGTGCGGGTGAGCGGCATCACCCTGGACGTCACCGTGCGCAAGCGGACCGAAGAAGACCTGCGGCGGAGCGAAGCCCGGTACCGCAGCCTGGTCGACAACCTCCCGGCCGTCATCTACACCGCGCACCCCGACGACCCGACCCAGGTCACCCAGTACCTGAGCCCCCACATCGAGCGACTCCTCGGCGTGTCGGCCGAGGAGTACCGCGACGACCCCGCCTTCTGGATCCGCCACCTCCACCCCGAGGACCAGGCGTGGGTGCTGGAGGCGGCGGCCCGCTCGACGGCGACACGCCGGCCCTTCGTCCACGAGTACCGGCTGGTCGCGCGCAACGGACGAACGGTCTGGGTCCGCGACGAGGGGCGATGGGTCCAGGACGAGCAGGGCCGGGTCGTCTGCCTGCAGGGCGTGATGCTCGACATCACCGACCTCAAGCAGGCGGAGGCCACGCTGCGCGAGAGCGAGCAGCGCTCGCGCCTCGTGACCGAGGCGATCCCGCAGCTCGTCTGGACCGGCCGGCCCGACGGCTACATCGACTTCTGCAACCAGCGATGGCGCTCCTACACCGGCCTCACGCCGGAGCAGATCAAGGGGGATGGCTGGGCCGCGGCCCTCCACCCCGACGATCGTCCCCGGGTCCTCCGGGTGTGGCAGCAGGCCGTCCGGCAGAAGACGGAGTTCGAGGTCGAGGAGCGCCTGCGCGGGGCCGACGGACGCTATCGCTGGTTCCTCGCGCGGGCCACCCCGGTGCGGGACGAGGCCGGGCAGGTCGCCAGGTGGTACGGCACCTGTACCGACATCCAGGATCGCCGGGAGGCCGAGGAGGCGCTGCGGCACAGCGAAGAGCGCTGGCAGACCATCCTCCACGCCACGCAGGACGGCATCTGGGACTGGGATTTCCAGACCCCTCGGCTCACCTGGTCGCCGCGCCTCAAGGCCATGCTGGGCTACCGGGACGACGAGCTCCACGTCACCCCCAAGCTCGTGCTGTCCCTCGTCCATCCCGACGAACGGGACCGCGCGACCGAGCGCATCCTCCAGCACCGGCGCGGCGAGACCTCGTTCTACATCGACGAGCTGCGCATGCGGCACCGCGACGGCTCCTATCGCTGGCTGCTCTCCCGCGGCCTGTGCGTGCGCGACGCGGGCGGCAAGGCGCTCGGCATGCTCGGCACGTGCACCGACATCACGGAGCACAAGCGCACCGAGGAGGCGCTCAAGGAGGCGGACCGCCGCAAGGACGAGTTCCTGGCCATGCTCGCGCACGAACTGCGCAACCCGCTCGCGCCCATCCGCAACGCCGTCCACGTGCTGCGTCTGCTCGGTCCGCCCGACGAGAACACGCGCAAGGCCGAGGACATGATCGAGCGCCAGGTCACGCACCTGACGCGCCTCGTCGACGATCTGCTCGACGTCTCGCGGATCACGCGCGGCAAGATCCTCCTCCGCATGGAGCGGGCCGACCTCGTGGGCCTGGTCCAGGCCACGGTCGAGGATCATCGCCGCCTGCTCGAGAGCACCGGCCTCGTCCTCACCACCGAGCTGCCCAAGGGCCCCCTGTGGGTCCTCGGCGATCCCACGCGGCTCTCCCAGGTGGTCGGCAACCTGCTCCAGAACGCGAACAAGTTCACCGACGCCGGGGGCCACGTCACCGTCCGGCTCACGATCGAGCGCGAGGCCCTGGCCGGACCCGGCGACAAGCCTGGGCTCGTCCGCGACAGGGCACGCCTCTCGGTCAAGGACACCGGCATCGGGATGGAACCCGAGATCCTGCGCCGGCTGTTCGAGCCTTTCAGCCAAGCGGATCGCAGCCTGGCGCGCAGCCGCGGCGGGCTCGGGCTGGGGCTCGCCCTGGTGAAGGGGCTCGTGGAGCTGCACGGCGGTCTTGTGCAGGCCGAGAGCCCGGGGCCCGGCCAGGGCTCCGAGTTCACCATCCTCCTCCCGCTCACCCAGATGATCGCGGCGCCCAAGCCGCCCGAGTCCACGTCCCCCTCGGTCGGGCACTCGCTCGGCGTGCTCGTGATCGAGGACCACCAGGACGTGGCGGAGAGCCTGCGGATCGTCCTCGAGCTCTTCGGGTACCGCGTCACCGTGAGCTACACGGGTCCCGCCGGGCTGGAGGCGTTCCACCAGGTCCGCCCCGACGTCGTCCTGTGCGACATCGGCCTGCCCGGGGGCATGGACGGCTATGCCGTGGCGCGCGCCCTGCGGGAGGCGCAGGGCGGGAGACCGCTCCACCTCATCGCCGTGAGCGGTTATGGGCAAGAAGAGGATCAACGGCGGGCCCTGCAGGCCGGGTTCGATCGGCACCTCACCAAACCGATCGATCCCAAGCAGCTGCGGCAGATCCTCGAGGCGCTGGAGCGCTGAGCGGCGCTTCTAAGCCGGAACACCCCAGTTGGATGAGTTGGATGCCGTCGCTGGTTGCGCCGTAGCAGGCAGACAACTGGGGTGTTTCGGCTAAGTGATCAGGGGGCGGTGGAGGAGCAGCAGCGGAAGCCGAGCGTGTCGAGCGTGGTGTCGGCGCTGGCGCGTGAGAACGTGGTGCTACAGGTCAGACCGAGCGCCGGCGAGCTGTAGCCGCCCCCGCGCACCACATAGATCGGCTGGGCCGGCGTGCCGGTGGTCATGCCTTGCTGGTCATCGGTCCACTCGCGCGCATTGCCCGACAGGTCGCGCACGCCGTCTTGCGACACGCATTGCGCGAGCTCCGGAGCGCCGGTGGGCCGGAGCGCCGCCGTGGCGTTGAAGTCGACCCCGTTGCACAGGTTGCCCTGGTAGTTGCTGCCGTACGGATAGGCGTTGCCGGCCGCGCCGGTGCACGCCGCCTGCCACTCGGCGGCCGTGCACAGCCGGAAGCCGGCCGCCTGGCACGCCGCCTGCGCCGTGGCGAAGCTCACCCGCGTCCAGGGCAGCACGTCCCCCTGGGAGCAGGAGCGCGCGGTGGCCACGCCCGCCGAGGCCGTCGTGGCGTCCGGCCGCGACGCCTCGTAGCGATCCATATAGAAGTCGAGGCTGCCCACGACCACGTGCACCATGTCCTGGAGCACCCGCCCCGCCCCCGTGGTGTTGTCCACGACGCCGTCGCAGTCGTCATCCTCGTTGTTGCAGCGCTCGGGCGAGGGCGCCCCCGGCTCCGCGTCCGGCAACACGCTGAGATCGCACACCGTCCGCGTGCGGTTGGCCGCGTCGCACACGACCACGCCCACGTCGCGGCAGGCGCCGCGCTGGCCGTTGTCGCAGGTGCCCCCCAGGCTGGCGAACGAATCGTCCACCTGGCCATCGCACTCGTTGTCCACGCCATCGCACAGGCTCTCCTCGGCGGCGATGCCGTTGGGCAGCGCGGGGTCGAACTCCACCCCCGGACCGTAGTTGCAGTACCACGTGGTGACCCCGCCCCGCTGCTCGCAGCGGGCCACCGTGCCCGCGCACGGCGTGCCGGCGCGCGTCACACACAGGTTCGTGGGCGCGGCCTCGAGATCCGCGGCCTCGTCCACCTGGCCATCGCAGTCGTCGTCGAGCCCGTTGCAGAACTCACGCGCCTGCTGCGGGTACACCGGACAGCGGTACTCGCAGCCGGGCTGCGCCGGATCGAGATCCCGGTAGCCCGGATCGCAGCCCGCCTGCTGGCACGTGCCGCCCGCGCAGGTCGGCGTCGCGTTCGGGAAGGCGCACACGTTGCCGCACTGGCCGCAGTTGTCGCGATCGGTCGTGAGGTCGAAGGTCTCGTCGACCTGGCCGTTGCAGTCGTTGTCCGCGCCGTCGCACACCTCGGCCCCGGTGGCCAGGCAGGCGTACTCGCAGTCGTTCCTGGGATCGCCGTCGAGGTCGACGTACCCCACGTCGCACTGCTGCACCTGGCACTGCCCTCCCACGCAGGCGGGGATGGCGTGCTGGCGCGAGCAGGCCCTGCCGCACTGGCCGCAGTTGTTGGGATCGGTCGCGAGCCGGCTCGGGTCACAGGCCAGATCCGGCGGCGCCGCCAGATCCGGCGGCAGGGACTCGAGGTCCGCCCCACTCAGGTCCAGAGGAGCGCCCGCGTCACCGGCGTCGCCCCCCACGCTGAAGTCGCGGCCCGACGTGCCCGGCTGGCAGTTGAGGCAGATGCTGTTCACGTTACAGCCGGCCGTCACGGCCGCCAGGAACAACCCGGGGAGGATTGTCGAGAGGACCCGCCTCATCGCGAGGCCTCCCGCCGGCGCCGCGCGAGACCGAGCGCGAGCGCGAGCACCACGCCCGCGAGCAGCTCCTCCCCACCGCCCGCGCGGCCTCCCACGGCGCAGGAGAAGAAGCGCCCGCCCGTCACCGTCACCCGATCCGGCGGCTTGGGCGGCGTGCGCGACACGCACTGCCCGTTCTGGCAGACCACCTGCTGCGGATCGCCCGGGCACGTCACCCCACCACAAGGATCATCCACGCAGGTGCCGGCCTGGCACACGCGCCCGCGGCCGCAGCTCACGTTGAGGCACGGGTCGCGGACACAGCTCGGCCCGTTCGCGCCCGCCTGGCACACCTCTCCCTGCACGCAGACCTTACCGCCGCAAGGATCCGCCACGCACGCGCCGTTCTGGCAGCTCTGTCCCGCGGGGCAGTAGACGCCCTCGCACGTACGCACGCACAGCCCATCGCGGCAGAACTCGTCGGCCGCGCAGCTCTTGTCGAGGCACGGGTCGGCCTCGCAGGCCCCCGAGCGGCACACCTGCCCGGTCGGACAGCCCCGACCGTAGCAGCTGTCCTCCACGCAGCGCCCCCCGCGCACGCAGATCTGCCCCTGCGGGCACCGGATCTGCGTGCACTTGTCGACGCACGTATTATTCACGCACGTCTCGTCGTCCGTGCACAGCCGGCCGCCGCACTGCGGCGGCACGCAGAAGCCATTGCGGCAGACGAGGTTCCCCGAGCAGGGGAACTCACCCGGGGCGCACGGCGTGCGGCACGCGCAATCGAGGCAGGCCGAGCCCGCCGGGCACCCGTCGCTCCCCGGGCCATCGCCGAGGATGGAGCACTCGTCGGGCGGACACTTGCAGACCGGGGGACGGTAGGGCACGGCGCCGTTGCAGCGCAGTTGGCCGCTCGCGCAGCGCAGGACGCCCGCCTTGCACAGCGGCGTACCGTCCGGCGCGGTCGTGCACGGCTGCCCCACGCCCGGCACGTTGTCGTCGATGATGCCGTTGCAGTCGTTGTCCCGGCCATCGCACGTCTCGGGCTGCGGCCCGACCGCCCCCTGACACACGAACCCCCCGGCGCCCGTGCACACGAACGTGCCCGGCTGGCACTCGCCCACGGTCGTGCCGCACGGCCCGCCGGGCGGCACGTCGTTGTCGATCTGGCCGTCGCAGTCGTTGTCCTTGCCGTCGCACACCTCGGGCCGCGGCCCGGTGCCGCCCACGCAATCGAGCTGGCCGCCCTGGCACTGCATCGTGCCCGGCCGGCACTCGCCCGTCGACGGGCCGCAGCTCGCCCCGCCCTGCGGGTTGCCCTCGTCGATGAGCCCGTTGCAGTTGTCGTCGACCCCGTTGCACTGCTCGGGCTGGGGCGTCGCCACCTGGGTCGTGATGCGGCAGCGCGTGCGCCGCGCGTCATTGGGATCGCACTCGAGCACGCCGTCCCCGCGGCAGGCGCCCTGGAGGCCGTTGTTGCACGCCGCGCCCACGTTGTAGCCCTCGTCGGCCACGCCGTTGCAGTTGTCGTCCACGCCGTTGCACAGCTCGGTGCGGATCGAGGCTGAGACGATGCTGGTGAGCGCCGGCAAGAGATCCGAGGCGTTGTTGACCGGGATGAACGCGCTCGTGCCGCCCGCGGCGGCGATGGCGTTGAGCGTCGCGCCCTGGGTCGCGTCGACGCTCACGCCGATGACGTAGGTCCGGACGCCGCTCGTGAGGAGCTCGGCCGCGGCCTGCGCCGGGTCGCCGCCGCACTCCTCGCCGCCGTCCGAGACCAGGATGACCGAGTAGCCGCGGCAGGCCGCGCCCGGATCCACCGTCTGAATTGGCCTCACGTAGTCGTAGATCGCGCGCAGCGACTCGGCGATGGGCGTCGGCCCGGTGCCGCGCAGCTCGCAGTCGCCCCGCAGGCCCGCGCAGTAGTTGCCCGGCGCCACCGAGGGGTTGAAGTTGGTCTCGCCGCCGTCGAGCCACATGAGGTACTGCCGGACGTCCGACTCGAAGCCGACCAGGATGTCGGCGCCGCGGCGGGGCGCCCCGCAGGTGCCCGCGTAGTTGATGCAGCGGTTCGCGAGCGGCGAGTCCTCGCGCAGCGTGACGTTGACCGTGCCGCCGCCGATGCGCGGCAGCGCCAGCGTGCAGGCCACCGGGCTCGACGTGTTGCCGCCGCCCGGGTTGTCGTACGTGCAGCAGCTCCCCTGGCACTCGAGCCACTTGCTCGTCTGGCACGAGCGGTTCACCCCCTCGTCCTGGTGGTAGCGCGCCAGCGCGAAGTCGATCTCGGGGTAGGAACTGATGAGCTGCGACACCGCGCCCTTGGCCGCGTAGAGCCGCGAGTCGTTCGGCAGACCGTCGTTGCTGAGGTCGATGCCCGGGTGATCCGCCGAGCCGTCGCCGAAGGTGGTGGTCCCCGAGAGCGTGAGCAGCATGGAGGCCGACGAGTCGAGGATGAGCGCGATGCGCGGCCGCGAGCTCCCGCGCGAGCCCTGGCAGCTCGGGTCGCTGCTCACCGCCGGCGTGCACACCGGCGGCGAGCCGTTCTGGCAGGTCGGGATGCTCACCGCGCAGCTGCCCTGGCCGCACGTCGCGTTCGGGAAGCCGTTGTCCACCACCCCGTCGAAGTCGTTGTCGTAGCCGTCGCAGATCTCGCCCACGTAGGCGCCGTCGATCTGCAGCTCGCCCGCGCCGCCGCCGGCCTCGCCCTGACAGATGGTGCACGTGCCGCCGAGCGCGCCGCGCACGCTGAAGGTGGCGCCGGTGTTGATGTTGGCGGTGCGCGACAGGACGTTGATGAGGCCACCGCCGCCGCCGCCGCCGCAGTCGTCGCAGGTGCCCGAGAGCTGCGTGCCCGTGCACTCGGGGTACTGGACGAGGTCCTTGTTCTGCGAGTCGCCGCCCAGGCCGCCCGAGGCCGAGATCACGGCCGTGGCGCCGATGCTCACCTGGTCGCCCACGATCAAGACCGCGCCGCCCGCGCCGCCGCCGCCCGAGTCGTTGCCGTTGGCGCAGCCGCGGTTGCCGTCGGCGTTGATGCGACCGTTGACCGTCACCGCGCCCGTCTGGTTGGCGTTGACCGCCGCCAGCACGATGCGCCCGCCGCCGTTGCCGCCGGTCGAGGGGTTGGAGCCGAAACCGTCGCCGTCGCGGCAGCCCTTGTCGCCGCCCGCGGCGCCGAACTCGGCCGCGTAGGGCGAATGCCGGAACGGCTGCCCGGCGACCGTGGGCAGACCGTCGTTGTTGCGGCAGTCCGAGGTGCTCTGGCAGGCCGTGTCACCGTTGTTCGGGGCCCCGCGGCAATCCTCCTCGAACTCCTGCGGGAACTGGCAGCTGTTGGCGTCGCCGAAGATGAAGCAGTCCTTGGTGCCGCGGCCGCCCATGCCGAAGTGGGCGCCACCGCCGCCCGAGTCCCGCACCGAGCAGCCGCCCCGGCCGCCCGCCGCCGGGAACGCGGCCGGCCCCGGGCCATCGACGCAGCGGCGCGCCTGGTAGCCGGCGCCGCGGGCGGTGATGGAGCTCGTGGCATCGATCATGATGCTGTCGGCCCGGAGCACGAGGTTGCCGGTGTTGTCGCGGTCGGTCCCGTTGAAGTTCGGGACGATGATGCGCGCGTTGTTGGTCAGCACCACCCGGCCGTAGGTCCGGGTGCCCCCGAGCGTCATGGTCATGTTGTCGAGGATGAGGTCCTGCGCGTGGACCGAAGCCGGGGCGATGAGGAGCAGGAAGAGCAGCGAGCGCCGCAGTGAGGCCATGAGCGGCACATTACCACGCTACAGCGGATGGATTCTGTATGGATGGATCCCTGTTCCCAAAGATCCCGAAGACGAGCGGCCGCGCCGGCACACGGATCGCGGTGCCGCCGGCTCCCGTCGGAAAACGAGACGTCCGGAGGTTCGACCCATGGACTGGATTGCAGGGGATGCAATGCACGGGCGCTGTACTTTTCTGTTCGGACTCCTGACGCTGCGTTCCATTGTGATCCGATGTCGGTCCAAGGCTCATCCATAACATCTCTTGAAGGAGCCTCCCGCCCCCTGCAGGGCAGGTCCTGATGTCAGACAAGCGCCGATACCTGCCACCGCGCGCCGTACAGGCCCCAGATGCCGCCACGCACGTCCCAGGTGTCACCGGGCGGACTCTTCGTGTCACCGTTCGGATCCCCGAGGCCCCAGGCAGCCCTCCCGACCGAAGGGCCGCGCCGCCCGGCGCAAGAGCGCCGCACCGCCCCGGGCGCGGCGTCGCAGAACCAACGAGTCCGCGGCCCCTCCCCCGACGGGAAGACCGTCGCACGCTCGCGCCGATAGCGGCGTCCAACTTGCATTGGGGAGCCACGAGCGACGACGTGAGGTCCCTCTTACGGCTCACCGGGTCGAGGGGAGCGAGGGGCCCCGATGGCACGCCGATCCGTGCCTCGCGCGGCCCTTCCGCGTCGCGCAGCCAGTGAGGAGCGTGCGATGAGAGCGGTCCTGTGGTCCCTGTGTGTGCTGTTGGTCCTGCCTGGAATGTCCGGTTGTCAGACGGACAATAGAGGTCTTCCGGAGGGCCTCGGTGGAGGCGCCTCCCCGGCGGCCCTGGAGCCTGAGAGCGCGGGCATCTCCCGGGCCCTGACCGGTACGGAATACGTCCCCCCGGGGACGGTCGACACCCCGCTCGTCCATGCGCCGTACACGCCCCTCGCGCTCACGCGCCTCCCCGTGCGCGCCGTGTACCGCGACGTGGGCGCCGACCGCGGGGGCGGCATCTGGGCGGTCACGAGCACGGCCGTCTATTACTGGCCCAGCCCCGGCGCACAGCCGTTCACCTACACCCAGACCAGCGCGGGCCTCGCCCGATCCAACACCAACTATCGCTTCGCCTCGGTCGCCGGCGGCCTGGCCGGGCACGCCTACGTGGGCAACCTCGGCGCCATCGGCGACCACCTCGTCGTGAACCCCACCACCGGGGCGGTCGTGCAGGTGGAGAACATGGTCGTGCCCTACTTCCCGCGCCCCGAGTACCAGGAGCACCTCACCCGCGTCACCGCCGGCGTGCGCATGCTCGTCGACTTCGACGGCACCTACAACGGCACCCTCTACAACGGCGGCGTCCACGGCGTCACCGCCTGGCACGGGGTGAACGCGCCGTGCGGCTGCTACCAGTTCGAGGAGCACGTCCACTTCATCCCCGAGAGCGGCTGCGACTCCACGGTCCCATCCGCCGGGTGCTGGGGCGGCGACGCCCGCGGCCTCGCCATCTCGCCCCAGGGCGACCTCTGGATCGGCGACGAGCACTTCGTCGCGCTCCTGCCGCAGCGCTCGCTCGGCCCGGACACCGGCCTCTTCGAGTTCTTCAGCGTGGGCCTGGACGTCTTCCCGAGCGCCAACGACGAGGTCATGGCCTTGGCCACCGACCCCGCGGGCGGGGTTTGGGTAGCGAGCTACGGCCAGGGCCTGGCCTACCTCGCCCCCGAGACCTATCAGCCGAGCTACTACGATCGCTCGCGCCAGCTGCCGCAGAACCGGGTCACGGCCGTGGCCGTGGATCCGCTCGATGGCAGCGTGTGGGTGGGCACCGACTACGGCGGCATCGCGCGCAAGCAAGGCGACGTCTGGCGCTACTACACCTGGCAGAGCGGCCTCCCTTCGGACGGCATCACGGCCATCTTCATCGACCGCTACGCGAGCCCGCGGCGGGTGCTCATCGCCACCCAGGAGGGCGTGGCCATGTACACCGGTCCGTAGCGAACGCCGCAGCTGGGTCTTGTGCGATCCACGTCGGGTTGGACATGAACCCGACCCGCATCACAAAAAAACGTGCCGGGTTGACGATAAACCGGGTTCGATCTGGGACATACCGCGCTGGGTTTGCCGTAAACCGTGCGCGGTATTTCATGAACCGAGCTCGGTTCGATAGAAACCACAGTCGTTCTCGGATGAACCGAGCCTGGTTCGGGGCCTGCGCTTGCTGGTGGACCGTCTGCGTGTCAGGTTATTTGCCGCCCGTTCCACTATCGCCCGGTGGGCTCATCGCCGGGTGAGGAGCCCTTCGCGCAACCTCGACAAGGAAGGCCGGCCCATGCCCACGAGCTACTCCATCGGCAACCACCTCAACTTTCTCTCCCTCGGGGTCCGCGCGGCCCGGTCCTATGCGCCGATCCTGCCCAAGGAGGCCGTGGGCGTGGCGGACGAGATGGCGGTGATGTTCGATGAGATCACGTCGCTCAACGCGCAGCAGGAGAAGGCCAAGCAGACGCTGGCCCGGCTGACCCGCGAGCTCAACGCGAAGAAGCGCGAGAGCATGCGCGCCCGCGCCCGGCTCATCCGTCTGGCCGAGGCCACGTTCGGCCCGCGCGACCCGCGCATCAAGGAGTTCCGTCCGGCGACGGAGGGGAAGGTGCGCACGGCGCGCGCCGAGGGGAAGGCGCGCCACTCGAGGGCGATCGATGAAGCAGGGGCCGGCAGGGCGGCGCTGGTGCCGCCGCCGGCGTCCATGGTGACGGAGCCCCAGACGCCGAGAGACGACCGGGCGCTGGTGCCGGACGCTCCAGCCACGCCACTGGCCGGCGAGCCGCCGCCCCCGACGCCTGGCCGTGCGAGCGCTTCGGCGGAGCGCGTGCCGTCCTCGACGCGGCCCGCTCCCGGGCCTGCAGGGGCGTCGTGAGCCGCCAGGATCCGAGCCCGCGGGCTCCGGCGACCGAGAGGCTCTACGTCAGTGCTCGCTCTCTGGCCTTTTACAGGTATGGCCTGTCAGGGGACCGGTACAGAGGTCCCAGCCCCGCAGCGTCGCAACCTTCCCAGGGAACGACGCGCGGCCGTGCGGCAGCGCGGTAAGTTGCGCGTCATGGCGCGGTAGCGCTCCCACGACATCGCGCCCGGCGTGAACGTGAGGATGAGCGCGGGCGGGGCGGGAGCGTTCGTCCTCGGGCGGGAGGGCTACGGCCGTGCCGCGGCCCAGCGTGGAGCTCCTATCGTCCCCGATCCGATCGGCCCTCGCACCTCGCGAGCGCGCTCGCGGTCGTGCGCAGCGCCTCGATCGTGACCCAGGCCGGCTCGCCGATGGGATGCGGCGGGAACTCGTCGATCGTGTAGACGTAGCGTAGCTCGACGGAGACGGGCTCGTCCGGCGCGGCGCGCCGATCGAGTGGGACGCGCAGCGCGCGGGCCTCGCCGGGCGCGAGCGTGGTGTCGGCCACGAGCCGCTTGCCGCCATCCGGGAGCGGGGCAAAGCGGCGGCCGAGCACGAGCTCGCTCAGGGCTTCGGGCGCGCTCGGGCGCCAGGCGCGCAGGACGAGGTGGCGATGCACGTCGCCGGTCGGGACGCGGTGGCCGGCGCCGCGGTTCTTCACCGTGGCGACCAGATCGTCGCCGGCGCGGCACACCGTGAGCTCCAGGGCGCGCTCGAGCATCTTCGGATCGTGCGCCCCGGGATAGAGGTGTCGGCCCGCCGACTGCGCGTGGCAGCTGCGGCAGCTCTCACCCGCCAAGGGCCCGGCGGCGTGCTCGGCGACGGTGTTCTGCATCGGGTGCGCGGTGTAGCCGACCACCTTCTCATGCTCCTCGGGCGCGTCGGCGAAGCGCGGGAAGTTGAATTGATGGCAGCCGGCGCAGTAGCCGGGCGTGCCGAAGTCGGCGCGTACGTCGGTGTCGTGCGGTGAGCCGGGGCGGTGGCGGGCGGCCAGGATGCGCCCGTCGCGCACGTGGCAAACGGCGCAGTTGACGCCCTCGTTGACGGCGGCCTGCAGGCCGAGGGGCGCGTGGCAGTTCACGCACCAGGCGCTCGGGCGCGCCTGGTATTCGCGCTGGAAGATCGGGTTCTGCCATGACTGGGCATGACGGCTCGCGCGCCACTCGGCGTGCGCCTCCCCGTGGCACGGCTCGCACGCGCTCGCCGAGCGCATCGCGGGCGGCGTGTCACCGAGATCGAGGGGGGCGAGCCCGACCGTGAACAGCTGGGCCAGGAGCGTCGCGGCGGCGAGGCCCATCTATCGGGCCTTGGCCACCTGCTCCACGGGCTCGAAGCTGCCGGCCAGCTCGGCGCCGGTGAAGCGCCCGCCGGCGACCTGCGCGTGCACCTCGTCGCCCTGCCAGCGGTAGCTCGTGGCGCCTCGATCCGAGGCCGACAGCCGCGCGTGGCCGTCGTCGTCGTAGACCAGGAACTGCGAGATGCTGTCGGGGTACTTGCCCTCGCGCCCTTCGAGGAGCCCGCAGCGGACGACGAGGAGGGCGCGGAGCTTCTTGTCGGCCCCTTCGCGCCGGGCCCAGGCGAAGGTCACCGGCTCGTCGCGGTTGCACTCCTTGACGCGGCCGAAGCCCTCCCCCGTGAGCGTCTCCCAGGAGTGGGCCTGCTTGACCTCGAGCACGCGGAAGCCGTCGTGCACGAGCAGCGGCAGGCGGTCGAGCGTCATCTGCGGCTGATCGCACGGATCGAAGCTGCAGCTGCCGAAGAAGGGCACGCACAGACCGTCGACCGCGGGCAGGGGCGCGGCGGTGACCACGAGCTGAACCGGCTCCCAGCCGGCGAGCTTGTCGGCGAGCGCCCGGGAGAGGACCTGGATCGCCTCGCGCTCGGGCGGGGTCAATGAGGGCGCCTCGAGCCGCGCCAGCTGGCAGGCGACGTCGGCGCAGATCTCGCGGGAAGGGACCTCGCGGCGGTCGGACTGGTAGGACGGGGCGATCGGGAGGGGCCTCCCGGCGACGGCCTTCTTGAAGGCCGCGGCCGCCGCCAGGCGGTCGGCGCGCCATTTCTTCACCCGCTCGTAGATCGATTTCTCGTAGGCGGGGTTGTCAGGGGTCTCGGCGGTGACGAGGAGCTGGAGGTCGGAGATGCAGAGGTCGGCGTACTTCTTTCCCGGGTAGGTGCTGACGATCTTGAGCTCGACGCCCGAGAGCGGCCCGGCCGGCTGCTCGAGGCTCACCTCCTGCCAGCCTTCGCTGTCGGTGAGCTCGCGCTCGATGGTCGTGCCGCCGGGGAGCAGCTTGAGGGCCACCTTGCGGGCGCGGGCGTTGGCGAGGAAGAGCTTGTGCGTCTTCTGATACCCGTTGCGGATCTTGAGGCGCACGCGCGTGGCGCCCTTCATGGCCGAGACCTGCACCCGGATCCATTCCCCCGCCCCGTCGCCGGGCGCGCCCTCGGTCCAGGTGGTGGCGGGGTCGTCGTCGGCCACGTAGAGCGGGAGGTAGTTCTCCTCGAAGCGGTTCCAGTCGTTCTTGTCGTAGGAGCTGGCCTCGGCCTGCCCGATGTGCAGGCGGCGCTCGATGGGGTCGGCGGCGGCGGCGGCGGCGCAGGCGAGCGGGAGCAAGAGCGACGAGGCGAAGGCGATGGAGCGGCGCATGAGGGCATCATACATCGCGTGGAGAGGGGTAGACTCTCGCCGATGACTCACCGGACGCTGCTCCGATGCATGCCCTGGGTCCTGGCCGCGCTGCTCGTCTCCGAGGCGCGCGCCAGCTCGCCGCCGGGCGCCGAGCTGGCCGACCTCGAGACCGTGGCGCCGCACGTCCGGCTCGACCTCCGCTACGCGACGGCGAACAACTTCACCCAGGAGCGGATCTACCCGGTGGCCAAGTGCTATCTGCGGCGCGAGGTGGCGGAGCGGCTGGCGCGGGTGCAGGCGGCGCTCGAAGCGGCGCACCTCGGCTTGAAGGTGTTCGATTGCTACCGGCCGCTGTCGGTGCAGAGGCGGCTCTGGAGCCTGGTGCCCGACGAGCGCTACGTGGCCGATCCCGCCAAGGGGTCGCGTCACAACCGGGCGGCGGCGGTGGACGTGACGCTGGTCGACGCGCAGGGGGCGGAGCTCGAGATGCCCACGGCGTTCGACGACTTCAGCGAGAAGGCGCACCGCGGCTACCTGCAGCTCCCGCCCGCGGCGATCGCCCATCGGGCCCGGCTGGAGGAGGCGATGAAGGCCGAGGGCTTCGTGGGCCTCGCGACCGAGTGGTGGCACTTCGACGGGGCCGGCGCGCAGGAGTACCCGCTCCTCGATCTGGACTTCGATCTGGTGGCGCCGCTGCCGCCGGGCACGCGCCAGCTGGTGGTGGTGGTGGCGCCGGACTGGAGCTCGCACGAGGCGACGATGACGCGGTTCGAGCGCGACGCGCGGGGCGCCTGGCGCCCGGTGGGCGCGGCGCTGAAGGTGGTGACGGGGCGCGGCATGGGCTGGGGGTTGGGGCTGCATCCCGCGTCGCTGGCGAAGCGGCTCGGGGGGCCGGTGAAGAAGGAGGGCGACCGGCGGAGCCCGGCGGGGATGTTTCGTCTCGGGGAGCTCACGGGCTATGCCGCGGAGCCACCGCCGGGCGCGACGCTGCCGTACCGGCAGGCGACGTCGCGGCTCTATTGCGTGGACGATGCCGCGGCCCCGGAATACAACCGGCTCGCGCTTCTGCCCGAGCGCGGCGCGCCGCGCTGGAAGAGCACCGAACCCATGAGGCGGGGCGATGCGCTCTACACGCGCACGGTGTTCGTGGCGCACAACCCGCAGGCGACGCCGGGCGCGGGCAGCTGCATCTTCCTCCACGTGTGGCGCGGTGAGGGCTCGCCCACGGTGGGCTGCACCGCCCTGCCGCTCGATCGGCTGGAAGAACTGATGAGCTGGCTCCGCGCCCGGGACGAGCCGCTGCTCCTGCAGTTTCCGGCGAGCGTGTGGCAGACGCTGGCGCCCGGGTGGGGGCTCGCGGCGGGCGAGAGAGAGAACCTCTACCGGCAGTAGCTCCTGGGGACTCCCGTTCGCTTGATGAAGGGTTCGGTGCGTGCAATCTATCACCGAGTCACGGAAGCGAAGAAACCGAGTGAGCTGATGTCCCAAGGAAAGTCGCCGCGCGCTGGGTCCTCAAAACAACCTCCTCATCGAGGGAACGACGGACGCGGGGAGCAGGGCATACCCCGTCGTCCGTTTTCATTGCCGCCTGGCTACTACGACCACTACGGCATCCCCCGCCCCGAGTCGGCTCCAGGGGTGGTTCAGGCGAAACGCCCTGGCCTGCATCAGGGGCCTCCGATCCCCCGCGGCCTCCTCGAGTATCACGGCATCGTCCCACGGGCGGCCTCCGATGGCTCCCCGAGCCCAGTGCAACAAAAGGAGGAGGCTCAAGCCGGACCCGCGCTCGAAACAGGGCCCCGAGATGTGGCGCCGGCGCCCGCAACAGCCGAGCCCATCGCGATCCAAGCCAAGCCAGATGGCTCGGCCCCCGAGAGTGAGACAGAGCGAATACACGAGGCCGCAGTCCATGGCACGAGCGGGCCGGCCGGCGTGCTCCCCTACCTCGAGGTCATTCAGCGCTCCTTTGGCGAGCACGATGTGAGCCAGGTCAAGGCCCACACCGACAGCCAGGCCGCTGCGGGAGCGGGCGCGATGGGGGCGGAGGCGTTCACGGCCGGCGAGCACGTGGCCTTTGCAGGCACGCCGACTCTACACACGGCGGCGCACGAAGCGGCGCACGTGGTCCAGCAGCGCGGTGGGGTCCGGCTCAAAGGGGGGGTCGGACAGGCGGGCGATGCGTACGAGCAGCATGCGGACGCTGTGGCGGACGCGGTGGTGCGAGGAGAATCGGCGGAAGCCCTTCTCGATGAGGCCCGCGGTGAAAGAAGGCCGGAGGGACGGCGCGGATCGAGGCGTACGAACGGCGCACCAGGGGCTCAACTCACCCTCGAAGACATGGCGAGGGGGGATGGAGCCGAGCGAGTCAACGGCGACCCTGTGGTGCAACGACAGGTGACCACCGCGCTCCAGAGTCACATCCCACCGTCTTCACCGGCGACCGATCGCGTCTCGACGTTGCTCGCGCAATACCAAGCCACTCAGGATCTCCATCAGCGCGAGAGGATCGCAGGGCAGATCCTCGCGGAGGTGGATCGTTTGATAGCCGACCCGGCTGTCGACTCGACGGTGAGATCGAAGCTCGCCTCGTATGAAGGCCCCCTGCGAAATGCGCTCGCCATGAAGCCAAGGGATCCGTACGGCCGGGCGGCCGCGGTCGCAGGGGGGATCGTAGTCGCCGGCGGCGGCCCGGAGGATCTACCGGCGGACGCGATCGCCGCGATCTTCGCGCTCGGTATCCTCGTCCTGGAATTCACTCGACCGAAACCAAAGATCGAGCCGCAGCAGATCGACGAGATCCTCGACCGGATTCGCGAGAGCGTACGCCCCCGAGAGCAACCCGGAAAAGGGCCGGAGAAAGAGCCTGCGCCCAAACCGGGGCCGCTGGTGGATCCGATCCCGAACCCTGATCGCAACGATCGCAAGCGGCAGGACATCGTATACCGCGGCATGATCGACGATGGCAGCGGACCGAAGGTCGAGCAAAGCGCGCGCGGGCTCGGCGTGCGGGTCTTGGGCACGGCCGGTGACGTGCGGGTCGTCGGCGGCATCGTTCAGGCGGACGGTGGCGGCATGTCGGTCGCTCCCGATACGCCCACGAACCTGCCGGAACATCGCCGGCCCCCGGAATGGGGCGGTACCGGCAAGGATCCGGTATGGGCCATCCCGACGGCCGCTTTTGTAACGCCGCTCCAATACATTCGAGATACGCCGACACACGGTACGGTCTCGGTCGCCATGCCGACGCCTCTCGCGGCGATGCAAGCTGCGCTCGCGGCGACTCGGCCTGTATGGCAAAGAGTGCCCGGGCCCGGGCGGAAAGGCGACTAAACGAGTGGCCTGGATCTTCAGCCTCAGCGCCGAATGCGGCCCATCGCGGGACGCCGCCGATGCCATCGCACGGCACTTCCATGCCTGGCCGACGACCGTCTTTCAGGAACCAGGCGATCAGGGGAACTGGTGGTGTGCGGTGACGCCGGAAGGCGTTGGCCGTCACGGCGCAGAGTCGCCCGAGGAAGCCGCGAGGATGACGGCGCTCGCAGAGATGCTCTATGACCGTTTGAAATCGGCTCCGCCATGCTACCGATTCGCACTGGCCGGCGTGGAGGTCGATATGTTCCGAACGTATGGCGAGCTGCTCGCTGAGCGCGACGTTTCGCTGTTGCCTGGGCTGGTCGTCGACGAAGCCATCGCAGTGCAGCTATCCCGGGCCCTGGCCGAGCCGGCCCTCTTCGTACCGTTCTCATCGGGCTATCGCTGGCTACCGTACCGTTCATGAACGGCCCGGTGTGATCGGTGTGATCGAGGTGTGGGGGCCTGGTCTGGAGTGAGCTGCATCAGGGGCCTCCGATCCCCCGCGGCGTCCGCGAGTATCACGGCATCGTCCCACGGGGGATCGGCGATGGTTCCCCCCGTCCCGTCCAACAAAAGGAGGAGGCGCAGGCGGCGCCGAGTTCGGCGACAGAGCCCGAGACACGGCCTGAAGATGCGGTAGCAGCTGCAGGAGGGAGCGGCGCGGCGCAGCTCGTACAGCGAGCCCGTAACGATGGAGATATCGAACCGGGCGCGGCATCGTCCTCTGCGTCATCGACATCGGCCATGCGTGCGCTCATCGCGGCGCTCGAGCGAACGCATGGCGACGGAGAAGAGCATGTGCGGCAGAGTAACGAGGGGGGTGGTGAGGAGCCGGCCACGGGCGGCGTCCATCCTCGCCCGGAGGCCGAGGCGGTCGCGCGACATCTGGCCACCATCGAGCACGGGGTGGAGCGTCTTCGTGCCTTGGCGGACAGCAAGGACGAGGCCCTGAAGGCGCGTGTCCTGGCATCTCTCGGGCCCCAGCTGGGCATCGGCGGTGCCGTGCCCCGCCACGGTGCGATGATGCCCGTGCATCACCACACAAGCCAGGATGGCCGCGATGCCCTTCGATGTGAGCCATCCGCAGGACGCGGCCGAGATCGAGGCGGAGCGCGTCGCTGATGCGGTCATGGGGGGGCCGAGTGGTCCCGTGCAGCCATCCGGGTCTGTCTCCACGGTCCATCGGAATGCCGCCGCGGCCACGATCGCCTTCGGTGAAAGACTCCTCGCAGCCGATGCCGCGGCCGCACCGGAAGAGGCCGCAGCCGGACCTCCAGGGTGGGCCATCGGATTGGGCGTCGCGGTCGTTGGCCTCGCCGCGATCGGGATTGGCCTCCTGATGGCCCAAGCGCAGCCCGAGACTCTGAGCGCGGCGGAGGAGGAGGCGATCCGGAAGAAGGAGGCGGGCGAGCCGTACGACAGGGAGACCTACAACCGTGCGAGCGAGAAGGAAGCAGATCAAAAACGAGAAGTTCGAGGGTCAGCGGAACAAGGCGAAGCAGCGTGGCGGGGGCTGATCAGAACATGGGTATACGTACAAAGGCTGCGCCGGCCGATCGGCTACCGGCATCTGCATCGTGACGGCACGAGGACGACATGGAAAAAGAGACCCCTCAGGGTTTGCGCGAACTGGCCGCGAGCTGGACTTGCAACCCATTCTCCGTCACGAATCATGACGGAGATCCTGTGGCCCTGCTCCGAAAAGTGGCCGCTAGCATCGAGGAGTTGGGACCTGTCCACATCATGGACATCACCTACCGCAGCCCGCCCGATCCCTCGATCACCGAGATCACGATGAGTGTCTATTTCTCGCTGGACGACGAGGACTGATCGCAGGCAGGGCCGCGCGCCGTGAGCAGGTGATCCTCTGCGGGTCAGACCCCCGGCATCGATCCGCGCGCCGCGAATTGACGCCTCTGCCGCGATGGGGGTACGACCAGGCATGCTCAAGCACCCGGATCGCATCCCTCTTGCCCATGTGCCGACGCCGGTCGGTCGTCTGCGGCACCTGTCCGACCGCTACGGGGTGAATCTCTACGCCAAGCGCGACGACCTCACGGGCGCGGCGCTGAGCGGCAACAAGGTGCGCAAGCTCGAGTATCTCCTGTCCGAGGCCGAGGCCGAGCACGCGGACATCGTCATCACCTGCGGGGGCGCGCAGTCGAACCATTGCCGGGCGACGGCGATCGCGGCCCGGCAGCGGGGGCTCGACTCCCTGCTCCTCCTCCGCGTCCCGGATCCGGCGCAGCCCCCGGCGATCGAGGGCAATCTCCTGCTCGACCGTCTGGTGGGGGCCGAGGTGCGCTGGGTCTCCCGCCCCGAGTACGCGCGCCGCGCCGAGCTGTTTCAGGAGATCGCGGCGGAGCTGAAGGGGCGCGGCCGGCGGCCCTACGTCATCCCCGAGGGGGGATCGAACGCGCTCGGCGCCTGGGGCTATGTGCGCTGTGTCGAGGAGCTGGCGGCGCAGCTCCCGCCGGGGCCGGCGACGCTGGTCTATGCGGCGGGCTCGGGCGGTACGGGGGCGGGGCTGATCCTGGGCGTGCGGCTCCTGCGCCTGCCCTGGCGCGTGGTGGGGGTCAACGTGTGCGACGACCGCGAGTACTTCGTGCGGGTGATCGGCGAGATCGTGGAGCAGGCGGTGCGCCGCTGGTCGCTCGGGATCTCCTTCTCCCGCGACGAGATCGAGATCCTCGACGGCTATGTGGGGGCGGGGTATGCGGTGTCGCGGCCCGAGGAGCTGGGGCTCATCCGTGACGTGGCGCGCGCCGAGGGGCTGATCCTCGACCCGGTGTATACGGGCAAGGCGTTCCATGGTCTCGCGCGCGAGCTCGAGAAGGACCCGAAGGTGCTCGGCGAGCGCATCGTCTTCCTGCACACGGGCGGCATCTTCGGGCTGTTCCCGAAGACGGCCGAGCTCGTGCCGCTGCTCTGAGCGCGGGCCTCTCACCTGACGTTGTCTTCGGCATCCATGCGCGCGCTGATCTGGCTCTTGGCCCTGGCGACGGCTCCGGCGGGGATGGTGCTCGTGCCGGCGGGCGACTTCGTGATGGGGAGCGATCGGGACGAGGCGGACGAGCGCCCGGCGCACCGGGTGATGCTGTCTGCGTTCTTCATCGATCAGGACGAGGTGACGGTGGCGGCGTATGGACGCTGCGTGGCGGCGGGGCAGTGCATGGCGCCGCGTGGGTCGGTGGGCGCTCCGGAGGAGCCGGTGGTGTGGGTGAGCTGGCGGGACGCGGCGGCGTATTGTCGGTTTGTCGGCAAGCGGTTGCCGACGGAGGCGGAGTGGGAGAAGGCGGCCCGGGGGGGGGATGCGCGGCGCTTTCCCTGGGGCAACGCCGTGGACTGCCCGCGCGCCAACTTCGGCAACTACCTCGGCGAGGGGCAGTGCCCGAACAATCCGGGGAGGATCCTGCCGGTGGGGCGGGCGGCGTCGGGGGCGTCGCCGTACGGGGTGCGCGACCTGGCGGGGAACGTGTGGGAGTGGGTGGCGGACGAGTATGACCCTCATTATTACGCGCGCTCGCCGTACCGGGACCCGCGGGGGCCGGAGCCGAGGCCAGGGCGCGAGGCACGCAAGGGGCTGCGGGGGGGCGCCTGCTGCTCGATGTTCGGGCTGCCGCGGGCGAGTAATCGCCTCGCGTTTCCGGCGGATTTCGCGGACAATGACATTGGTTTTCGCTGCGCCGCGGACGTGAAGTAGGGCCGCGGCGCGGTGCCTGGAATTTTCTTCCCAGAAAGGGGCGTGGGAGGCTCGGCAGCGTCATTGATTCTGCCCGGGATCCGGGGTATACCTCCGCGACTTTTTCACCCGCCCCACCGACGAGAATAACATACCGATGAGCAGCGAACTCGAGCGCATCCCGGTCGCGATCGAAGAGGAGATGAAGTCCTCGTTCATGGATTACGCCATGAGCGTGATCATCGCCCGGGCGCTTCCCGATGCCCGCGACGGGCTCAAGCCCGTGCACCGGCGCATCCTCTTTGCCCAGTATCAGGCATCCAACTTCTGGAACCGGCCCTACGTCAAGTCGGCGCGCATCGTCGGCGACGTGCTCGGCAAGTTCCACCCGCACGGCGACCAGTCGGTCTACGACGCGCTGGCGCGCATGGTCCAGGACTTCTCCATGCGCTACCCGCTCGCCGACGGGCAGGGGAACTGGGGTTCGGTCGACGGCGATCCCCCGGCGGCGATGCGATACACGGAAGTCCGGATGTCGCGCATCGCGTCGGAGATGCTGCAGGACATCGACAAGGAGACGGTCGACTGGTCGCCGAACTACGACGAGAAGGAGCTCGAGCCGCAGGTGCTGCCGACGCGCCTGCCGAACCTCCTGGTCAATGGCTCGACGGGCATCGCGGTGGGCATGGCGACGAACATCCCGCCGCACAACTTGACCGAGGTGCTGGAGGGGGCGATCGCGGTGGCGCAGGACCCGGCGCTGACGAACCGCGACCTCATGAAGCTCGTGAGCGGGCCGGATTTTCCGACGGGCGGCATCATCTACGGGCGGCGCGGGATCGTGCAGGCGTACGAGACGGGGCGCGGCTCGGTGGTGGTGCGCGGGCGGGCGACGATCGAGGAGAAGGAGAAGCAGGGGCGGGCGTCGATCGTGGTCACCGAGATCCCGTACATGGTGAACAAGGCGCGCTGGATCGCGGCGGCGGCCGAGCTGGTGAAGGACAAGAAGCTCGAGGGGATCTCCGAGATCCGCGACGAGTCGGACCGCGAGGGGATGCGCGTCGTGTTCGACCTCAAGCGCGACGCGATGCCGAACGTGGTGCTGAATCACCTCTACAAGCAGACGGCGCTGCAGTCGTCGTTCGGGGTGATCATGCTGGCCATCGTCGATGGCCGGCCGCGGGTGCTGTCGCTGCGCGACGCGATCGGGCACTTCGTGGAGTTCCGCCGCGAGGTGGTGACGCGTCGCACGGTGTTCGAGCTGCGCGAGGCGCGCTCGCGGCTGGAGATCGTGGAGGGGCTCGGGATCGCGGTCGACAACATCGACCGGGTGATCGCGATCATCCGCGCGGCGCCGGATCCCGAGGCGGCGAAGGCGGGGCTGATGGCGGCGCCGCTCGGGGGGCTCGGGGAGTTCCTGCGTCGCGCGGGGCGGCCGGAGAAGGAGATCCAGGAGCGGCTCGCGAGCGGGGACTTCCGGCTGTCGGCGCGGCAGGCGCAGGCGATCCTGGAGATGCGGCTGCAGCGGCTGACCGGGCTCGAGCGCGAGAAGCTCGAGGCGGAGTATCGCGAGCTGTGGGTGTCGATCGATCGGCTGGAGGCGATCCTGGGGGACGAGAAGCTGCTCGTGGGGGTGGTGGTCGAGGAGCTGCAGACGCTCAAGCAGCAGTACGGAGACAAGCGCCGCACCGAGATCCTCGACGACGAGGGCGAGCTGTCCATGGAGGACATGATCGCCGACGAGCCGATGGTGGTGACGGTGTCCCACGAGGGCTACGTCAAGCGGAACCCGATCGGCGAGTACCGGGCGCAGAAGCGCGGCGGGCGCGGGGTGACGGGGGCGTCGACGCGCGAGGAGGACTTCGTCAACAACCTGTTCGTGGCGCGCGCGCACGATCACCTGCTGCTGTTCACGAACACGGGGCGCGCCTACAGCAAGCGCGTCTATGAGCTGCCCGAGGGGTCGCGCGCGTCGCGCGGCAAGCCGCTCGTCAACCTGCTCGAGCTGCAATCGGGCGAGCGGGTGGTGGAGATGCTGCCGCTCCGGGAGTTCGCCGAGAACAGCTTCGTGTTCATGGCGACCAAGAACGGGGTGGTGAAGAAGACGGAGCTGTCGGCGTTCGCCAATATCCGCGTGACGGGCATCATCGCGCTGTCGATCGATCCGGGGGACGATCTCATCGAGGCCCGGGTGACGGACGGCAAGGCGCACATCCTGCTGGCGTCGAAGGGCGGTTATGCGATCCGCTTCAGCGAGGAGCAGGTGCGGCCGATGGGGCGTGGGGCGCGCGGGGTGCGCGGGATCGCGCTGCGCGAGGGGGATGAGCTGGTGGCGATGGCGGTGATCGAGGCGGAGTCGCAGGCGACGCTGCTCACGGTGAGTGAGCGGGGGTATGGCAAGCGCACGCCGGCCGGGGACTATCCGACGAAGAACCGGGCGGGCCTCGGGGTGATCACGATCAAGACCACGGAGCGCAACGGGCAGGTGGTGGGGGTGAAGGTGGTGAGCGACGAGGATGACCTCATGCTCATCACGACGGCGGGCAAGGTGATCCGGATGCTGGTGCAGGGCATCCCGACGCTCGGGCGCAACACGCAGGGCGTGCGGCTCGTGCGGCTCGCGGCGAGCGAGAAGGTGGTGGCGGTGGAGCGGCTGGCCGAGCGCGACGAGGACGAGGCGCGGAGCGCGGCCGAGGTGGAGGTGGAGGTGCTCGAGGGCGAGGAGGATCACGGCGAGGAGAACGGGGCGCCGGAGCCGGCGCCGGAGGATGTCTCCGAGGGTGGGCCCGACGGAGAGGAGGAGTGATGGGTCAGAAGTCGAAGGAGCTGTTCGAGCGCGCCAAGGCGCGGATCCCGGGTGGTGTGAACTCGCCGGTGCGGGCGTTCCGCGCGGTGGGCGGGGAGCCGCTGTTTCTGGCGCGGGGGCGCGGGGCGCGGGTGTGGGACGTCGATGGGCAGGAGTACGTCGACTACGTGGGCTCGTGGGGGCCGCTGCTCCTCGGGCACGCGCACCCGGAGGTGCACGAGGCGATCGTCGAGGCGGCGAGCCAGGGCACGAGCTTCGGCGCGCCGACCGAGCGGGAGGTGCGCTTCGCCGAGGTGCTGTGCGCGGCCTATCCGTCGATGGACAAGGTGCGGCTCGTGTCGTCGGGGACCGAGGCGACGATGGCGGCGCTGCGGGTGGCGCGCGGGGCCACGGGGCGCGAGGCGATCGTGAAGATCGATGGCGCCTATCACGGTCACGCGGACTGCCTGCTGGTGGCCGCGGGGTCGGGGGCGGCGACGCTTGGGATCCCGGGGTCGAAGGGGGTGACGGCGGGGACGGTGCGCGACACGCTGACGGTGCCGTGGAACGATCTGGCGGCGATGGCGGCGGTGTTCGAGGGGCGGCCGGGGGAGGTGGCGGCGGTGATCGTGGAGCCGGTGTGCGGCAACATGGGGTGTGTGCCGCCGCGACCGGGGTATCTGGAAGGGCTGCGCGAGCTGACCCGCAAGCACGGGGTGGTGCTGATCTTCGACGAGGTGATGACGGGGTTCCGGCTGGCGTATGGCGGGGCGCAGGCGCGCTACGGCATCGTGCCGGACATGACGTGCCTCGGGAAGATCGTGGGCGGGGGGCTGCCGGTGGCGGCGTATGGGGGGCGCGCGGATCTGATGGCGCACGTGGCGCCGGAGGGGCCGGTGTATCAGGCGGGGACGCTGTCGGGGAACCCGCTGGCGGTGGCGGCCGGGCTGAAGACGGTGGAGATCCTGCAGCGGCCGGGGACGTATGAGCGTCTCGAGGCGAGCTCGGCGGCGCTGGGCGAGGGGCTGGCGGCGGCGGCGCGCGAGGCGGGGGTGCCGCTCGTGCTGAACCGCGTGGGCTCGATGCTGACGGGGTTCTTCATGGCGGGCGAGGTGTGGGATTACGGCGACGCCAAGCGGAGCGATGCGGCGCGGTTCGGGCGCTGGTTCCGCGGCATGCTGGAGCATGGGGTGTACCTCCCGCCGTCGCAGTTCGAGGCCGCGTTCGTGTCGCTGGCCCATGGTCCGGAGGAGATCGAGCGGACCCTGGCGGCGGCGCGCGCGGCGTTCCGGACGCTCTGAGGTTCGCGCCGGGCCGTCTCTCTCCTCTTCTGCTCGTCCCTTCTTTTCGCCTCCCCCGCACCTCTTGGATTTTGGGCTCGGTATCCGTCGCCTGCCGATGCGCGACTGGAGTCTGACAGGGATGTCGCGATGGGCCGCCGAGAGGCAGGTGCGGCACTGCCGGAATGATGAATTTCCTTTGCCAGCCGTGGGGTTGGGCTTGGATCGGCGATTGCCCTCCCGGGAGGCGGTATCGTTGAGCAAGATCGGACGCTCGCACAGAGAGCTGATGAGGAGGGATCGGTCATGTTGCAGAGGAAACTGGTGGCCTTCGTTGGTGTGCTCGCCCTGTCGCTGGCCTCGGTGGGGTGCAGCGCCGGCGGCGGCGCGACGGTGGCGGAGCAGCGCGCCCTCTGGGCGCGGAGGAACATCGTCAATTATCGCTTCCAGCTGCGGCAGCTCTGTTTCTGCCCCGACTCCGGCAAGCCGTTCGAGATCCGGGTGCAGGATGGGGTGGTCGTGGAGGTGAAGAATGGGACCACGGGCGAGATGCTGGATCCGTCGCGGTTCACCTACTACCCCACGATCGAAGGCTTGTTCGACAAACTGCAGGATGCGGTCGAGCGGAATGCGTATCAGCTCCAGGTCACCTACGACTCGACCTATGGCTTTCCGGCGTCGGCCTCGATCGATTACGACAAGCGCGCCGTGGACGAGGAGTATGGGTTCGAGGTGAGCGCGTTCACGCCGCTCCCCTGAGGGGGCCTCGGACGCGAGGCCGATCGGGCTTCAGACGTCCGCGATCGGTGAACTGTCGTTTCAGGTTCCCCTCGTCCCTCGCTGTGGATAATCGATAGGGGGCCCGATCCCCCTTCTGCAGAGAGCCATCCTGGCGAGCCCCTGCCTGTTTTACATCCCAGGTGCACCAATCCTGCGCTTCGCACCAGTTCTCCAAGACATCCAAGGGGTTATCCATGCATCGAGTAAGGTCGCGATGTAGGTATAAGTAATACTTTGACTCCCATCCCCTTACCTATTATGGTGCTCTTCATGAGCGAACGGCACGTTGTCGCGAGGGAGCGGATGGAAAAGCGCAGTTCATCCCGGCTCGACAAGGTCTTTCCGGTGTCCATCTCGAGCAGGATCTTTGGCGAGCTCCACGGCATCGCCCGCAACATCTCGAGCGGTGGCATGTTCCTGGAGGTTCCGGAGCCGCTGCCGCTGGGCAGCATCATCCGCGTGCACTTCGCGATGCCCGACTCGGACGGCGAGATCGTCGCCCGGGGGGAGGTGAAGGGGCACTACTACCTCAACTTCTCGGACGCGCAGGGGCCGCGCACGCTGACGGGGATGGGGGTGCGCTTCATCGGCTTCGAGGAGGATTCCCAGGAGTCGCTCGAGGCGGGTCTCGGTCGGCTGCGGCGCGCGCGCACCTTGCACTGACGGCAGAACGGGTTCAAGACTGGGCGATATGCTCTCGCTCGCGTTACTTGCTGTGCCCGTGGTGCTCCTTGGCGATGCGGCGGCCCGCGATGCCGCACCGCCTCCTTCGCGGACGGAGCTGGAGACGCTCTCCCGGCAGCTAGAGTCGAACCGGCCGGAAGAGCGTCTGGCCGCGGCGCGCAAGATCACGGAGCTGCCCCCTGCGGGCTTGTCGCTCTATGTTGAAAGGCTACGGCGGCCCCGCACGACGACGCCGGCCGCGTTCCGCCAGGTGATCCTCGAGACCTGGGCGCAGGTGCCCAATCCCGAGTACCCGGCCAAGGGCGAGCTATGGATGAAGAAGCCCGAGCCGCCCTGGAAGCCGCTGCCGGCGAAGTTGCGGCCCAAGGGGCAGCCTCGCCCACGCCGCCCACCGCCCCATGATCCGGAGCAGGTGGAGTGGCTGACCGCCCTCAACGATCTCGACCTCGAAGGCAATCCGGAGCTGCGCACGCTCCCGGACCGGGTGACGGTGCGAGCCGAGGCGCTGGAGGCCGTGGCGCTCCTGCGGGCGCTGGCCGCGACCGGTCAGGCCGAGGCGACCAACGCCATCTTCGAGTTCGCCTTCCAGCTCGAGGGGGTGTTCCGGGACGAGTGTGGGCGCGCCCTCCGCAGCATGGGCTCGGTCGCTTTGCCCACCCTCATCCGGCGCATGCACCTGCAGGGCAAGGGCACGGGCAAACAGAATCGCTGGGCGCTGTGGCAGCTCGACCGGATGGATCGCGCCCGTCCGGCCAAGGCGCTCGCCACGGCCCCGGATGACCGGGTGCGCGCCGAGATGCTCCATGCCTATGGCGAGGTGCGATCGATCGACGCGGTCGATGCGGTGCTCGCGCACGTGGACTCGGCCTCGCGGCAGGTGCGTCGCGCGGCGCGTTGGGCCTGGATGCAGTATGTCGCTGGCCCTCTGCCGCCAGCGCCGCCGCTGCGCAAGCGCAAGCTGCCGGGGGGCAAGGAAGAGAGCGAGGCCAAGCAGGATTATCTGAGCGCACGAGAGCTGGCCACGCTGTCGCTCGAGCGCGAGCTGGCGGCGCTCGAGCCGGGGAGTGACGGGGCGCCTGTGCCGGGCCTCGCGACGATCAAAGAACGGAAGCCGGACGAACCCATCCGGCCAGAGCGCGCCCTGCAATTGACGCAGGTGCTGTTCGCCTATTACGACACGCGGCACGCGGCTGTTTGGGAGGAGCAGCTGCGCGCGGCCCGGGCCCAGCAGGAGGCCGGGGACCTCGAGGGGGCGGTCCGGGGGTACCAGCAGATCCTCCTCTATGATCCGTTCCACGAGCGCCGCGGCGAGATGGCCGAGGCCTTTCTCACGCTCGGCGAGCGTCGCTTTGCCGCGGGGGACCATCGCGCCGCTGCGGGCTATCTCCAGCAAGGCGTGGCCCTCGCACCCGATCCCGCCAAGACGCGATCGGCCCAGGCCAAGCTCGAGTTTCTCGACGGGCTGGGCAAGATCGCCGCCGGGCAGGCCGATCCTGGCCCCTTCCGTCGCGCGATCGAGCTCGACCCTCAGTTCACGCCGGCCAGGAAGCAGCTCGAAGCCCTGCTCGGACAGCAGCAGCATCGCCGCTGGCAAGGGAGCGTGCTGATGGGGGGAGCGTTCATTGTCGCGATGATCGTGGCGGCCCTGCTGGTGTCGGTGCGGTTGGCCGGGCGACGCTCGGCCAACCCCAGGGGGCCGACGCCGGAGCCCGGCGCGGCCTGATCTACTCGCCGTCGGTCGGTGGGGGAGAGGGCAGGCGGGGCAGCTCGTGTGCGGGGGCGGACTCTCCACCAGACGAACTATGCCGTGACGAGGGCCGGGAGGAATGGGCGGTCGCCGGCTTGCTGGGGCGGGTCTGGCCCGTGCTCTCCTTGGCCGGCGGTGTTGGCGCTGGCGCGGCCGTCGTCGGTGGCGTCGTGGTGGGGGCGGCCGTCGGCTGCGGGACCGTCGTCGTCGCGCCGCCCGGAGGCGGTGTCGTGGCCGGTGCCGCCGCCGGAGGCGTAGCTGTTGCGGTCGGCGGGGTGGCCGACGGTGCAGGCGCCACGGCTGGGGGAGCAGCGGCCGCCGGCGCCGCAGGAGCGGGCCCGGCGCCGGGATTCGGCGCCGCGACCGGGGGCGTCGCGGCCGATGGTGGCAAGGCGGCCGGGCTGGGCGTCTCCTTGAGGGCGGCGGCCGCCGCCGCTTCCCGCTCCTTGCGGAGCTGATAGCTACGCAGCGCCAGCAGCCCGAGCCCTGTCGATAGGACCAGACCGACGATCACCAGCACCATCCATCGCCCACCACCACGGCCATCGAGGGCCGAGCGCGCGTCGTAGACGGACTCCTCGGCCATCGGCGCGTCGCCGAGCACGATCTCGGGCAGCTCGGCTGGCTGCAAGCCATTCGCCGTCATGGTGGCGGCGGTGACCACCAGCTTGTGCGGCATCCCCGTGGGCGTGGGGTTGTGCATGGCGCCGGTGAGACGGACGCGGGCGATGGCCTCGTTCACGAACTCGGCCTGCGGCGGCGGCGCATCGGTACGGGCCACGGGGCCCGGGCGAAGGACCGATCCAGCCACGGGCATCTCCCCGGAGACCGACAGCACGGGCGGTCGATCGCCTGGCTCCGCCATGCCCACGCCCGTCACGGGCCGCAGAATGGCGCGCCCCGCCACTGTCGGGGGGGCCGTGGCGGGCGGCGCCCCCGTGGCCACCGTCACCTGTATCCGCTGCTTGGGGAAACGCTCGCCGATGTAGTTGGCTACGTCGTGCGTGGTGGCCGGCGTCCCGAGCGAGATCAGGAACTTCTCGAGCTGGGTCTGGAACTCGCGGGCGGTCGCGATCCGCGCCTCCCGGCGCTTGGTCAGCGCGGCCATCACGGTGTCGGCGAGCGCCTCGGGATAGTCCGGGACCAGCATGCCGGGCGGCATGGGCTCGTCTTGCAGGATCTTGATGGCGATGCGGGCCGACGTCTCGGCGTCGAAGGGCTTCTGCCCGGTGGTGAGCTCGTACAGCATCGCACCGAGCGAGAAGAGATCCGAGCGGCGATCGAGCTCCTCGCCCTCCACCTGCTCGGGCGACATGTACGGTGCCTTCCCTCGCACGACCCCGACCTCGGTCTTGAACTGCTTGTGCGAGGCCTTGGCGATGCCGAAGTCGAGGAGCTTGGGCACGCCCTCGAACGAGACGACGATGTTGGAGGGGGTGACGTCGCGGTGCACGATGCCGAGCGGACGGCCGAGCGCATCCACCGCGTTGTGGGCGTGCTCGAGGGCTTCGGCCGCGGAGGCCACGATGCGCGCGGCCATCGCCGGCGGCATGCGCTTCTCGCCCCGCTGGTGGAGCACCTCCAGGACGTTCTCGAGATCGACGCCGTGGACGTACTCCATCGCGATGAAGAAGTCGTCACCCACCTGGCCGAGGTCATAGACCTGGGCGATGTAGGGATGCGTGAGGCGCGCGCACAGCCGCGCCTCGTCGAGGAACATGGTGACGAACTGCTGATCGCGCGCGTGGTGCGGCAGGATGCGCTTGATGACGCATTCCTTGACGAAACCGGCCGAGCCGGTCTGGCGCGCGAGGAACACGTCGGCCATCCCCCCGGTGGCCAGATGCTTGAGGAGTACGTATTTGGACCCGAATGGCCTGGGAAAGACAGGGGCCTCGGGGGTTGGCGGATCCCCGTAGGTCATCGTGATCAGGATGTTACGCCGCGCTTGCTCTGCAATCAAGCGTTTCTACTGAACGCTTGGAGCCCCGGCTCACCGGAGATACTGCCAGGCGAGCCAGAGCATGAGGGCGGAGCAGACGGTGACTACGATCCAGACCAGGGGGTCGGGTGATAGGCGGGAGAGGATGTCCTGGGCGGCCTTCTGCTCTGCCGGATCCGGGTGCGAGCGGGCGGCGCGCGCCAACCTGCGTGCCGTGGCGAAATCACCCCGCTCCAGCGCTTGGCGTGCGCTCTCAGCTGTGGGGGGCAAGCGTCATGAGGCTAGGCCGCCCGCTGCCGGGCCGCCCAGAGCTCCTTGTTGTGGGACTCGAGGACCTTGGCGCGCTCGTCGTCCTGCCGCCAGATGTGGATGGCGTCATAGGGACAGTCGAGTTCGCACACCGTGCAGCCGACGCACTTCTTCATGTCGACCGTGGCCACGGTCTGCGAGATGCCGCCCAGGCCGGACAGCACCGGCGGCGCCTTCTCCATCGAGATGCAATCGAAGGGGCAGGAGTTGACGCAGTAGACGCAGCCCGTGCACTTCTCCAGCTGGACGAAGGCCTTGGGGCGGCCCTGCGCCTTGACCTGCTCGCACAGCACGCCGACGTTGTCGAGGATGGCATCGTCCGGACACACCACCCCGCAGGCACCGCAGTCGATGCACAGCGACGGGTCGATGTAGTACATCTCCTTCTTGATGCCGTGAATGGCCGCCGTCGGACAGCGGCGCTCACAGGCGCTGCATCCCGTGCAGCTGTCGATGATCTGATAGGCCATGGCACTGTCACTCTTAGTGGAGGAGGTGCCACGGGTCAAGCGAGAGATACGGTTGGCCCGCCTTGCCGCTGATCGGGAGGATCAGGTCTCCGCCACCTGGAGGACGAGCTTGCCCGTGTTCTCTCCCTTGAACAGCTTGAGCAGGGTCTCGGGAAAGGTCTCTAGGCCCTGGACGATCTCTTCGCGTGTCTTGAGCTTGCCGGCGGCCATCCAGCCGGCCATCTCGCGCACCGCCTCGCCGTACCGGTGGGCGTAGTCGAACACCACGAAGCCCTCCATCCTGGCGCGCTGGACGAGGAGCATCATGTAGTTGGACGGGCCCTTGAACGGGGTGGTGTTGTTGTACTGCGAGATCGCGCCGCAGATGACGATGCGCGCCCCGCGCGCGATCTGGGTGAGCACGGCATCGAGGATGTCGCCGCCCACGTTGTCGAAGTAGACGTTGACGCCGGTCGGGCCATGCCGCTGGACCGCCTGCCGGACGTCCTCGGCCTTGTAATCGATGGCGGCGTCGAAGCCGAGCTCCTTCACGATGTACTGGCACTTGTCCGCGCCCCCGGCGATGCCGATGGTGCGGCAGCCTTTGAGCTTGGCGATCTGTCCCGCCACCATGCCCACGGCGCCGGCCGCGCCAGAGATCACCACCGTGTCGCCGGTCTTGAGCTGGCCGACGTCGAGCAGGCCGAAATAGGCGGTGAGGCCGGTCATGCCGAGGGTGCCGAGGTAGACGGGCAGCGGCGCGAGGCGGGGGTCGACGCGGGTGATGCCCTGGCCGTTCGACACGGCGTATTCCTGGACGCCGAAGGCGCCGAAGACGTGATCGCCGACGGGGTAGTCGGCGTGCTGGGAGGCGATCACGCGGCCCACGGCGCCGGCCCGCATCACCTCGCCGATGCCCACCGGGGGGATGTAGGACTTGCCCTCGTTCATCCAGCCGCGCATGGCCGGATCGAGCGAGATGTAGAGCACCTTGACCACGAGCTCGCCTGGGCCCGGCTCGGGCACCGGCCCTTCGGCGTAGGTCCAGTCGCTGCGCTTGGGGAGGCCGACGGGGCGGGCGGCGAGTCGGTACTGGTGGTTGATGAGGCTCATGATGAACTCCTGGCTGACGGTCTAGTTCAAGGCTGGAGGCTCAGGGGGAGCGGTCGGAGACCGCGCGTCCCGTCCGTTGTATCCGGGAACCGCTCGGGCCGCCATGCGCAGCATGGCGCTCCCGCTTGACCGGGCCGGCCCGTCCTGCAGATGATGCCGCCTGTGGCTCATCTGCCAGGTCCAGGCGTAGCAGCCTTTCAGGAGCGCCTTCGCCGTCCCGGGCGCTGGGACGTCATCGGTCTCGGCGAGTCCTCCTGGGACGAGGTGTGGCGCCTGGCCGAGGTCCCACCCTGGGGGGGCAAGGCCCGCGCGGTGGACCGCATCTCCCTCGGCGGCGGCCAGGTGGCGACGGCCATGGTGGCCTGCCGCCGCCTCGGTCTCCAGGCCGCCTACCTCGGCTGGGTGGGGGACGATGACGTGGGGCGGCATATTGTCCAGGGACTCGCCGCGGAAGGGGTCGATACGGGCGGCGTGCATGTCCTGGTCGGGGCGAGCCACGGCGCCGTCATCGTGGTGGACGCGCGTGGCGAGCGCACCGTGTTGTTCCACGAGGACCGGGGGCAGCCGCCCGCCGAGCTCACCGCCGTCCTGGATCTCGATCGGGTGGTCGAGGCGCGCGTGGTCCACGTCGATGGCAGCGATCTCGACGCCTCCATCGCGGCGGCCGAGCGGGCGCGCGCGGCCGGGCGGGTCGTGACCTGTGATCTCGACCACGCCACGCCACGCACGCCCGAGCTGCTCGCGCACATCGATATCTGCATGGCCGCCGCGGAGTTCCCGGCCGACCTCGCCCGCGCCTGCGGCGCTCTGCCGGCGGGGGAGACGGGGGCCGAGACGTTGAGTGCGGCCCTGCGGCGCATCGCTGGGTATCTACCGGCGCCGGCCGTCGTGTGCATCACCCGCGGTGCCGAGGGCGCCGTGGCCTGGGATGGGGAGGGCGAATATCAGGTGCCGGCCTTCCATCCGCCGGCGATCGTCGATACCACCGCCTGCGGCGACACCTTCCGCGGCGGCTTCATCGCCGCGCTCCTCGACGGCCAGGACCTCGCCGGCTGCCTCACCTTTGCCTGCGCGGCCGCGGCCCTCAAGACACGCGACCTCGGCCGCCGCGGCTGCCCTGGGCGCGACGCGGTCCAGGCCTTGCTCCAGCACGGGGCATGGCCGTGACACTCATCACCGAGCTCGACGGCACGCGGCTCGAGGCCGTGGGACGGGCGGCGCGCGCCGTCCCGGCAGGGTCCAACGCCGACACCGGCGCTCACCTCCACGAGCGCACGCCTATCTACCAGGCGCTCCTGACCGAGCCCCTGGCGATCGCCCTCCTCGGCCCCGGGGCGCCGGCGGGTCCCTCGCTGCGCCTCCCCGGGACCAGCGGCCCCACGCGCCTCGTCACGAGCCTGGTCGGCGCCACGAGCCTCGGCGGAGCCATCGTGCAGCTGTTCGCCGCCACGCGGCGCCTTCGCGACGTGGCGCGACAGGGCGGCCTCTGGCCCGATGGCGTCGAGCGCATGCACGTCTTCGCCCCGGGCAGCGTCTTTCCCCTGCTCCGCTCCCACCCCGGCGCCACGCTGGAGCTGTCGGACGGGTCCGTGTCCCTGGATGCTGGGGAGATCACGGCGCTCGCCGAGGGGCAGACGCCGTCCGAGTTCGTGGAGACCCTGCGGCAGCTGGTGATCGGCGGCCGCGGCCAGGAGGCCGCGCGCCATCTCAGTCAGAGCATGCTCTATGTCCTTGGCCATCCCCAGGGCGGCATGGTGATCCTCCAGGGGGAGTTGCCGGTGTTCCTGCACCTCCAGGAGGCGGTGGCGTTTGCCGCGCGCATGGCGGCGCAGCTCGGCCGCGGGCCGGACCAGGCCGCCGTGGCCGCCGGTGAGCTCTTTCGCATGGCGATCCGCGGCAAGCTCGCGATCGTCGTTGGCCCAGGGCCGGGGGCCCTGCGACTGCGGTACCTCGATCTGCGGTGAGCCGGCCTTCCCGGCGCTTCACTCGCCGCGCAGGATCGCCTCGATCTCGGCCGGCCAGCGCACGGGACGCCCGTCTCGACGCATGCAGGCATGGCGGGTCCAGCCCTCGGCCAGGAGCGCCCCATCCTCGGCCCGGCGCACCTCGTACACGAAGCGCACCGAGGCGGCCCGCAGCTCGTCCGGGGTGGCGGCCACGTCGAGGAGATCGTCGTAGCGGGCCGGCGCGCGGTACCGCACGTGGGTCTCGATCACCGGCAGGAGATGACCCATGTCCTCCATCTCGCGATAGCTCCTGCCCTGGGCTCGGAGCCATTCGGCGCGGCCGACCTCGAAGAAACGAAGGTAGTTGGCGTGATAGACCACGCCCATCTGGTCGGTGTCGGCGTAGCGCACCCGGACCTGGCACGTCTCCTTGCGTGGCATGACCGCTGTATAGCCCAGTTAGGGGGGCGTGCGGGTCGTCATGCGGAGGGGCGCAGACGGTTCGGCGCCTCCTCCGGGCCGGTGGCCGCGGTGGCCGTCACGCGCGGCAGCTCCACGAAGAAGGTCGAGCCGGCCCCCGGCGTGCTCTCTACGCGGACCTCGCCGCCGTGGGCGCGCACGATCCGCCGCACGACGGAGAGGCCGAGTCCCGTCCCGGGGATGCTGTCGCGCGAGTTCTTGGACCGGCGGAACGGGACGAAGATGTCCTCGACCTCCTCCGGCGCGATGCCGAGCCCCTGATCGGAGACCGCGATCCGGGCCTGGCTGTCGCTCCCGGTGACGGTCACCGCGACCGGGCCGCCGCGGGGCGAATACTTGATCGAGTTGCCGATCAGGTTGCCGATGACTTGCTGGATGCGCGTGGGATCGGCCTGCACCAGCACCGGCTCGGCCGGCACCGAGAGCGCGATCTCGTGGGCGGCGGAGACCGAGTCGTAGAGCTGTACGGCCTCCTGCATCGCGACCCGCAGATCGCACGTCTGGAGCTGGAGCTCGAGGTGACCGGACTCGATCCGGGCGGCATCGAGCAGATCCGTGATCATCCGGTCGAGCTGCCGCAGCTGCCGCTGCACGCGGAGCAGCGACTGGCGTGAGATCTCTCCGAGGGCCGGATCCTTGGCCAGGATGTCGATCGCCAGCTGGAACGTGCCGAGGGGATTTCGGATGTCGTGCGCCACGCCGGCCAGGAACTCGAGCTGGTGCGCTCGTTGCCGCACGAGCTGCGCGGCCAGCTGATTGAACGCGTGGGACAGGCGTTCGAGCTCGGCCGGCGCTTTTCCTTCCGCGCGCGCCGCCGTGTCTCCGTCATGGAATCGAGCGACCGCCGTGGCGATGGCCAGGATCGGGAGATAGAGGTACTTGCGGACGGCCAGCAGGAGCGTGAGGGCGGTGCCGAGGCCCGCGAGCGAGATGATGATCCCCACGACGGTGGCCACGCGGTCGAGCCGCGCCGCACGGGCCAGCGCCGCATGGGCGCATTGGGTATGGTACCGCCGCAGCTGCTGCACCGCATGGAGCGCCGCATCCATCTGACCCCGCATGCGCACGAGCAATTCCTCGAGCGGGAGATCGAGACGCTCGGTGGCTTCGCGAAGCGTCGCGTATTCGTTGCTGAGATGCTCGGCCTCCCGCGTGAGATGCCGCTCGGTGGGACTATCCGCTTCCGCGAGCGCCTGGGCGAGCATTCGACTGAGCTCTCTGTGGAGCTCGGAACGAAGCGCGATCTGATCCGGTTGCTGGGTGGCCACCACGAGGTTGCTGACACGCTGGTAGGAGACCAGCTCCGTCTCGAGCTGGCTGGCGAGCTCCATGCCCTGGGTCTCGCGGGCCGCCGTCTCCGTGGCGCGGTGCAAGGCGCCGACCGAGAGCATGAGCACCCCTGCGATCAAGCCCGCCGAGAGGCAAAAGACGATGGCCGCGATGAATGAGAGCCGGCGCAAACTCATGGCTCCTCCCGTGTAGCATGCAGCCTGTAAGGAGACAGGAAAGTCCCTACGTGAGGATAGCAGGAAACTTAAATGGATGAAGGATCAGCGGTCCGCGACTCCGCGAGGGCTGAACACCCCTCGGAGGGGCGCGCGGCCCGCCTGCGCACCCCGTGTTCCGGCTCAGGTGGGGTTGGGCCCGTCGCCCCGGCGGATCACTGTGTCTTTGCGGTAACGGTCGTCTTTTTGCGGGTGGTCGAGCGTGTAATGCAGCCCGCGACTCTCTTTGCGCCGCTGCGCGCATTCGACGATCAGGTGGGCCACGAGCGCGAGGTTGCGGAGCTCGATGAGGTCGCCGGTCACGCGCGAGTTCCAGTAGTACTCACGGATCTCGTCGCGGATGAGCTCGATGCGCCGGCGCGCGCGCTCGAGCCGCTTGTCGGTGCGCACGATGCCGACGTAGTTCCACATGGTGCGTCGGATCTCGTCCCAATCGTGGGTCACGAGCACGGCCTCGTTGCTGTCCACGGCGTCGCCGGGGTACCAGGGGGCCACGGCGGGCGGACGCAGCGCGGTCGCTTTCTTGGCGTCTTCGGCCGCGCGGGCCCCGAACACCAGGCCCTCGAGGAGTGAGTTCGAGGCCAGGCGGCAGGCGCCGTGGAGTCCGGTCATGGCCACCTCGCCGATCGCGTAGAGGTTGCGCAGGTTGGTGCGCCCCCAGTCGTCGGTCACCACCCCACCGCACGAGTAATGCGCGGCGGGGACGACGGGGATGGGCATGGTCCGCATGTCGATGCCGAATTCGAGGCATCGCTTGTGGATGGCGGGGAAACGCTCGGCCAGGAAGCCCGGGTCGAGGTGGGTCATGTCGAGCACGACGTAGTCGTCGCCGGTGCGTTTCATCTCGGCGTCGATGGCGCGGGCCACGACGTCGCGCGGGGCGAGCGACTTCATGGGGTGGTAGCGCTCCATGAAGGTCTTGCCCGAGCGGAGCTTGAGCACGCCGCCCTCGCCGCGCAGGGCCTCGGAGATGAGGAAGGACTTGGCCTGCGAGTGGTAGAGGCAGGTGGGGTGGAACTGGATGAACTCGAGGTTGGCCACCCGCGCCCCGGCCCGGTAGGCCATGGCCACGCCATCGGCGGTGGCCACGTCGGGGTTGGTGGTGTAGAGGTACACCTTGCCGGCCCCGCCCGAGGCCAGCACGACGACGCGCGCGATGATGGCGACGATGTCGTTCGGCTTGGATAGATCGAGGACGTAGGCGCCGAAGCACCCCTCGGGGCCGCCGTACTTCTGCATGGTGAGGAGGTCGATGGCCATGTGGTGCGGCAGGATGCGGATGCGCGGGTGGGCCTGGGCGGCGGCGAGGAGCACGCGCTCGATCTCGCGGCCGGTCGTATCCTTGGCGTGGATCACGCGGCGCGCCGAGTGTCCTCCTTCGCGCCCGAGGAGGAAGCTGCCGTCGGGCGCGCGGTCGAAGCCGGCGTGGTAGCGCTCGGACAGCTCCCGCACGAGGGCCGGTCCCTCGCCGCAGGTGATGCGCACGATGTCCTCGTGGCACAGGCCGTCGCCTACGGTGAGGGTGTCCTGCACGTGGGCCTCGACCGTGTCATCGGCGCCCAGCACGGCCGCCACTCCACCTTGCGCCCACTGGGTGTTGGACTCCTCGGCGCCGCGCTTGGTGACCACGAGCACGTCGCCGTGCTCGGCGGCGCGCAGCGCGAACGTCAGACCGGCGATGCCGCTCCCCAAGACCAGGTAATCGGTTTCCATCGTCTCGCGTAGGGCTCCTGGGCACTTGGCCCGGCAGAGAAAGTATCGAATCAGCCACGGCTTTTGCAAACGGCCACGGGAACGCTACCATGTTGGCGATGATCCGCTCGCAGACCCTCTGGCTCGGTTTGCTGATCGCCCTCCCGTGCTCCATGGCCAGCGTGGGCATGCTCGGCACCGCAGGGACCGCGGCAGCGGACATCTTTACGTTCGAGGACAAGGGCGGGGTCGTCCACTTCACCAACCTCACGCCCCCCAAGGGGGCGGGGTGGAAACGCATGGCCTACTCCGGGCCGGGCCGGGCGGCGACGGTGTCGGGGTCCTCGACCGCGGGCTGCAAGGTCTCGCGCGCCGACGTCGTGCCGGCGCGCGATCGCAGCCCGGATCGCTACGTCCGCTACGACACCATCATCACCGAGGCGTCCCGGCTCTACGCGATCCCGGAGGCGCTCCTCCGGGCGGTCATCAAGGTGGAGTCGGACTACGACCCCCACGTGGTGTCCTGTGCGGGGGCGCGGGGGCTCATGCAGATCATGCCCTACGAAGAGGTGAGCCAGCGCATCGATAACGTCTTCGACCCCCGGCAGAACATCCTGGCGGGGGCGCGCCTCTTGCGGCTCAACGCCAATCGGTATCAGGGGGACCTGGTCCGTACCATCGCCGCCTACCATGCCGGCGCCGGCGCCGTGGACAAGTACGGCGGGGTGCCTCCCTATCAGACGACCCAGCAGTATGTGCAGCTCGTGACGCGCGCTTTTGCCAAGTATCGGACGCGCGAGGTCGCGGGCACCCCGCCGCCGCGCGGCTGAGCACGGGCCCGCCGCCCCGGGGGGTCTTGGGGCCGCAGGACGTGCCCTCCGGTGGGACGGTGTGTCTAGGTTCTGTGCAGGGGGTGCTGGTTTCTGTGCAGGGGGTGCTGGTTTCCGTGTAGGGGGTGCTGGTTTCCGTGTAGGGGGTGCTGGTGGCTGCACAGGGGGTGCTGGTCCCTGTGCAGGGGGTGCTGGTCCCTGCGCAGGGGGGTTCGGTTCCTGTGCAGGGGGTTCCGGTCCCAATGATGGCCCTATCCGGTCCCTGTGCAGGCGGTGTCAGTCCCTGTGCAGGCGGTGTTAGTCCCTGTGATGACCCTATCTGGTCCCTGTGCAGGCGGTGTCGGTCCCTGTGCAGGCGGTGTCGGTCCCTATGATGGCGTATCCAGGTCCCTGTGCTGACGTACTCGGGTCCCGGGGGTGACGTGCTCAAGCCCCGGGAGGGGGGGCCCGTCCCCGGGAGAACCATCGCTCGCTCGGTTCACCCAGGGACAGGGCTCGGGCGTGCTGGGGAGCTGGATGCGCGGGGGGCTGCGAGAACGATGCTGGGGGAGCTTGCTGGTGCGTCATCCGCCCGCGTGGAGGGGCGCGCCGCCTTCGGTGCCGGAGGGGGACCCGAGGACGTGCTTCCAGTGCCAGCCGAGACCCGGCACGGCCAGCTCGATCGCCTCCTCGAAGTCCTTCGGATCGGCATAGGTCCGGATGAGGCCCCGGCCGATGAGCATGCTCATGATGTTGGCGGCCATGACCACCTGCCGCGAGTGCAAGAGGGCCAGGATGGTGGCTACGTAGGCGCGGTTCTCCTTGATCCACTGTACCCACCGCTCGCGGTAGGCCGTGTCCATGCCCTTGAGCTCCCAGCCGTCGGCGAGGATGACGAGCTGCCGCTTGTCGCGTCGCGCCCGCTCGAGCTCCTGCTTGTACTCGACGACGAGGGCGTCGTAGAAGTCGGCCTTGATGTGACCCGTGTATGTGAGGAGCGGCACCCCGGGCCGGAGCATGCGGAGGAACGCGACGCCTCGCTCGTCCTCGAACCGGATGGTCCCGTCTGGTTGCACCGACCTGTTCACCATGACGCCCCTCTCTGGATGTACCTGCCTGCCTGCGGTTGCTGATCAGGCAAGCCGATTCTAGCAGGCCCGGCGCACGCTGTACGACTTGATACAGGTCGAGATTCGGTCGAACCGGCGATCTGTCAAGCCACGGGGCTCGGCGCCGGGTGCAAGCCCGCGGAACAACCTACCTTGGTGGAGCCGATATGGTGCGGTGCGTCGCAAGGACAGGGAGCGGGCGCCTGGATCCTCTGCCCGCGAGACCTCCGCGGCTCCAAGGCCGCGGTTCCGGCGGGCGCGTCATGCGATCGGCGGGTGAATCAGGGAGAGTGACTTGTGATATCAAGGACCCCCGGTCGCACCGAGGCGGAGCGCGAGGCGATGAGCGTCGACGAACAGGAACAGCCCCTGGACCTGCATCTGCAGCGCGCCGGGGAACTGCTGCGGAACGATGATCTGGTAGGGGCGGAGCAGGAAGTGGCTCAAGCCCTCGAGCTCGGGGGTGCCGCCGATGTACGGGTGCGCAACCTGCTCGGGCTGGTGCACTTTCGCGCCGGTCGCCTGGCGGAGGCGCGGGACATCTATCAGGACCTGGTGGCGGGGGATCCCGAGGATCCGGGGCTGCGCCTGAACCTGGGGTTGGTGGAGCTGCGTCTCGGGCGCTACCGGGAGGCGGTGGCGCACCTGGCGCTGGTGACGGAGAAGGAGCCACGCAACCAGCGGGCGCGCGGATATCTCGGGTTGGCGCTCCTGCGCTCGGGGGATCTGGCCGGGGCGCGGCGGGCGTTTCTCGAGGCAGGGCAGGGGGATCTGGCGCGTCAGGTGGAGGATCGGATCCCCCCCGGCATGGTCGAGGCGCTGGAGGGGTCGGCGCTGGCGGTGCGGCACATCGCCGAAGATGGGTTGCGGGCGGTCGAGGAGCAGGAGCTGCCGTTCGCCAGCGTGGAGACGGAGCGGCGTGGGGTGAGCGAGGGGCCTGCCGCTGGGGCGGCGACGGACAGCGGCTGGCAAGTGCGTCGATCCGGGGAGGTGGCGCCGGAGGTGGCGCCGCCGGCACCGGCTGCACCGGCGCCGCCGCCGCATCCGATCGAGCTCCTGCGGGTGGATCTGCCGGTCCCGATGACCGAGTTCGCCACCCAGCGCCTGGTGCCGCGCGGGCTCTATGGCGAGCCCTTTGGCCTCACGGAGCGCGGGATGCTGATCATCCGCGTCGATGGGCAGCTGTCGTCGCGAGCCACGGGCGCGGTGCTATCGACGGGGCAGATGACCTTCGAGCCGCTCTATCGCCGGGAGCGGGGTCGGTTCACCGAGGATCTGTTCGGCGGCGAGGCCGATGGGCTGTCGCGGGTGAGTGGCAAGGGGCTCATCCTGGTGGCCCCGCAGGGGCAGCGGTTCACGGCGCTGTCGCTGCAGAATGACATCCTTTATTTGCGCGAGCCCTCGGTCTACGCGTTCGAGGACTCGCTGCACTGGGAAAATGGGCGCGTGCCGGGCGGCGCGGGGTGGTATCCGCTCGTGCAGTTCCGCGGCAGCGGGCG
>DATAGU010000032.1:0-21430 GCA_036263495.1 Polyangia bacterium | reverse complement strand
AAAATTAGTGTCGTTTGGGGGTCAATTACACTGTCGCCTGACAGCGTAGGAGGTCGAGCCCCCATTGCAGCTCCGCCTCACGGTTCAGAAACAGCTCGCGGACCTCCTGGTCCCCCGGGGGCGGGTTGTCGCTGAAGAGCTTCGACCTCATCTTGCCCGGCATGGTTTCACCCATGATACGGCCGTAGGCTTGGAGAAAAAGGTAGCGGCACCGGAGCATGCAAGGGGTCGTGCAGGGCGTGCGAGAGGGTGTCCGGGGCGTGCGAGGTGATACCTGGGGCGTGCGAGGTGATACCTGGGGCGTGCGAGAGGGCATCCCTGAGCGTGCAAGGTGGCCTCCGGGGCGTGCGAGACGGCCTCCGGAGCGTGCGAGGTGGCGTCTTGGGCGTGCGAGGTGGCGTCCCGGGGCGTGCGAGGTGACGTCCGGACCGTGCGAGACGGCTTCCGGCGCGTGCGAGGTGGCCTCCGGTGCGTGCGAGGTGATGCCTTGGTGTGTCCAAGGCGCTCTCTGGAGCGTGCGAGGCGGCGCTCTGAGCGTGCGAGGCGGCGCTCTGAGTGTGCGAGGTGGCGCTCTGAGCGTGCGAGGTGGCGCTCTGGGCGTGCGAGGTGGCGCTCTGAGCGTGCGAGGTGGCGCTCTGAGCGTGCGAGGTGGGGCTCTGAGCGTGCGAGGTGGGGCTCTGAGCGTGCGAGGTGGGGCTCTGAGCGTGCGAGGTGGCGTTCCGGGCGTGCGAGGTGGCGCCGCAAGCTGACGAGGACCCCTCCCAAGCCCTTGAAATCCCATGATCCAACACCGCCCGCGCCCTCTGCTTATAGTAATCTGTTCGCAGACTTCGCCGTCGTTCCCTCGAACCGGAGACGAAAGACGAGAGACATGCCTGACGCGAAACCCAAGCGCGCCCCCGCTGCCAAGGCCCCCGCACATCCCTTTGCCCCTGCCGATTTCTTCGTCTTTCGCACCCCGCTCCTGCCCTTCGACGAGCTCCTCGCCTGGGGCGCCGACCTCGAGGCCCTGGCCGCGGTCGACGACCCCCACCGGCTCGAACAAGCCCTCGCCGCCGATCGCGCCCGCCTGCGCGCGCGCCTCCGCGCCGCCCTCGACCGCCCCGAGATCCGCGAGGCCCTGTTCGTCGCCTCGCCCTCCCTCGACGAGAGCCTGCCCCTGTGGCTGGAGAAGCCCGACAGCGAGCGCGGCCTCAAAGTCGAGCGCACGCTCACGCGCTACTTCCCCCGCATGGCCGGACGCTCGACGCCCTTCGGCCTGTTCTCCGGCTGCTCCATCGGCCGCGTCGACGGCGACACCCGACTGCACGTGGCCCCGCGCGCGGCCTACCGCCGTCACACGCGGCTCGACATGGATTACCTCTTCGCCCTGGCCGAGGCCCTCGGCAAGGACGAGGCCCTGCAAAAGGGGCTGCGCTACCGCCCCAACACGAGCCTCTACCAGGCCGCCGGCCGCTTCCGCTACGCCGAGTCGCGCCTCGACGGCAAGCTGCGCTCCTACCACCTCGTGGCCGTCGAGCCCACGCCGTACCTCGAGGCCACCATCGAGCGCAGCCGCCAGGGCGCGTTCCTCGCCGACCTGGCCGAGGCCCTGGTCGACCCCGACGAAGACATCGGGCGCGAAGACGCCGACGCCTTCATCGGCGACCTCGTCGCCAGCCAGCTCCTCGTCCCCGAGCTCATGCCCGCCGTGACCGGCCCCGAGCCCATCCACGACCTCGTGGCGCAGCTCGCCGCCCACCCCACCGGCACCGCCATCGCCGAGCGCCTCGAGGCCGTGCGCCTCCGCCTCGCGGCCCTCGACGAGCGCGGCCCCGGCTCCTCGCCCGAGCGGTATCGCGAGGTCGTCGAGCTCCTCGCCGGCCTGCCCGCCGAGCCCGAGCTGCCGCGCCTGTTCCAGGTCGACATGGCCAAGCCCGCCCCCGACGCCGCCCTCGGTGGCGAGCCGCTCGCCGAGCTCCTGCGCGGGGTCGCCCTGCTCCACCGCCTCTCCCCGTCGCCGTCCGGCGAGGACGCGATGGGCCGCTTCCGCGAGGCGTTCTCGAGCCGCTACGAGGGCCGGAGCGTGCCGCTCGCCGAGGCGCTCGACGAGGAGTCGGGCATCGGCTTCGATCGCTCGAACGCTCCGTCGGCCGAGGGCTCGCCGCTCCTCGAAGGACTCGCCTTCCCGCCGGGCGACGAGGAGCCCATGCGCTGGCGCGGGCGGCAGAGCCTGCTCCTGCGCAAGGTCGAGGAGGCCGTGGCCGGACAGGCCATGGAGATCACGCTCGACGAAGAGGATCTCAAGGCGCTCGAGAACCCCCGGCCGCAGGCCCTGCCCACCTCCTTCGCCATCTACGGCATGTTCGCCGCCGCCTCCGAGGAGGCCCTGCGCGGCGGCGACTTCCGCCTCATCGTCCAGGGCGTCTCCGGCCCGTCGGGCGCGAACCTCCTCGGCCGCTTCTGCCACGTCGACCCGCGCCTCGGCGAGGCGGTGGCGCGCTACCTGCGCAAGGAAGAGGCGCTCGAGCCGCGCGCCCTGTTCGCCGAGATCGTGCACCTGCCCGAGGGCCGCATCGGCAACGTGCTCCTGCGCCCGGTGCTGCGGGAGCGCGAGATCGTCTACCTCGGCCGCTCCGGCGCCCCGCCCGAGCACCAGATCCCCATCACCGATCTGTGGGTCTCGGTCGAGGGGAGCCGCGTCGTGCTCCGCTCGGCCAGCCTCGGGCGGGAGATCATCCCGCGCCTCACCACCGCCCACAACTTCAACCTGCGCGGCCTCGGCATCTATCGCTTCCTGTGCTCGCTGCAGTTCCAGGGCCTGAGCAGCTTCTCCTTCAACTGGGGCCCGCTCGAGCAGGCCGCCTTCCTGCCGCGCGTCGTGGCCGGCCGGATCGTGCTCAGCCGGGCGCGCTGGCGGCTCCCCGAGAGCGTCATCAAGCCGCTCGGCGAGCTGCGCGGGGCGCGGATGTTCCAGGAGGTGACCGCGCTCCGGCGCCGCCTCCGCCTGCCCCGCTGGGTGGCCGTGGTCGACGCCGACAACCTCCTGCCCGTGGACCTCGACAACGTCCTCTCCATCGAGAGCTTCGTGCACCTCGTCAAGGGCCGCCACGAGGTGCTCCTGCAGGAGTTCTTCCCCGGGCCGGGCGACCTCTGCGCGACCGGGCCCGAGGGCCGCTTCGTGCACGAGGTCGTGCTGCCGCTCCTGCGCACGCCCGCCGAGCCGCGCGTCGCCAGCACGAGCCCGCCCGCGGCGCCCCGGACGTCCGAGGCCCCGGAGACCGCGGCGACGATGGCCGCCGGTGCGCCCGCGCCGGCCACGCCCGACGCGCTGGCCGAGCAGGGGGGGAGGCCCACCCTCAGCGTGCCGAGCGCCGAGCGCAGCTTCCTCCCGGGCTCGGAGTGGCTGTACGCCAAGATCTACTGCGGCACCGCCACCGCCGATCGCGTGCTGTCGCTCCTCGTCGCCCCGCTCGTCGAGCAATCGCTCTCCACCGGCGCGGCCGACGGCTGGTTCTTCATCCGCTACGGCGATCCCGACTGGCACGTGCGGCTGCGCCTGCATGGCCCGCCGCAGCGCCTGGCGGCCGAGGCCCTGCCGACGCTCCACGCCGCGTGCGCCCCGCTCCTCGAGAGCGGCGAGCTCGCGCGGGTCGTGCTCGACACCTACGAGCGCGAGGTCGAGCGCTACGGCGGCCCCCAGGGCATCCTGCTCGCCGAGCAGCTCTTCCAGGCCGACAGCGAGGCCGCGCTGGCCATCGTCGAGACCCTGGCCGGCGACGAGGGCGCGGACGCGCGCTGGCGCCTGACCCTGCGCGGCATCGACTTCCTGCTCGACGACTTCGCCTACCCGCTCGAGGCGCGGCACGCGCTCCTCAAGCGCATCCGCGAGAGCTTTGGCCGCGAGTTCCGGGTCAACAGCCTGTTCGAGAAGCAGCTCGGCGACCGGTACCGCAAGGAGCGGCTGGCCCTCGAAGAGCTCCTCGATCCGACCCAGGAAGAGGAGAGCATGCTCGCGCCCGGCTTCGCCATCCTGCGGCGCCGCTCCGAGCAGCACGCGCCCATCGTGGCGCGCCTCCGCGAGGCCGAGCGCGCCGGCCGCCTGACGCTCTCCATCGACCAGCTCCTGCCGAGCTACATCCACATGCTGGCCAACCGCCTCCTCCGCTCGGCCGCGCGGGCGCAGGAGCTCGTGCTCTACGACTTCCTCGAGCGCATCTACCTGTCCCGCCAGGTGCGCGGCAAGAAGACCGGGGGATAGCACCAGGCGCCCCCGAGAGAGCCGCCGCACGGCCCTCCTCTGCTCGTATCAAGAGCGCCGATCCCCTGTGCTAGTCTCCGCCCATGCATCCAGGTCGTGTGCTCCTCCTCGGCATCCTCCTCACCGCCGCGTCGGTCCGCGCCGATGAAGCTGCCGAAGCCAAACGCCACTTCATCTCCGGCACGCGGCACTACAACCTCAACGAGTACGAAGAGGCGCTCCAGGACTTCAAAGAGGCCTACCGTCACAAGGACGATCCCGTGTTCCTGTACAACATCGCCCAGTGCTACCGCCTGCTCGACAAGCATGAAGAGGCCGTGCGCTTCTATCGCAGCTACCTCCGCGTGTCGCCCAACGCACCCAACCGGAAGGACGTCGAGCACAAGATCGCCACGCTGGAGGAATTGATCGCCGCGCAGGGGCGGGCGCGCTCGGCACCGCCCTCCGGCGTGCAGCAGCCCACCACGCCGGCCCTGACGTCCCCTGGGCCCGTGCCCGCCGCGGCAGGACAGGAGCAGCCATCGCTCACGAAGGCCGTCGCGCCTGCGCCCCCACCGTCCAAGTCGGCCGCGCGCAAGTGGTGGGTGTGGACCCTCGTCGGCGCCGGCGTCGGCGCGGGTCTCGGCGTGGGCCTCGGTGTCGGGCTCACCCAGAACCCCACGGTCAACTCCTTCCCGGGAGTGCAGTTTTGAGCCCGCGCGCGGTCTCCCTCGTGGCTCCCTTCTGGATGGCGTCCGTCACCGCGGCCCTGATGGTGATGGGCAGTGGTTGCGGAGCCACGGATCCTTGCGCCAACGCCTCCTCGACCTGCGTGGCGCTGACCGTGACCTCGGGCTCCGTGCGAGAGGTCGACACGCTGCGCATCACCCTGAGCGGAGCCGTCAGCGGCACGCGCGACTCCTCCGGCGGCCGCGTCACGCGTCTCCCCCTCCAGCTCCCGCTGCTCCTGCCCGGACAGCCGGGCGGCAACCTGCAGGTCCAGGTCGAGGGCTTGCTCGCCGGCACGATCGCCGGCAACGGGAGCGGCAACCTCACGCTCGCCGGCACCGCGCGTGAACGGGCCACCCTGACGGTCAACCTCGGCAGCGGCACCATTCGCTGCGACGCGCCTCTCATGGCCTGCGGTGGCCAGTGCGTCAACATCGCCACCTCGGGTGAGCACTGCGGCGCCTGCAACCACTCCTGCGGCGGTGGCGAGTGCAACCAGGGCGTCTGCCAGCCCACCCCGGTCCTGTCCGGCAGCACCAACCTGCATCAGATCACCGTCGATGCCACCGACATCTACTTCACCGCCGGCTCACGGGTGCTCACCTGCCCCGCGAGCGGCTGCGTGGTCGCCCCCCGCCAGATCGCCGACACCGTGCAGGACGCCCTCCAGATCGTCGTGGCCAACGGCACCGTCTTCTTCGAATCGGCGCCGGTCCAGTCCACCTATCGACCCACGCTCTATCACTGCCCGCTGGCCGGCTGCCCCTCTCCCATCGAGAGCCTCTTCGGACCGACCCTCTCCGGCTTCGAGAGCCTGCAGGCCATCGGCGACAGCGTGTACCTCTTCGCCCTCGACTCCGGGTACTGGAAGATCACCTGCGCCCCCAATGGCGGCGCCTGCGCCAGCCCACAGCAGCTCATCGGCCGCAGCATCCAGCACACGTCCACCGATGGCACCAACATCTTCTTCATCGATCCCAACAACAGCTCGGCGCTCACCGTGTGCCCGGGCACCGGCTGCACCACCGGCACCTCGCTCGCCGCCAACCAGACGAGCGTCACCCAGACCCTCGTCTTCCAGAACATCGTCTACACGCTCTCCCCCGGACCCTCGGGCGGCGTTCCCGTGGGCGTCATCGCCACGTGCTCGGCCGGCGGCTGCAATGGGACCCCCGCCAACTTCATCCGCAGCCAGCCCTACCCCATCGAGATGACCGTCGACAGCAGCGGCGTCTACTGGATCGCCTCGGACGACGGCACCCTCCGGACCTGCCCGCTCACCGGATGCGTCGGGGGCGCGCGCATCCTCGCCAGCGGCCAGAGCGGCGCCCGTTCGCTCGCGCTCGGCCCGGGCTTCGTCTACTGGATCGACGGCAGCAACACCAGCATCCTGCGCGTCGCCAAGTGACGGCGGCCTGACCTCACGGCCCCTGGGTCACCGGCTCCTCGCCCACACCACCTCGGCATAGCGCGAGCCCGGCTCGGGCGTGAGGCCGAGCTTCTTCAGATCCTCCGAGTGGCGCGAGCCCTTGATCACCACCCAGCGCCGCGCCACCCGGCGCGCCTCCGCGAGGAGCTCGGGGGTGAGCGGCGCGTGCTCCGCGTAGCGGCGCAGCACCTCGAAGGACGGCTGCGCCTTGCGCGGTCTCTCGAACATCGGGTCGAAGAACACGACGTCGAACGCCCGGTCGGGCAGGCTTTGGAGATAGTCCCGGGCATCGGCGTGCACGGCCTCGATCGCGCACGCGCGCGGCCCGGGCTCGAGATCGCGCAGCCCCTCGGAGACCACCGCATAGAGGGCGAGGCTCTTCTCGAGCCCCACCACGCGGCCCGCCGGCCCCACCGCCCGCGCCGCCACCAGCGCGTCCTGCCCGAGGCCGAGCGTGGCATCGAGCACGCGATCCCCGGCCTGCAGCTCGGCCACCCGCACGAACGTGTCCTCCTCGACGGCCTCGAGCCGCAAGAGGCGCAGGTGCGCCATCCCCGGGTGGAAGTGGAGCCGTCCCGCGCGATCCCACAGGGTGAGACCCTCGCGGCCGAACACGAGCAGGGCCTCGGCCACGGTCCCGAGCGCGGCCTCGAGAGAGCGAGCACCGGCCGCGCCGGCCCCCCGGGACCGCGCCCAGAACGGCAGGCCCCACGCCTCGGCGCGGCGGCGCGCGAGCGCCACCAGCCTGGCGTCCGGCTTGTCGATCGTCGTCACCGCCAGCGGCGGCCTGGGCGCGTCCACTCGGACCTCTCTCACCCGCCGGCCGCTCAGCCCGGCCGCGGCGCCGGCTCGAGCGTCAACGTGTGCTCCGCCTCGGCCTCCACCGCCTGCCGCGTGAACAGGAGCGGGTGATACTCGACCTTCTGGCACATCTCCATGAGGTCGTCGCGGTGCGGGTGATAGAGGTGCTCGCACTGCCCCGGCGTGTGGATCCCCACCGACTTCGTGAGATCGCCGAGGTCGATGATCATGCGCATGGCCGTGCCGTGCACCACCTCGAACGGGCGGCTCCACAGAAACGAAGCGCCATCCACCGTGTAGTTGTCGCCGCGCGCCGGCAGCGTGCGGCTGTTGAACAGACGGCCGAGGAGCCCGATGCCCGTCCGCCCGAGCGGCGAGTGCATATACGTCACCGTGTGCACCCGCCCCCACCGCCACCCCTTGGGGTCCTTGCCGTACTTCTCGCCGAGCCAGCGGATCGCGTCGTGGAAACTCTCCTGCACCACCTCGTCGCGTGTCCTCGTCGCCTGCCCCTGTCCCTGGTCCTTCCCCTGTCCCTGCCCTTCGTCTCCTGGCCCTGGCCCTGACCCCGGTCCCTTGAACCAGTCGCTCTCGGGCGTCTCCATGAGACCGATGACGAGCGGCATGTGCATGCTGCCGTGGCGCTCGTACTCGCTCGCCAGGTACCGCTCCGCCAGCGCCGGCCCGAGCTTGTGACGCAGCAGCCGGCGAAGGAGGTGCACGTACCAGGCCTGGAAGATCGACGCGCCCACGCGGTCGGTCTCGAACCGCAGATCCCAGTCCTGCACCATCGCCAGCGCCGCGGTCTCGATCTCGGTCTCCGGCTTCACCACCGCGAGATAGGGCCGCAGCGCCGCCGCCGGCAGCGAGTACGTCTCCCCCTGGATCCGGCGCATGTCCTCGGCCGTGTGTTTCTCTCCCGCGGCGAGCAGCTGGTGGATGCGCTCCGCGCGGTACCCCGGGAACCAGTTGTAGGCGATGAGGTGGGGATAGTCGTCCGAGGTGATCTTGTTGTTGGCCGTGGCCACGAAGCCGGCCGGCGGGTCGAGCGACGCGGGCAGCTCCTCGAAGGGGATGAACCCCCGCCACTCGTACTCGCCGGTCCAGCCCGGTACGGGCACGAGCCCCTGGTGCCCGGGGGCGCGGATCGGGATCTTCCCCGTCGCCTGATAGGCGATGTGCCCCTCGCCGTCGGCGTAGACGAAGTTCTGCCCCGGGCTCTCCCAGCGCGAGAGCGCGGCACGAAAGTCCTGCCAGCTCGTGGCCAGGTTGAGCTGCACGAGCGGCTGGATGAGCGGCCGGCTGTCGTAGAGCGCCCAGCGCAGGGCCATGGGCTCGGCCTTGGCGAGGACCCGGCTCATGGCCTCGTTCATGATCGGCCCGTGACGGGTGCTGCGCACCTCCAGCACCTCGGGCGCCCTCTGGCCGCGCACCGGGATCTCCTCGCGCACCACGTCGAGGTCGTGCCACGCCCCCTGGTACTCGTAGCGCCGCGGCGCCCGCGGATCGTCCACCTTCTCGAGATAAAAATCCTGCGTATCCGGCCCGAGGTTCGACATCCCCCAGGCCACGCGCCCGTTGTGCCCGATGATGACCAGCGGCACGCCCGGCAGCGAGAACCCCACCGCGTTGAACCGCCCGCCGTGGAGCCCGTTCTCGTACCAGGTCGACGGCAGGCCGAGGCCGATGTGCACGTCGTTGCAAAGGAGCGGCTTGCCGCTCGCGGTGCGCTGGCCGTGCACCACCCAGTTGTTGCTGCCCGAGACGATGTTGGGGTCCCCGAGCCAGCGGTCCGCGCCGTCGAGCCCCTCCATGCCGGCCAGGCCGGCCAGCCCGCGCACGTTGCGCGCCTCGGGCGGCACGATGAGCGGCGTGTTCGGCGCGTGGGGCGGGAGCAGCGCCGCCGCCACCTCCTCGCCCGCCTCGGCCACGATCTGCGCGCGCAAGAGCTCGAGCCGATGGTTGCCGCCGAGGAGCAGCGCGAGGAGGTTCCCGCGCACGAGCGTGTCCACCGGCGTCCAGGGCTCGGGCGTGACCCCGAGGACCGAGAACTCGATGGGCAGCGGCTCGTTCGCGAGCCGCGCGTTCACCCCCTCGGCGTAGGCCGTGAGCACCGCCCGCGCGTCGCCGTCGACCTGCTCGGCCCAGCTGCGCTCGGCCGCCCGGCGCAGCCCCAGCGTCCGCAGCAGGCGATCCACCGGCAGCCCCGTCGGCCCCACCGCCGCGCTCAGCGTGCCGTTGCCCGTGCGGCGCCCCATCTCGAGCTGCCACAGGCGGTCCTGGGCGTGGACATAGCCCTGCGCAAAGAACAGATCGTGCTCGTTCGACGCGAAGATGTGCGGCACCCCCCAGTGGTCGCGGATCACCTCGACCCGCCCCTCCAGCCCCTCGGCGTGCATCGTCCCCTCGGCCCGCGGCCAGCGGCGACGCGCCAGCCAGGGGCCGAGACCCGGCATGGAGGCGCCCAGCACGGGCGGCATCATCTTGAGCAGCCGGAACCATCGAGTGAGTGGGTTCATTTCGCTAGGTCTCTCCTCGGCGCAGATGGTATCCGTCGGCGTCCCCTTCACCAACCCCGGACTTCACCGGCGTCCGGCCATCTTCGGGAGGCCCCATGCACCGTAGCCGATTCTGCGCCCTGGTCATCGATTGCAAGGTAGACGACATCGACGCCGCCGCGGCGTTCTGGAGCCGCGCCTTCGGCAAGCCCGTGGTGCCGCCCACGCCCGAGAGCGGCCACTATCGCGAGCTCTCGGTCGGGCCTGACGAGCCCATGATCCTCCTCCAGAAGGTGGATCACGACAGCCGCGTGCACCTCGACATCGAGAGCGACGATCTCGAGGCCGAGGTGAAGCGCCTCGAAGCGCTCGGCGCCAAGCGCGTGGGATTCGTCAAGCGCTGGTGGGTGATGGAGGCCCCCACCGGCCACCGCTTCTGCGTCGTGCGCCCGCAGCGCGGCCCGCTCGAGGAGCGCGCCAACCGCTGGGAGAGCGAGGAAGGCTGATCCGACACGGCCTCAGGAGCGCCGCTGCCCGAACCCGAGGTGGTTGCCATCGGGATCCGCGATCACGAAGTCGCGCATCCCATACCGGCTCTCCTCGAGCGCCCGCACGAACGGCACCCCCGCCGCCTTCCATTCCTCGGCCAGGCCCTCGATGACGTCCACGTCCACGTAACAAAAGCCCTTCCCCGCCGCGTCCCGACCGTGGTCGCCGCGGTCGAGCGACAGATGGATGGCGACGTCGTCGCGTCTCACGATGGCGTACGGGATCTCCGGATGGAGCTCGTCATCCACCTTGAACGTGCACTGGAACCCGAGCCGCCGCTCGTAGAACTCGAGGGCCCTTCGCATGTCCTTCACGAACAGTCCCGGGTACGCCGTCTTCAACATCGTCTGTCACCTCGTTGCGGGTGGGTTGCGGATCGGTGCAGTCCCCCCGCCGCAGACCTACTATGCCCGGTAGGTTGGGGCCAGCGGATCGCGCGCGCGCCTCCTGATCGAGGCTTCGGCCCATCGAGGCATGGGACTGCGGCGGCCCCGTCACCGGATGACGCGCCCGGCCTGCAGGACTGCTACGAAAATGGACCGGGCATGGGGGCTTATACGCGCCACTGCGGATGCCCTAGGTATAACCAGGGGGTACGCGCCACTCAACCAGGGGGTACGCGCCACTCAACCAGGGGATACGCGCCACTCAACCAGGGGGTACGCGCCATTCAAGCCCACGTATCGGCGCTGATCCGGCCGGCCGGCACGTTCACCTTGACCCTCGAGAAATGGCCATTCAAATTGAACGAATGACGGTCTCCGTCACGGAATTCAAGATCCACTGCCTCGAGCTGCTGCGACGGCTCGAGAAACAGCGGGAGCCCATCGAGATCACAAGTCGCGGAAAGGTGATCGCCCGGCTCGTGCCCCCGGGGCACGAGGAGGGGATGGAGATCAAACCTTGGGAGCGGCTGCGCGGAAGCGGGCGGCTCCTTGCGTCACCGGGTGAATCCGTACTCTCGGAGGACGACTTCGACGCGCTCCGGTGAGCGTCCTCTTCGACACCCACGTCTGGATCTGGTGGCTCACCGGCCAGGACGAGTTGCCCGCTCTCGAGCGGGTGGCTCTCGATCGGCAGGCGGCCCGCGAGCCCCCTCTCCTGTCGGCGATCAGCCTCTGGGAGGCACAGATGCTGGTGAGCAAGGGCCGGCTCGCGCTGTCCGTACCTTTCGGCCGCTGGCTCATCGAAGCCACCCACCCCGACATCGTGCAAATTGTCCCACTCACGCCTGAAATCATCCTACGCCTGGACACCCTGCCAGCTCGTTTCCATGGCGATCCCGCCGATCGAATCATCGTTGCTTCAGCGCTGAGCCGCGGCGTGCCCCTTCACACGCACGACAAGAAGATTCGGGCCGCGCGGGTAGTGCCTATCTGGCGGCCCTGAGCCTTCCTTACACCACCAAGGGAAAGGCAAAGGCAGCCGCCCCGATACCAACTCGCGCGAGGACGCGGCGCATCACGGGCGGCGTGCTCATCGGCGTGGGCGGCGCCATCGCGGGCATCGGCGCGGCACTGCTCGGTGTCGGCGCAGCCGACGGCAGCGCAAAGGACTTCCCCACAGTCGGCGATTTTGGCGTGGGACAAGACGTCGCCGCCCGCGCTACGCGGAACTTGCGTGGACAAGATCTGCCGCTTCGATAACAACCGCTTTGATGACGGGTGTGCCTTCGCTCCATGAGGGAGCGACCTTAGAACCGGGCGCGCACGCCGAGCGACGGCAGGATGAAGCGGAAACCCACCTGTTCCGGCCGGTCATAGCGCGTCACGCCACCCTGCTGCGGATAGCTGATGAACAGGATGCTCTGCGAGTAGGTCGCGTTGGCCACCTCGAGAAAGACCGACAGCGCCCAGCGGCGGAACAGCCACTCGCGATCGAGCCGCACGTCGAACTGGACGAAGTTCGGCAGCCGCGCGTTGTTGCGTAGCGGCTCCTCGATCTGCAGCGTGTTCGGGTCGAACACCAGGCGCGTATACGGCCGCCCCGTCGCCAGATAGAACCGCCCCCCGAGCACGAACCGCTTCGGCAGCCGCACCTGCAGCACCACGTTGAGGATGTGGCGCTGATCGAAGTCCGAAGGCCGCAGCCCGCACGAAAACGCCCGCTCCGCCCGCGACAGCGTATACGACACCCACCCCGTCACCCGCCCCGTTTGCCGCCGCAAGAGGAGCTCGAGCCCCATCGATTGCCCATTCACCTGCCGCGTGATCGCCGCCAGCGCCCCCGACAGCGACTCCGGCGGCGGGCTCGTGCACGAGAACGTCGAGATGTCCGCCACCACCTCGTTGATGTTGAAGAAACGCTGAACGAACGCCGTCGTCTCCAGGCTGAAGTCCTCGGGCAGCTTGAAGCGGATCCCGAGCGCCCCCTGCCACGACCGCTGCAGTCCGAGCTGCAGCGCATACGTGTCCACCCCCGGCAGCGGCACCGGGAACGACGGCGGCTGCTGATAGAGCCCGATGCCCAGGTTGAACCCCAGCCATCCTGTCGGCTCCCAGCGCACTTGCAGGCGTGGATCCAGCCCGAGCAGCGTCACCCGGCCCGTGTGATACGTATCGATGCGCCCCCCGAGCGTGATGCGCAGCGGCCGGTGCACGAACGAATCCAGCATGAACGTCCCCTGCAGATAGGCGCTCGCCACCACCCCCACGCGCGGCGCCGCCAGGTCGCCCACCTGATCCGGCGCCGCCTGCCCGTCCCCGATCTGGAAGTTCTCCGCCCGGAACCGCGACAGCTCCGCGTCCACCCCCCCCTGGAGCCGTAGCCAGCGCAACGACAGCCGCAGCGTCGCCCGCGCGTTCACCGCCAACTTCTCCACCCCCTGACCGCCGAAGATCCGCGTGCGATCCATCCCGCCGCCGAGCGCCACGTCCGTCTCGAGCCGCCCGTGCCGCTGCTGGCTGCGCAGCTGCACCCGGTGGAAGATCTGCGCGTACGAATTCCGCCCCGGCGGCTGGTCCGGGTTCGAGTCCGTCGTGCGCAGCGCGATCGACACCTCGTCCACCGATCCCAGCGCCTGCACCGTGAACCCCCGCCAGTCGAGGCGGAACTGATAGTCCCCGTAGTTCACGTTGACGCGCGGGTCGAACAGTCGAATCAGCGGCCCCGGATACCCATAATGCCCCGAGGCCAGGATCCGCACGTCGTGCGGCAGCCGCGTCTCTATCAGCGCCGAGATGTCGTAGATCCGGATCTCCGCCTCCCCGTGCAGGCGCGCATCGCCACGCGCCGGCCGGGTCCCCGAGTCGATGATGCCGCCCGCATAGCGCCCGAACGAGGCGTCATACGCCCCCGGATAGAAGTCGAGCCGGTCGATGATGTGCGGGTGCACCACGCCGCCGCCGATCAGGAAGTGAAACAGCTGCGGCACCCGGATGCCGTCCACGAAGAAGCCATTCATCCCCGGGCTCGCGCCCCGCACCACGTAGTAGGGCAGGCCCGGGATGGGCGTCGCCACCCCCGGCAGCGAGCCCACCACGCGGAACGGATCGCCGAGCGAGCCCGGCAGCTGGTAGAGCTCCTCGTCGCGCAGCGAGAAGCGTTGCCCCTCGTGCCGGTTGTCCGTGCGCACCACCGTGCTGTAGCGCCGGCGGTAGGCCGGCACCGGCGTGAGCCGATACTCCACCTGCCGCACCTCCCCCGCCCGCAGCGCCACCTCGGCCCGCAGCGGATCATGTTGCGGCGAGCTCACCACCAGCTCCACCTGGCCCGCCGGCACCTCCAGCTCGAAGCGCCCGTCGTCGCCGGTCTCGGTCGTCACCTCCCCGGTCGCGCTCACCATCGCCCCCACGAGCGGCGTCGTCGCCCCCCGCTCGAACACCCGCCCGCGCAGCCGCGCCCGCCCCTGGGCCGGCGGCGGCTCCACGGGGGCCGGCGGCGCCTCCACGCGGGCCGGCGGCGTCTCCGTGCTCGCTGGCGCCTGAGGTGCCTCCGTGCTCGCCGGCGGCGGCGCCTCCGTGCTGGCCGGCGCCACGGGCGGCGTCTCCACCGGCTGCGCCCAGGCCGTCGTCCAGGCCGTCGTCCACAGCATCAGCGACAGCAGGACACAAGACCGGCTCACGGCACGCACGCCAGCAAGCTAACGCGAAACCCTCCCAGCGGCCATCTGGGCCGTGCAGTTTTCCCTACGCCCGCAAGGCCTCCAGCGGCGCTGCCGATGCCCGAGGCCTTGCACCAGCCCTCCTCAGCCCACAGAATTTTCCATGCTCCCTGGTCATGGGGAGGCGCGGCGAGCCCAGATACAGCGAGCCCCATCGCCCCCCTGACCGCCTTGGTTACGTAAAGAGATCGTGCCCCTACGGGCCCGCAACACCCAGAACATCATCATCATTTATTGAGGGAGGGCGACTGGAGATGAACGAAGACCTTCGCAGCCTGTGCCAGGCTCTGCTCAAGGACAGCACCGCAGACGCCGCCGCCGCGGCCCTGCGCCGCCGTCCGGGATGGGGCGTCGGGACCCCGCCCTCCGAGTTCGTCTCCGCCCTGCTGGCCATGGACTTCAACCAGCCCGATCGACAGCTCGCCCTGGCGCGGCCCTGGGATCGGGTCGCGCTCGGCGAAGCCTTGTGGCAGGGGTTCGGGCGCATCACCAGGCCCGTGGAGCGTGAGCACGCCGCCTGGCTCCTCAGCCACCTCGCCTCCCCGAACAGCTGGCGGTCCATCGCCCGGAGGGTCATTGAGCCCCAAGAGACGCGAGAGATCCGCGTCTTCCTCATCCAGGCGCTGGATCGCCTGTGCCTGGAGCGGCACATCGGCTGGGCCGAGATCGGCACCCTCATCGCGACCCTGGCGCGCGATCCGGACCCCGCCGTACGCCAGGCCGCCATCGATCTATTGATCTCCCTCCCGTCCTGCGCGGAGATGCGCGCCATCCTCATCGAGCGGCTCGACGACACCCACGAGAGCGTGCTCCGCGCCACGCTCCATGCCTTCATCATGAAAGGCATCAACCTGGATCACCCCCGCCTGCGCGAGCTCGCCGCCGACCCCCGCTCCGCCGTACGCCTCGAAGCCCAGGGCATCATCGGCCGCCAGACCCGCCAGCCTCGCGTGTAGCCCCCGCGGCTGCCCAGAAACACGCGCCACACCACGCCGGCACCGGGCGGCGAGGCCCCAGGCTCATCTACCACTGTCGATGGAAAGGGAGGGGAAGCGCGAGAGGGCAACCGTAGGTTCCCTCTCGCCGGGAGGAGAGGAGAGGGCTACTGCCCCACGACGCGCAGCTTGAGCTTGCCCTGCTCGTTCAAGCTCTTGACGTACTCCGGCATGGCCGGGATCCGCGCCGTGAGCGGGTTCTCGAACTCCGGCAAATCCAGCGCCTGATTCTTGGCATACACCGGGTGCCGCCCGTGCTGCCGGTACCAGTCCGCCACCGTGGCGCTCATGTGCATCTTCTCGACGATGTTCCGCCAGCCCACGCCCGTGTTGTAGGCGCAGAACGAGATCTCGCCCATCTGCGTCCCGTACGGGATGATGCACATCTCCGTGCGGCGGAAGTCGTAGTTGAAGAGGTCCTGGAACCACATGCCGGCGACGAAGAGGACACGCCACTCGAACTCCTGCGCGTCCTTCTCGTACTCACCGATCTTGTTCCCGCGGGCGCCCGTCTGCGACATCATCTGCTTGAGCAGATCGAAGAAGTTGTACCCCGCCGGCGCCTCCTCCGGCCGGTAGTTCTTGAGCAGCGCCATGCCGAGCTCGGCCACGGTCACCGCGCGCCCCTGCGCCCCATCGGTGATGGTGGTGATGTCCTTGAGCAGCTGCTCCATGTCGAGGAACTGGGTGAGCGGGACCATCTGCTTCGTCTTCTTGTGGACGAAGAAGATCGTGCCGATGCCGCAGTTCGGGTGGCAGCCGCACTTCATCGAGCCCCAGTCCGCCTTCTCGCCGAGCAGGTGGTCGACGAGGTCCGAGAACGGGCCGAGGGCCGACAGCGGGAACCAGTCGCGGAGCGGCTCGGAGACGCCGAGCTGCTTCTTCACGTCGTGCGCGAGGTGCGACAGCGTGTAGCGCTGGCGGGCGCGCGTCTCGTCGTCGATGTCCTCGTCGCGGCCGGTGAAGGACACGGGCTGGAACGAGACCACCGTGATCTTGTCGGCGTTCTCGATCGCGAACTCGAGGATCTTGCCGACCTGGTCGTTGTTGACCCCGTTGACGATCGTCACCACCAGGATGACGTCGATGCCGGCCTTGTGCAGCTCCTCGATGGCGCGGAGCTTCACGTCGAAGAGGTTGCCGATCTTGCGGTGCGCGTTGGCGTCGTTGCCAATGCCGTCGAACTGGAGGTACGCCATGCGCAGGCCCGCCTCCTTGGCCTGCTGCGCAAAGCCCGGCTCCTGCGCGAAGCGCAGGCCGTTGGTGGCGCACTGCACCGCGAAGTAGCCGATGTCGCGCGCGTAGCGGATGGCATCGAGGAAATAGGGCGAGAGCGTGGGCTCGCCGCCCGAGAACTGCACCGACATCTGCCGGCGCGGCTGGATCTTCATCGAGTCATCGAGGACCTGCTTGATGTCCTCCCAGGTCAGCTCGTGCACGAAGCCGACCTGGTTGGCGTCCATGAAGCAGGGGTCGCACATCATGTTGCAGCGGTTCGTGAGGTCCACCGTCAGCACCGAGCCGCGGCCGTACTGGATGGACGAGGTGCCGTGCTCACGGAGCAGCGTCTCGGGCGACTTGAAGTCGCGGCCAGGGTAGAGCCGCTCGATGCGGGCCAGGAACGCGGGGTCGATCGCCATCACGTCCGAGAAGTGGCCGTGGATGGGGCAGTCCTTCTCCATCCGGATCTCGCCGTCCTTCTCGACGATGCGGGCCTTGATCTCGCCCGGCTTGCCCTCGATCAGGGTCTCGAGCGGGATCTTGCCATCGATGATCCCGTCCCGGGTCTCTTTGACACAGCGCGGGCACAGCGAATCGGTCGTGCGGGGCCAGCCAAGCTGCGGGAAGGTGCGCTCGCGCGACTTGAGCAGCGGCGCCGGGGCCCAATCCGGCTTGACGCCGGGGCGTTCGAACTTCTCGTTGAACTTCTTGATGAGCGGCCAGGCGGCGCGCGCGGTCTCGGCGGCAACCTTCTCGAACGAGCGGGTGAAGTTCATGTCGGCATCCTCTAACAGCAAATGAAAAAGGCTCGCGAGCCTTGGTTGGACATCTGTTGGTCGGGTACTTGCGGGTCGAACATTTCTGACTGCGGGTCAGCACGCCGGGCGTGCTGACGCACGCTGCTCTATCACCTTGCGTGCCAACGATCGAACGCTGATGGACAGATGGAGGTGGCGAGCGCGTAGAGAAGGCCCTGGCCGGTAGGAAACCGCCATCTACGGGGAAGCCCCCGCTGGGGAGCGGGTTGCAGAGGGAAATCTTCGTTGCGGCGATGGAGCTTCGGCGTCAGGTCGGTCCGACCATCGAATCGCTACCTATCAGGCGCTCCTCTGGTGAGTGTCAGACTGTGGGGAGAGGTGTCAAAGAATTGGCAGGTTGTCGACACCTGCTGCCAATAAATCAACAGCTGTTCGGTCACATGGGCCAGCAAGCGATCCCTGCACGAACGAGCACACGAGGCCCCAGGACTCGGACAGAGGGGGCAGTGATCCGACCAGCGGAGTCTTGACTCACCTCGCCTGGGCCTAAGCTCTCGCCTTGGGAGATAGAGGAGAGGACTGCCCGATGTTCAGACGTTGGCGAAACCGCATGAGCTCCGGCCCCCAATTCGTGACCCATTACTCGGCCCTGCGCTCGCTCGGCGCGGAGGAGGCGGCGCGCCCGCTCGGCGACGTCCGCCACATCACCGTGGCGCGCTGGATGGAAGCGCTGCGCAGGGCCCGCCCTCTCGACGAGCTCAGCCCCGGGGACCTGGGGCGGCTCCTCGCCCGCAAGGAGCGCATCACCCTGGCGTCGGGCCAGGTGCTGTTTCGCGAGGGGGACAGGCCCCTGGCCTGCTACCTCCTCATCAAGGGCAGCCTGCAGCTCGCGCAGGATCAGACCGTCCGCAACATCAACCCCGGCCGCCCGCTCGCCTTCGAGGAGGTCGCCGAAGGACGCGCCCACAACAGCACGGCGATCGCCCTCGAGCCGTCCGTGCTCCTGCGCTTCGATCGACAGATCGTCGTCCAGCTCCTCAACCGCTGGTTCCTCCTGCCCGAGTCGGCCACCGAGGGCACGGCACCGCGGGCCGAGGTCGTCCGCTTCGAGTGCCTGGACCCGGACCTGCCGCTCGACGCGCTCCTCGAGCTCCTCGCCCGACAGATCGCCAGCTCCTTTGGCGAAGAGGTGATGATCCTCGCCCCGCCCGGCGCCAAGCTCCCGGAGCAGACCTTCCTCCAGGGGTCGAGCAAGGTCTGCCGCGCGTGCGGCACGCCGGCGGCCATGCAGGCCCGCTACCCCCACCTCGATTACATCTTCCTCGACAGCCGCTGGGCGCTCGAGCCCAGGACCCAGCCGGCCGACAAGATCGTGTACCTCACCCTGGGCAAGACCATGCTGCCGCCCGAGGTCGACGCCCCCGAGCCGGGCGGGGCGGCGGGGGCCTGGCGGGAGAACCTGTGGACCGTGCTCAACCCGCGGCCCCGTCCTCACGCCCTCGGCGAACCATCGCTCTACGGCTGGAAGAAGCCGCAGCATGATCTGCGCGACCCGCACTGGTCGCCCTGCGTCCTGCGCCTCGATCTCGAGCGCCTGGCCAGCGAATGGCGGCCCGGGCGGCGGGTGCGGCTCGATCTGCACGAGGAGCAGGCGGTGGATCGCTGGGCGCGCGCCCTCACCGGACGGCGCGTCGGCGTCGCCCTCGGCGGCGGCGGCGCCTGGGGCTTCTACCACATGGCGCTCTTGCGGGGTCTCCTGCGCAAGGGCGTGCCCATCGACGTCGTCACCGGCGCCAGCATGGGCTCGGTGGTGGGCGCGTTCTTCTGCGCGCGCGGCGACGCGGGGCTCGACCAGCTCCTCGGCATGAATCTGACCCGCACCGCCTTCTTTGGCCTCATCTCGACCGCCCCCATCGCCTGGTTCATCGATCGCGCCCTCGGCCACCTCCATCTGGAGGAGCTGGAGATGCGCTTTTGCCCCGTGGCGACCAACCTCAGCACGGGCCAGTGTGCGGTGCTCCATGAGGGGCCGCTCGGGCTGGCGGTGCGCGCCAGCGCCTCGGCCCCCGGGCTATGGGCGCCGCTCCTCATGGGGCCGGCGCGCTACGTCGATGGCTGCGTGACCAGCAACGTGCCCGCCTCGGTGCTGGCGCCGCTCGGCGCCGAGCTGGTGGTGGCCTCCAACATCTATCCCCCGAGCCTCCGGCATGCGGCGCCCTGGCTGCCCGGCAACCTCGGCGTCTTCCTCCACAACCTCAACCCCTTCAGCCGCATCCTCGACCTCTCATGCAGCGGCGATCTGCTCCTGCACCAGAGCGGCGACACCGAGGCGCAATGGGCGGCCGACGTGCTCTACGGCCTGCACGAGACGAGCGGCGAGCGCTACGGGGACCCGCTCCTCGGGGCGGTCCTCTTCCCCCAGGGGGACGAGTTCCTGGCCCAGGCCGAGCGCGACCAGGCGCTCATCGAATGCGTCGACGAGTGCGCCATGCACTGGGAGCGGCTCAAGCGGCCGCGCACGCCCGTAGATGATGGCCTGGCGCGGCTCGCGCAGATCCACCGGGAGGGCGAGCTGTCGCCGGAGCCCCCGCCGACGCCGCTCCTTTGATGCCGGAGAGAGGATCCTCATGGAGGACGTGATCGCCATCGTACTCGGAGGGGGGCGGGGGACTCGCCTGTTCCCCCTCACCCAGCAGCGTTCCAAGCCCGCCGTCCCGATCGGGGCGAGCTACCGGCTCATCGACGTCGCGGTGAGCAACTGCATCCACGCGGACCTGCGCCGCATCTTCGTCGTCACCCAGTACCTCTCCCAGAGCCTCAACCAGCACGTCGCCGACACCTACAAGTTCGACGCCTTCTCGTCCGGCTTCGTGGCGCTCCTCACCGCCGAGCAGACCGAGGAGGGGGACGGCTGGTTCAAGGGCACGGCGGACGCCCTGCGCAAGTGCATGCGCCACGTCGGCCGAGAGCGCTGGGACGCGGTGGTGATCCTGTCGGGCGACCAGCTCTATCGCATGGACCTCACCGACATGCTGCGCACGCACCGGCAGACCCGGGCCGCGGCGACGGTGGCGATGAAGGCCGTGCCGGCCGAGCAGACCTCGGGCTTCGGCATCATGAAGATCGACGATCGGGGCCGCATCGTGCACTTCGACGAGAAACCCCCGGCCGAGCGCCTCCCCGGGCTCGAATCACACGTCGCCGGCGCCGCCGGCCCGGTCTACCTCGCGTCGATGGGCATCTACATGTTCGATCGGCAGGCGCTCGAGGCCGCGCTCGCGCCGCCGGGCCACATCGACTTCGGCAAGCACGTCATCCCGGCCATGCTGAGCGAGCAGCGCGTCCAGGCCTACCTCTACGACGGCTACTGGGAGGACGTCGGGACCGTGCGCTCGTACTACGAGGCCAACCTCGCGCTGACCCTGCCCAAGCCCCCGTTCAGCTTCTATCACCCCACCCGGCCCATCTACACCCAGGCGCGCTTCCTCGCGCCGACCAAGATCCACGCCTGTCGCATCGAGGACGCGCTCGTGGCGGACGGCTGCTTCATCGATAATGCGGTGATCGAGCGCTCGGTGATCGGCGTGCGCACGCGCATCGCGCCCGGCGCCCGACTCCGGGCGAGCCTCGTGCTCGGCGCCGATGATTACGATACGCCGGGGGCGGCGCGGCCGGGCGTCCCGCCGCTCGGCCTCGGCGAGGACGCCGTCATCGAGAACGCCATCATCGACAAGAACGCGCGCATCGGCCGCGGCGTGCGCATCGTCAACGAGCGGCGGGCGCAGGAAGAGGATGGCCCCTTCTATTTCATCCGCGACGGCATCGTGATCGTGCCCAAGGAGGCGGTCGTGCCGGACGGCACCGTGATCTGATAGGAGTCGCCGGGCGGGCAGAATCCTGAGAACTGACCAGGCAACGAGTGATCGATTTGTCCCACGGACTTCGCCCGATGGGCCTCCCCAGCCCCTCATGGAGGCCCGTCCATTTCTGACGGTCAGGGTAGTCAGTGGGCATGCGGAACGGCTGACAACTAGCCCCTGAGGGCTAGTGAAGTAGGGGGGTAGGGCTAGTGAAGTAGGGGGGTAGGGCTAGTGAAGTAGGGGGGTGGGGCTAGTGAAGTAGGGGGGTG
>DATAGU010000031.1:0-5338 GCA_036263495.1 Polyangia bacterium | reverse complement strand
TGCGCTTGGCGAAGCGGTCGAGGGCCGCGATGGTCCACTCGGGGTGCTGGTCGCCGAGGGCATCGGCCAGGGCCAGCGTGGCATCGATGTCTTCGGAGTGGCGGTAGCGCTGGTCCTGGAGCTCGGCCAGGCGATCGAGCTCGATGGGCTCACCGCGGAACGCGGGGCGCGCGCGGATGCTCGGCTTGGGCAGGAGGAGCACCACGGCCACGGCCACGACGGCCAGGAGATCGATGATTCGGGACATCGGCACGCTCCTTATACATGAACATGAACAGAGACAACCGGGCGGGCCCGAGGTTCCGGGGACCGGGGGCCGAAGGTCTTGATGTGACTGGCCCCTGTTGATGTCGAGTTGAGTAAAATCCCGCCAGTGACCTTCTTCAAGCGCGTCTTCTCGGCGGATTTCCGCCGTGGCCTGGCGGCCGAAGCGGCGGGGGATTATCCCGTGGCGGCGCGCGCTTATGCGCTCGCGGGGGAGCGGGCGAAGGTCTCGGAGATGCACCTTTATCTGGCCGAACGCGCGGCCACGCCCGAGGCCCGTCTCGCGGAGCTGCGTACGGGGGTGCACTGGGCGGATGAGGATACGCCCGAGGGCCGCACCATGCGTCGCCGCATCGCCCGCGCCATGCTCGCTCAGGTGCGCATGACGGGGGTGGTGGCGGACAGCGACCGGGCGCTGCTCGGCGAGGCCGCGAGTCTGTTCGAGAGCGCGGGCGATGCCGCGGGGGCCGGCGAGTGCCACGAGCTGGCGGGCAACGAGACGCGGGCGGCGGACTTCTATCAGCGCGCGGGCGATCTCGAGCGGCTCGAGGCGGTGCTGGGACGCGAGGAGTCGCGGCGGCTGGCCGAGACCCGGCACCGCGACGCGTTCGCCGAGTATCAGCTCCATCTCCGCGCCGGGGCGCGGGATCGGGCCCGCGCCGCGCTCGCCGAGGCGCTCGCGCTCGAACCGGATGAGCGCTATCGCAGCCTGCTCGATGCGCTGGATACGCGTCTCCTCACCGATGCGCGGGTGAACCTGCGGATCGATGGCCAGCCCATGACGCTGGTGGGCGCGTTTCCGCTGGCCCTCGGCCGCGAGCCGAGCTGCCAGGTGCCGCTGCGCGATCCGGGGATCTCGCGCCGTCACATGGAGGTAGTGCTGGCCGGCACCGAGTTCCGCGTGCGCGACGCGGGCTCGCGCAACGGCACGTTCCTCGCGGGGCTGCGCCTGGCCCCGGGCGGGGAGCTGCCGCTCGCGGGCGAGGTGGAGCTCGGGCTCGGCGAGTTCTGCGGGCTGCGCTGTCGCGTGGCTTCGGCGGGTTCGGCGGCGGGCGCAGGGGATTCGTTGCTCTTTCTCGAGGTGGTGCGCGGGCTCGATCGCGGGCGCAAGGTGCTGGCGGGTATAGGGGCCTTACCTGTGGGCGAGGGGGCGGCGGCGCTGCGGTTCGTCGATGGTCGGCCGTTCTTCGCGCCCGCCGCGGCGGGCGGGCGGCTGGTGTTCAACGGGGTGCAGGCGGGCGGATCGGTGCAGCTCATCCGGGGCGACCGCCTCGAGCTCGATCAGGGCCAGCACGTGCTGCGCATCGAGGTGGAGTGATGGGGCTGTGGAGCCGCTGGCGTGAGCGTCTGTCCCGGGGCAGTGGCCCGGGGCAGGGTCAGGGCGAGGGGAGCTCGGGAGGGGGGACGGGGACAGGCGAGCGGGGCGGGGCGCCCTTGCCGCCGGAGGAGGCGTATCTGCGGCAGCTGCTCGGGCGGCTCGAAGCGGCGGCGGCCGGCACGGCGCAGGCGCCGGCCTCGCTCGGGCGGCCCGAGTTCTGGGCGGCGATCGATCGCCTCGTGGCCGAGGGGCGGGAGCGCACGGCGACCGAGTTCTTACGCCGCTTCGCGGCGCTCCGTCCCGATCAGCATGACATCACGATGCGGCTCGCCGAGCTCCTGTGCGAGGCGGTGGAGCACACGGCGGCGCTGCCGCTCCTCGGGCATCTGGTGAGCGCGCCGGGGGCGCGGGGCCATGCGGCGCGGGCCCACTTCCTCCTCGGCGACATCTATGAGCGCGGCGGTCAGCTCGATCTGGCGCGGGACCACTACGAGGCGGTGCTGGCGATCGACATCGATTACCCGAACGCCCGCCTGCGCGCCGAGCGGGTCCGGCCGCAACGGTTCGAGCCACCTCCGGGGCCGGGCGGGGTCGCGCCCACGCTACTCGGGGTGGAGGGCGCGCTGCCCGGGCTCGGGGATCGGTATCGCCTCTTGCGCGAGCTGGGGCGCGGCACGGCGGGCGCGGTGTATCTGGCCCAGGACCTCGAGCTGGGCCGCGAGGTGGCGCTCAAGCTCTTGCACCCGCAGGCGGCGGCGCGCGAGCGCAAGGAGGTGCGCGCCCGCTCCTTCAATGAGGCGCGCATCGCCGCGGCGTTGCGTCACCCGGGGGTGGTGGCGATCTATGACCTCGATGAGGAGGCCAACCTCATCGCCATGGAGCTGTGCGCGGGAGGGACGCTGCGCGACCGGCTGCAGCGGGGGCGGCTCACGCCGCGCGAGGCGCTCGGGCGCGGGCTCGAGCTCTGCGGGACGCTGGCGGCCGTGCACCGGGCGGGCGTCGTGCACCTCGACCTCAAGCCGGGCAACCTCCTGTTCCGCGCGCCGCTCGTGCTGTCGGTGCCGAGCGCGGCGGGCGCGCCGGGGGGCGCGCCCGGTGCGACGCCGTTCGTGCGGGAGGAGCTCGGCTGGCCACAGGGCGATGGGGAGCTGGTGCTGGCGGACTTCGGTCTGGCGGACTTCGGTCTGGCGGGGCGAGGCGACGAGCGGGGGCAGCGCGAGGGGGGGCGCGGTGAGGGCGGCGGGACACTCCTTTACATGGCGCCCGAGCGGCGGCGGGGGGAGGCGAGCGCGGCGGTGGATCTCTATGCGGTGGGGGTGATCCTGTACGAGATGCTGGCCGGGGCGGTGCGGGCCGATCGCGCGGCGCTCCTGCGCGGCGAGCACCCGCTGGCCTCGCTGACGGGGAACGACGGCGAGGGCCTCTTGCCCGATGCGGTGGCGCGGCAGCTCGGGGCGGCGGCCGGCGCCGTGCGGGCCTTGCTGGCGGCGCTCATGGCGCCGGAGCCGGCGGTTCGGCCGAGCGCCGCGGCGGCGGCCGAGCGCCTGGCCGAGATCGTGGGGGCGGCGCTACGGCTTCGTGAAGGTGAGGGTTAGGGGATGCCCTTGCCGGTGATGGTGATGATCAGGTCCGGCTGGGTGAGGGTGCCGAGGTGGTGGTGGATGAGGAGGCGGGTGTCTTGCTGGCCCACGGTCCCGGGCTTGAAGAAGATGCCGGTGGTGATGCTGCCGCCGGGTTGGATGGTGGCCATCGCGGGGCTGTAGGTGTAGGCGCCGGACCAGGTGGGGTAGAAGGTGTAGCCCGTGATGTAGGACGGGAGCTGCTGGTCGTTGGTCAGGATGACGAGCTTGCTGCTGGTCTGGCCCACGTGGGTGTCGGGCATGGCCACGAAGGTGGGCGAGGCCACGAGCTGCGACGTGAGGACGCCGACATCATCGAGGGAGTCTGCGTTGCCGCAGCCGAGTAGGCCGATCGCGGCGAGCATGCCGATGCCAAGGCCGCCGAGTCTGTAGATGCGCTGCATGGGGTTCCTCCTGGCCCTGGGACGGGCGCTTGATGGGCCTGATGGGCCGCTCCCAGAGCAAGGGGGGTGCCAGCGAGCTCTTGGGCGGCGTGGGAGGGCCAGGGGGATGGAGCGGCTGCGGCCGGCAGGAGTTGCCGGTGTCGGCCGGCAGGGTTTGCCCGGGCGGGCAAGTCTTGCCGGGGCGTCTATGAGCAAGGCGGCGCGCTCGGCGATGGCGCGAACACGGACCGGAGCACGTTCGTGCAGGTCTTGAATGGGGTCGCGAGCGCCACCGCGGCGCGAACTTCACCCACGCGCGCAGGACGGACCGCGTCACCCATTTCTTCCTACCCGCACGGCCTCCGGCGACAGTGTCCGGACCTCGTGCAAAATTCCATGATCACCCGGGGAATACTTTCATTCTTCTCTACTCATCCTTTGGGTTCATCCTTCCTGAGCGCCGCAGATGGAATAAACTGGGCTCCCCGGCGGATCTGACGATACGCGGCGCCGGGACCCAGAGAGATCCATGCGACCAGGGGACGTCATCGGAGAGAGGTTCGAGATCCAGCGTCTGGCCGGGAGTGGGGGGATGGGGGCGGTCTACCGGGCGCTAGATCGATCCACCGGCGGGGCGGTGGCGCTCAAGATCCTGCGCGGCGGCAAGCGGGAGGACGAGCTGCGGCTGGCGCGCGAGGCGCGCACGCTCGCGGACCTCAACCACCCGGCAGTGATCCGATACCTCGGGCAGGGCCTGACCGATACCGGGGAGCCGTTCCTGGTCACCGAGTGGCTGGAGGGCGAGGACCTCGGGCAGCGCCTGGCGCGCTCGGTGCTCTCGATGCAGGAGAGCGTGACCCTGGCCCGGCACGTGGCCGACGCCCTCGCGGCGGCGCACGCGCGCGGCTTCGTCCATCGCGACATCAAGCCGGCCAATATCTTCCTGCTCGGCGGCCGGGTCGACGACGTGCGGGTGCTCGACTTCGGCATCGCCCGGTCGACGCGGGCGACGGGCATCGTGACGCGCACCGGGTGCCTGGTCGGCACGCTCGGCTACATGGCGCCCGAGCAGGCGCGCGGCACCCACGAGCTCGACGCGCGCACCGACATCTTCTCCCTCGGCTGCATCCTGTTCGAGTGCCTCACCGGGCGCCCGGTGTTCGCCGGCGAGGCGATGCTCGCCGTGATCGTGAAGATCCTCTTCGAGGAGGCCCCGCGCGTGCGCGACCTGCGGGCCGACCTCCCGGCGGCGCTCGACGACCTCGTGGCGCGCATGCTGTGCAAGGACCCGGTCGGGCGCCCTCAGGACGCGGCGCAGGTGGCGCGGGAGCTCGGGGCGATCCTGGAGGCGGCCCCGCAGGTCGAGCTGTCGGCCACACGCTCGCCGCACCTCACCTCCGAGGAGATGCGGCCCGTGAGCGTGGTGATCGCCACGGTCATTCCGGAGTCCGGGGCGGCGGCGCCGACGGCATCGGAGTCGGGGGCGCAGTCGGAGCCAGGCTCGGGGCCGGCGTCCGGCTCGGTGTCCGACCCGCTGCCCGGCAGGGGCGGGACGCTCCTCTTCGAGCGCGTGTCCTCGGCGGTGGCGCCGCTCGGCGCTCGGCTCGAGCGGCTGCCCGATGGCTCGGTGGTGGCCACGCTGGTCGCGCAGGGGAGCGCGATGGAGCAGGCGATGCGCGCGGCGCGGACCGCGCTGGCGATGCGCGCCGCCTTGCCCGAGGCCGCGCTGGTCCTCGCCACGGGGCGCGGGTCGA
>DATAGU010000030.1:0-6981 GCA_036263495.1 Polyangia bacterium | reverse complement strand
TCCTAGCGGGCTGGAGGGGGTTCGGGGCTACGCTTTCCAGCGGGCTCGGGGGCGGCCCTCCCGTGGTACCATGCACTCGTGTCCTCGTCGGTCGAAGAAGCGCCAGAACAGGCGTGGGTGCCGCAGCTGGTGGCCGGGGTCGAACCGCGGAAACTGCTGCTGGACTCCGATCAGCTCCTGGTGCTCAGCCGGGTGGATGGACGCCGCTCCATCAACGAGATCGGCCGCGGGCTGCCGTTCTCCGTGAAGCGGGTCATCGATATCGTGCGCCGCTTTCACGCTGAGGGGGTGCTCCATGTGCCTGGGGTGCTGCACCCGGCACAGACCTCGCGCCCGATGCACGCGCCCCCCTCTCTTCCCCGGCCCGAGGGCTCCCCGCAGCGGGCGGGGGAGCCGGCGCCGGCCGGGCTCGGCGAGAGGGCCCGCCCCGCGAGCGCGGCGGGGCCCGCGAATGGCGGGACGCCGATCGTCCGGCGCTGGCTGGCCGTGCCCACCACGGGGCGTCTGCCGGTGGTGCGGCGTCCGGTGGCGACGCCGCGGCCCGAGCGGCCTCCTTCGGGGGCCGGCCCGTTCGTGCATCAGGACGAGATCGAGACGATCGACCTGACGTCCGAGGTGCGGCGGCGCATCGATGAGATGCTGGCGCTGGCCACGCGCGGCGATCCCCGGGCGCTGCTCGGGGTGCCGCGCGACGCGGACGAGAACACGTTGCGGCGCGCCTACTTCCGCCTGGCCAAGGAGTTTCACCCGGACCGCTACTTCGGCCGCGAGCTCGGCCGCTACCGCTCGCGGCTCGAAGCCCTGTTCGGCGCGCTGACCGAGGCCTTCCGCGTCCTGTCCGACGGCGCTCGCTGATCCCGGAGACCGACGCTGGGGGGCGTCCCCGCAGGGCCTTGAGGATGAGGGCCCTCGCCTACCCCTGGGCACAGTGAAGGGCGACGCATGATATGATGCGCTCCGTTCATGGCGACGGTGATCGGCATCGATCTGGGGACCACCAACACCTGCGTCGCCGTCGTGGAGAACGGACGTCCGGTGGTGATCCCGAGCAAGTCCGGCCAGACCACGTCGCCCTCCATCATCGCGTTCACGGAGTCGGGCAAACGCCTGATCGGCCAGGTGGCCAAGCGGCAGATGGTCACCAACGCCCAGCACACGGTGACCGCGGCCAAGCGGCTGATCGGACGCAAGTGGGCCTCGCCCGAGGTGCAGCAGGCGGTCTTGCAGTCCACCTACAGCATCGTGGAAGGGCCGCACGGCGACGCGCGGGTCGAGGCGCGGGGGCGGGTCTACTCCATCCCCGAGCTGTCGGCCTTCGTGCTGCAGGAGATGAAGCTCATCGCCGAGGCCTACCTCGGTCTGCCGATCGACGGCGCGGTGATCACGGTGCCGGCCTACTTCAACGACTCACAGCGCCAGGCCACCCGTGACGCGGGACGCATCGCCGGCCTGGAGGTGCTGCGCATCATCAACGAGCCCACGGCGGCCGCGCTGGCGTACGGCTACGACCGGGACATCGACAGCAAGCTCGCGGTCTTCGACCTGGGCGGCGGCACCTTCGACATCTCGATCGTGGTCCTGGCCGAAGGCGTCTTCCAGGTGGTGGCCACGGGCGGGGACAGCTTCCTCGGCGGCGACGACTTCGACCGCCGGCTCATCGATTGGCTGGCCGAGGAATTCGAGCGCAACCACGGTGTCGACCTGCGCGTGGATCCCATGTCGCATCAGCGGCTCAAGGACGCGGCCGAGAAGGCCAAGTGCGAGCTGTCCTTGCGCGAGACCGCGGACATCAACCTGCCGTTCATCGCCATGCGGGAGGGCGCCACGAACCCGAGCGCCGGGTCGAACGGCAGTCCACTGAGCGGCACCACGAGCGGCGAGTCGCTGCACCTCGTGCGCACGGTCACGCGCGAGCAGTTCGAGTCGCTGACGAGCGACCTCATCGACCGCTGCATCGCCATGTGCGCGAGCACGCTGGCGGCGGCCAAGATCACCCAGCTCGACGAGGTGCTGCTGGTGGGCGGGATGACGCGCATGCCGCGGGTGCAGCAGGCGGTGGCGCAGTTCTTCGGCCGCGAGCCGTGCCGCGACATCCATCCCGAGGAGGCGGTGGCCCTGGGCGCCGCCATCCAGGGCTACTCGCTCTTCGAGGGGCCCGAGTCCCAGTCGCTCCTCATCGACGTGACCGGCCACTCGCTCGGCATCATGATCGCCGGCGGCTACTACCACAAGCTCATCGAGCAGAACACCACCATCCCCTGCTCGCGCTCGCACGTCTTCACGACCGTGCGCGACAACCAGACCTCGGTGAAGATCCTGGTGCTCCAGGGCGAGCGCGAGCGCGCCGAGGAGAACGAGCTCCTCGGCGAGTTCACCCTCACCAAGCTGCGGTCGGCGCCCAAGGGCGAGGTCGAGGTGGTGGTGACCTTCGAGATCAACGCCGACGGTATCGTGAAGGTGTCGGCGCGCGATCTCGAGACCGGGCGCCAGCAGGCCCTCACGGTCACGGCCACGAGCGGCCTGACCGAGGAGGAGGTCCGCCGCATGGCGCAGGAGTCGCGCGAGTACCTGGTGGCGCTCAGGCGCGAGGAGGACCAGGAGCGGCGGCGCCAGGAGGCGCTGCGCTTCATCAACGAGATCGACCACCTCGTGCCGGTCGCCGAGCAGGCGCTGGCGCAGGGGGTCCTGCACCCGAGCGTCCTCGAGGGGGCGCGGGCCCTGGTGAGCCGCACCCGCGTGGCGCTCGACGCGGGCGACAACCAGGCGGTGGGCGATTTGCAGCGCGCGCTCGAACAGACGCATCGCATGCTGGCCACGGCGCTGCGCAAGGCGCGGCTCGTGTGAGGGCGCGGAGGATGGTCGGCCCGAGCGGATCCATGTGGGTGAGCGGCCTGCGGCTGGCTGGAGAGGAGTGAGGAGATGCGATCTGGAGGGCAGGCGGCCCAGTTCCTTCAACTCGGTATCGATCGCTACACGGAAGGGCGCCTCGAGGAGGCGGTCGAATGCTGGCGCCAGGCCCTCAACCTGGCCCCGCAGGATGTGCGGGCGCGCGCCTACGTCAGCTGGGGCGAGTGGCGCCTGCAGCTGCCGGAGGACGAGGAGTATCCGAGCGACGACACCCTCGCGCAGGAGCGCACGCTCGTCTTCGCCATGCCCAAGGTGCTCGACGAGGACGAGACGGAGCAGACGCAGGATGGGCAGAAGCTCACGGAGAGCGCCCGGACCGCGAACTCGCGGGACGACACCATCCGGTTCGCCACCCATTCGGCGAGCCCGCACCGGCCGCTCGGCGCTGGAGCCCCGTCGGGCCGCGATCCGAACCTGGCGCTGGGTGGTGAGGAGGAGGGCACCACGCCCCGCCGGGGGCTTTATTCGGATGACGATGATGAGCCGACGCAGCTGTTTCCCCGCGAGGTGGACCTGGTCGCCAAGCTGAGCCCGTTCAACCGCATCGTTCAGGTGGGCGTGCCCCCGCCGCGGCTCAAGCCGCAGGCCGCCTTCATCCTCTCCCAGGCCGACGGCACGCTCACCCTGGAGGAGCTGCTCGACATCTGCGCCATGCCCCAGGACGAGGCGCTCCGGCTGGTGGCCCAGCTGGTCGACGAGGGCGCCCTCGTGCTCGAGGGCTGAGCCGGGCGGCGTCGCCCCTTCACGCCACGGGACTCAGCCGGGTGGGTGCTGTTGGGAATCGGTGAAGGGAAAACCGACTCGGTCTGCATCAAGCCGAGGGCCGGTGGACGCGGTCGCGCCCAGCGCCCTCCTCGGCTCGCTATGAACTCCTCCCTGGTAAGCCCCCGGCTCTGCCGGGGAGACTCCCAGAGGTTGACAATCCCGGGAGTAGCGCTTTGCCGGTGGTGATTGACTGAGTGGCGTTGCGCCTAGCCGCCGGCCGCGGCCTCGACCGGGGGCGCTTGCTTGCCCTCGAGCATCGCGTCGATGAACGGGTCGATGCGTCCGCCCAGCACCCGGCGCACATCCCCATCGGCCTGCCCGGTGCGCCGGTCGCGCACGCCGCGCGAGCGCCAGAGGTCGTAGGTGCGGATGGGGGGCTCGTCATCGCGCTGCCGGGGCGGCACCGTGGCGCCCGGGGCCAGGGAGCGCACCTCCACGCGCGCCAGGAACGTCTCGCCGCGTTCGGCGTCGCGCTCCCGCGGCGGGGTGATGAGCCGGTGGCCGCCGTGCTCGCCCTTGAGGTAGCCGTAGGCATAGGGCCCCTCGATGCGCACCTCGAAGCCCTCCTCGGTCTCCTCGGTGTGCACCTCGTAGCGCCGCTCCGCGGCCCAGCCGGCGTACATATCCGCCAGGTCCTTCACCCACTCTTGTCCGCCTTCCTTGCCACCGATGAGGCGGATGGTGAGGAGCGCGTCCCCCTGGTCCTGCGCGTCGAATTTCAATAACTCCCGCTCGGCCCGGTGCAGGCGCTTGACCAGGCGCGCGAACTCCGCCACGAGGTCGTCGGCCACCGCGTCCTCGGCCTCGTGGAACGAGGCCTCCACCATCTCGCGGATGAGCTGCGCCCGGCCGCGCAGGTCGTCGAAGCGGCGCACCTCCACCGCCAGGCGATGGCGGCGATAGAGCTCGCCGCCCTTGCCAAACGCTTCCTCCCAGAACCCCGGCCGCGTCTCCTTCTCGGCGATGGCCTGCAGCTCGGCGCGCATCTGCTCGATGTTGGCGCGCTTGGCGATCTCGTCGAGGCGCCGATCCACGGCGCGCATCCCGGCGGCCACCTCGGCGAGCGACAGCTTCACCATGCGGCCCTCGCCGTCGTCCACGCGGGAGCGGCGCTCGAGGTTGGCGAGCTTGCGCGACGCCTCGGTCTCCTCGATGAGGAGCTGCACCTCGTCGCCGCGGCGGGCGACGCGCAGGAGCTGGAAGCGCCGCGGGTCTGCGCCGAGGAGCGCGCGCGCGAGCGGCAGGACCAGGAGCTCCTCGATGGCGCGCTTGAGGGGGCGCGCCCCGTACTTGGGATCGAAGCCGCGCTCATGCAGGAGATCGAGCACGCCCTCGTCCACCTCGAGGAGGAGGTCCCGCTCGAGCAGGCCCTCGCGGCGGTAGAGCTTGCCGAGCTCGCGCTGGGCGATGCGGCGCATCACGTCGCGACCGAGCGGCCGGAACACGAGGATGCGGTCGATGCGGTTCAAGAACTCCGGCCGGTAGCTCTGCTCGAGCGCGCGCACGGCCCGCGCCGTCTGCGCGCCCTGGTGCTCGCGCGACTCGGCGCCCGCCCCGCCAAAGCCGATGCCCCCGCCGTCCTTGGGCTCGGAGCCCACGTTCGAGGTGAGGATGAGGATGGCGTGACGGAAGTCCGCCGTCTCGCCGGTCGCGTCCGTCAGCCGGCCGTCGTCGAACACCTGCAGGAAGAGGTCGGCCACGTTGGTGTGGCCCTTCTCGAACTCGTCGAGCAGGATGACCGTGAACGGGTGCTGGCGCACGTGGTCGGTGAGGAGCCCGATCTTGCCCGTGCTGTCGCTCGACTGATGCGGCCCGCCGATGAGTTTCTCGAAGGAGTGGAAGTCCTTGTACTCGGACAGGTCGATCCGGAACATGCGGTTCGGGCTGCCGAACAAAAACTCGGCCGTGGCCTTGGCGAGCTCGGTCTTGCCCACGCCCGTCGGCCCCACGAAGAGGAGCACGCCCGCGGGCCGGTCGGGGTTCTTGAGCCCGGTCTTGTAGAGCGCCAGCACGTCCGCCACCGCCGCCACCGCCTCGTCCTGCCCGAGCACGCGCTCGCCGAGGAAGTCGCGCATCTCCTCGTAGGTGACCTTGACGCCCGAGGAGATCATGTGGAGCGGCAGCCCCGACATCTGGCCGAAGAGCTTCTCGACCAGAGCCGCGTCGATGGGCACCACCTTCGTCGAGTCCACCGACGACTGCGCCGCCTGCGCCACCTTGCGGAGGAGATCCACGCCCTTGCCCGGGAACGACAGGGTCGGCAAGAACTTGCGCGCGAGCGAGTGGGCGCGGTCGACGGCCGACTTCTCGAAGCGGGCGTTGTAGGGCGCGGCGCCGAGGTCGCCGGCCGTGCGCGCCAGGATCTCGCGCGTCGTCTCCTCGTCCGTCTCGCGCACCTCGACGGTGGTGAAGTCGCGGGCGAGGGTCGGGTACTTGCGGCACAGCCGCTCCCAGCGCCCCTCGCCCATCTCGCCGACGAGGAGCAGCCGGCCGGACTCGATGCCCGGGCGCAGGAGGTCGTAGATGCCGCGCGGGTTGCTCTCGTAGGAGCCGGCCGTCGGCAGGTTCCAGAGGTCGGTGATGTAGGCCGCGCGCTCGGGGTGGGCGCGGTGGAGCAGGGCCCGCATCTTGGATTCCATCTCGCCGGTGTAGCCGGTGTCGGCGCACAGGCCGGCGGTCGAGATCTCGTAGAGACGGGTCCCGGCCAGGTGGGGGAGCCGCCCGGCCTTGAGGTAATAGAGGAATTTGCGCAGGATGGCCGTCTTGCCCACGCCCGGCGGGCCGAGCAGCACGGCCGACTTGTGCCCGGCCAGAGCGCGTGCGAGCGCGTCGAGCTCCACGGCGCGGCCGTAGGTCTTGTCGCCTGTGGCCAGCGGGTCGCCAGTCAGCTCCCGTCCGTAGCGCTCGAGGATGTCGATGTTGGTGAAGTCGTGGACGGCCACGCGCATATCCTAACAGAGGAAGCGTCGGCCGGCTCACGCTTTGGGGAGGCCGAGCTGGTCGGTGCGTTCCTCCTGCTGCTCGGGGACAGGGCGGACCTGCGGGCCTCCGTATCAATGAGAGTTCCCATCGTCAGTCCCCGTGCCTGCTGAGGGCCACTCCACTAGGCCCGAGCCCTACTTCACGAGGCCGTGAGGGCTACTTCACTAGCCCAAAGCCCTACTTCACTAGGCCCTGTGGGCTACTTCACTAGCCCGAAGCCCTACTTCACTAGGGCAGAGGGGCTACTTCACTAGCCCGAAGCCCTACTTCACTAGGGCAGGGGGGCTACTTCACTAGGGCAGGGGGGCTACTTCACTAGGGCAGGGG
>DATAGU010000029.1:0-15581 GCA_036263495.1 Polyangia bacterium | reverse complement strand
CCACGAATAGGTACCCTCTACATGGATTGATCTCTTGGCTCCAGTCTTCCACTGGGTGATGACAATCTGCTTGTTTTGAGGATCTGCGCGGGCGATCTCCAGGCCGTCCGGCGACCAGACAGCGCGTCCAGAACCCTCACGCGCGGGCGTCAGCTCTATTTGCTGGTCTCTGCCGGACAGGATCCAGATCCCATCTCTCCCGAGAGAGTCCCTCCCTGTGAAGAGCAGCCGGGTGCTGTCGGGCGACCAGCGCAGCCCGTAGGTCGAATGGCCACTGTTGAACGCTTCCCGTTCCTCGTTCGTCGAGAGTTGGCGAATGACGAGCCGGTTCCGGCCCGACACGTATGCGAGGGTCTGGCCATCGGGGGAGATGGCCGTCTCATCGACGTCTCCGACCTGGGTGAGCTTACGGTAGTGCGGAACCCTCCGGGGCTGTGCCTGCCCGCCATGCTGGCTTCGCCCCCCTCGATAGCCATAGCCAAGGACCACCCCGAGGAGGATCACGCCCACGGCAGCCCCTCCACCCCAGCGGCGCCGGCGATCTTCAGATCGATGGTCGAGGGCGCGCAGGAGTTCTTCCATCGATGCAAAGCGCTCTTCGGGAGCCGCCGCGAGTCCACGCAGGATCACGGGTGCAATCCAGCTGGGGACCGGACTCTTGCGCGGCGGCGGCTTGAGCCTGCCAGTCACCACTCGCACCGCGACCGCCCTCAGGTCCCCCTCGCCAAAGGGGAACGCGCCATAGAGGGCCTGGTAGAGCGCCACGCAGAAGCTGAACTGGTCGGTGCGGGCATCCACTGCGCCCCCCTGGAACTGCTCGGGGGCCATGTATATGGGCGTGCCGACGATGGCGCCGCTGTGAGTGAGTGGCATGTCCAGGGGATCCACGGCCGCCTCGGACAAGGGGCTCCCGTGCATCGGGAGAGCCGTCTCCTCCTCTTCAGCAGCGCGTGCGAGGCCGAAGTCTGCCACCCGCACGCGGCCCTCCTTGCCGATGAGCACATTTTCCGGCTTGAAGTCGCGATGGACCAGACCCGCCGCATGAGCGGCCTGGAGTCCCCGGCCGGCGGCCACGAACACATCCAGGATGTCGCTCCACGACCGCGTCTGCTCGGCGAGCCAGGTCCTCAAGGTGCCACCGTCGACCAATTCCATGGCCACGAACACCTCGTCGCCATGGGTCCCGACGTCGTGGACGGCGACGACATGGGGATGGGACAGCCTGGCAATGGCCCGTGCCTCACGCTGCAGACGGATGGGCGAATGATCGGACGCGCGGTGGGCCGCATCGCCACGGAGCAGCTTGAGCGCGATCTCGCGACCCAGTTGGGGGTCCCAGGCGGCATACACCGCGCCCATGCCTCCCTGCCCGAGGCAGCGCCGTAACACGTAGCGGCTGATCGTCGCGCCGCTCCTGTCGCCGCAGGGAGCGTCTCCTGTGGCTGGAGGGGCCGGCGAAGATGTGGTGATCCCGGTCTCACCCTGGACTGACAGCGTCGATAAGAGTTCTGGAGCGGAGGTCTCTGCGCTCGCATCCTGCGGATGGGGGGTGGGGCGGAAGGGTTCCTCAGGATCGCGCTTCATGTATCGATTTCTCTATCAGCCCGAGACAGCGATCGATTCCACTCTAGACGAGTCGCCGGGGCCATCCTGCCCTTTTCCGGCCCAAGAGTTCGGCCATCAGCGAGCCCTTCGCTGCCCGATGAGTCCAGGAGGGGCGATCTGCGCGTTCGCCCGCTGGTTGACGGGCTCTCCCTGGCTCCGTAAGCTGCCGTCTCATGTATCTCGGACGGGTCGTCGGCACGGTCGTGGCCACGCAGAAATACGAGGGGCTCGAAGGCCAGAAGCTCCTGCTCGTGCAGCCGCTCAATCATCGGCTCGAGAAGGTGCGCGTGCTCGAAGTGGCCGTGGACACCGTGCGCGCCGGCTACGGTGACCTCGTCTATCTCGTGGGTTCGCGCGAGGCCGCGCTGGCGTGCGACCCCTGGTTCGTGCCGGTCGACTCTGCCATCATCGGCATCGTCGATGCCGTCGACGCCGATGGCAACCCGGCCCCGCCGCCCCCGGAGTGGAAACGCTCATGAAGCTCGGCAGAGTCAAGGGCACCGTGGTCGCCACCATCAAGCACCCCACGTTCACGGGTCGCAAGCTCCTCGTGGTCCAGCCGCTCGATGAGAAGGGCGAGGAAAAGGGCGACAGCTTCCTGGCCATCGACATGGTGCAGGCCGGCACCGGGGACATCGTGCTCGTCAATCAGGAGGGCAATGGCAATCGCCAGCTCCTCAAGATGGGCGCGCAGGTGCCGGTCCGTTCGCTCATCGTCGGCATCGTGGATGCCGTCGAGACTTCCCCCGAGGTGCCATGAACGACGCTCGACAGCGCCAGGTGATCGCCGATTACTCGCGCCGGCTGCACGCGCGGGGCTGGGTGGCCAACCATGATGGCAACATCAGCGTGCGGCTCGGCCCCGGTCGTTACCTCTGCACCCCGACCGCCACCTCCAAGTTCGAGGTCACGGCGGACTCTCTATTGATCGTGGACGACACCGGCGCGCGGGTCTCGGGGTCGAACCGTCCGTTCTCGGAGATCGGGCTCCACCTCACCGTCTTCAGGAACCGGCCCGACGTGCACGCCGTGGTGCACGCCCACCCGCCCACGGCCACCGGCTTTGCCTGCAGCGGCCAGTCGCTCGAGACCCCGTTCATGGCCGAGGCCGTGGTCTCCCTCGGCCCCGGCGTCCCCACGGTCCCCTTCGCCGCGCCGGGCAATGCCGCCTGCAACGCGCTCGCGCCCTATGTCACGGGGTACGACGCGGTACTGCTCGGGAATCATGGCGTCCTCGCCTGGGGGGCGGACATCGAGCAGGCGTATCTGCGCGTGGAGCTCGTCGAGCACCTGGCGCGCGTCGCGCTCGTGGCCTACCAGCTCGGCGGGGTGCGGCCTCTGCCGGCGGCCCTGCTCCCGGCGCTCATCGAGAGTCGGCGCAAGGCAGGCCTCGGGATGGCGGCCGAGCGGACCGCGCTGCCGCAGAGTTCGAGCGCGGGGGGAACGATCCCGGCGGAGACGAACGTCCCGACGGCGCCCCGGGCGGTCGTGGCCTGCGCGCCGCCGCCGCCGGGCGCCGACGTCGTTCTGGTGGAAGACCGACCGCGTGCGACCACGCTGGCACAACCTGCCTCGGACCTGGCGACGATCATCCGCCAGGAGCTCATGAACGTCCTCAAGAACGGCTAGCTCTGGCCAAATATCTCGTGTCCGGTGCACATGACCGGACCGCTCGCCTGCGGGGCCTCAATAACGGCCGAGTTCTGAGGCGCTTCGACGTTCCCGAAGCTCCGCGTGGCGCCTGGGCTGGCGCCTGCCTATCGCGGCGGAGACATGGAGGCCCACCGCGAGCGCAGACGATCGAGGTGACTCCGCATCTGTGGGTAACGTTGGGTGAGAAAACGGGCGGGCAACGGGGTTTCGGCGATGACGGCATCGAACGGGTCCATCCCCGTCTGTTGAAAAACCCTCCGACCGATCGGATCTTTGGTACAGAACCCAAATATTCGCTCGTTCAGCCGCAGTACCTCGCGGGCGCGCTCTGCAGCGAGAAGATCCCGCAGGAACTCGCGAGCACAATAGATGGAGGCTTGAAGTTGGCGTCGAGCGTGCGGGGTATCGTGTCCAGGTAAACCTACGACGTTGCATGCTCGGCTCTCCATACACAGCACGGGCTGCATCACCCAGAATCGAATCGCCGTGGCCCGCCCCTGTTCGTCGAGGATCTCAATGGGGATCTTCGTGCGCTGGATATCGGCCTCATCCACGCCGAAGACTTGGCGCAAGAAATCGATCTCGACTTTCATGCCGCTCGAGTCGTGAAACACCACGGCGCCCGAGTTCGGCGTGGGCTCGAAGGGGTCCGGCAGAAAAGAGCGTCCGTGGAGAGAGGCAGCACATGCTTCGACGGCGTCGCGGTCTCCCAGAAGATCGATATCCTTGCTGGTGAAGGAACCGCTCTCCGCCAGTTCGGGGACGCGATGACGAAATTGCTCTGCCCAGAAGTTGACGGCCTGGCCCCCGACAATGACGACCTCGACGCCCGTACCTTGAAGTCGACGGAGGAGCTCGATCGTATCGTGGTAGGTGAGATCGGCCACCTGGCCGGCTCTGGTTCTTTAGACGAGGGACTTGGCGCCCGCATAGTCAATGCGGACGCGCAGAAGGGCGATGCGTCCGTTCTCACGCCGAAGCTGCTCGGCGCTCTTCTCACCGGAGGCCAAGGCACGTTCGTCCCGCTCGCGAGAACGTTGCTTCTCTTCGGCACGCTTCTTCGGGTTGTAGAACGCAGCGCTCATCGTGATGCCATCTTGTGAGCCACCAAAGCAGGCGTCAAGTAGGCACAGTGCCCCTATGCTGAGCCGCGGGGGCCGCGGAGTCGTCGCTGCTCTGCCTCTTGCCGCTTCTCTTCCAGGCGCTGAAGCAGGAGCGAGGCCCCCTGCTCGATGGCGCTGCCGAGCAACGCGGCCCCCTGCCCGACCTGACGCTCGAACTCCCGGCGACGATGATCGCGACGGCGACGGCGATCCATGCGCTCGAGCTGCCTCGGCGTGGGCCCTTGCTGCAGCCGTAGCGCCCGCACGGTGAGGAGCAGCGCCCAGGGCGCGATCACCCAGTAGAACCACGGCCCCCCCGGCGTGAACACGTCGACGAGGACGAGGAGCAGGCTGACCCAGGCCCAGGCGATGAGCGAGGCGCGCAGGGCCGCCTTCTTCTCGAGCCGCCACTGCTCGCGCAAGGCCGCGAGCTCACGCTCCTGCTCCACTTCGGTGATGGCCCGTTCGAGGGCGGCGGGCTCGATTCCCACCTCCTTGGCGGTCTCGAGGAGCTCACGGTGCGAGAGGCCGGACGCCAGCTCCTGGCGGTCGAGAGCACGCCGGAGGATGGCGTTCACGTCCTCCTGAGTATAGGTGCGACGGTCGTCGGCCATGGCAGTTGCGCTCTCCCCGAGGCGGTCAGGGGTGCGGCAGCATCAGCCGCGGTGGCCTCGGACTGTCGCGATCAAACCTAATCTCTGTTCGCTCAGAGTAAAGAGTGTGGGGAGGGGCCCGCCCCCTCTGCGGTCCATCGCGGATCGGATGGGATTCCTGGAGGTTCTGGGCCGTGACGTGCAGCCTCTTCAGCCGAAGACATCGAGGCATGCGCCGGTCAGGGCGGCGGGGGCGTCGGTGGCCAGGAACAGGGCCACGCGGGCCACGTCTTCAGGGGTCATGGCGGGGGTGAAACCGGAGCCGACCAGCATCTCGGTGTCGACCGAGCCGGGGCAGATGGCATTGACCTGGAGGCCGTCCTGGCGCACTTCCTCGGCGAGCGCACGGGTCAGGCCGATGAGGCCATGCTTGGAGGCGCAATAGGCGGTGAGGAGAGGCGTGCCGAGCCGGCCGGAGATGGAAGAGACGTTGATGATGCGGCCTCTTCGGACGGCCCGCATGGCGGGCAGGAACGCCCGCGTCATGCGGTAGGCGCCGAGCAGGTTGACGTCGAGGACCTGGATCCAGTCGGCCGGCGCCTGTTCATCGAGTCGCCCGCGGGCCACGATGCCGGCGTTGTTGACCAGGATGTGAGGCGCGCCGAGCTGTCTCTGCACGGCGGCGGCAAACCGGGTGACGTCGCTGTCGCTGGCGATGTCGCAGCGCATGGTGAGCACTTCGACAGGCCCCTGCGCCGCCTGGCGGAGCGCGGCGGCGGTGGCGTCGAGATCGTTCTGGCTGCGGGCGCACAAGGCGAGGCGGGCGCCCGCGCCGGCCAAGGCATGGGCGATGGCCTGCCCGATCCCGCGCCCGCCCCCGGTGATGACCGCGACGTGGCCTTCAAGACGGCCTGGCATTCCGTGACCTGTAGCACGGCGGCCGTGGGCGCGGAAGGCGCGGGGCAGCAGGGTACGGGCCGAGGGGGTGCCACCTCACGAGGGAGACATAAATGTACCGGGCTCAATGAAGGCGGGTGGCCTGGGCTCTGGCGTGGCCGCGGAGGAGGGCCTTCAAGGCGCGTCGCGCGGCCTCCTGTACGTCGGCGCCGGTGGCCGCATGGAGCAGGATGGCGGCGGTCGCGGCGGCCTGATGCGCCCACCCCGGAGTACCGTCGAGCGCGGCGCGGTTGGCGCTGCGGCCGGCGGCATCGGCGCTGGCGGTGACGTCCGCGAGCGGGCTCTCCCCTTCGTCGTCGATGCTCCCCTCCCCTTCCCGCGACTTGCCGCCCACGTCCTGTCTCTCCGCCTCCGTCTCCCTCCCCTCCCCTTCCTTCCCCGGGCCGAAGCCGCGCAGGTCGATCGTGCGCGGGGTCGTGCTGCCGGAATCGGCCACACGCACAAGCTTGCCGGGCCTTGCCTCGGGGAGCCCCCCCAGCGCTTGTACGACGAGGCCGCGCTGGACCCCAGGCTGGAGGGACAGCACTTCGGCCATCAGCGCGACGTAGGGTGCATGGAAGGCACCCACCAGGCGGTGGGGGGCGCGACAAAAGGACACCAGCTTGGCCACCGTCTGCGCCACGGTGCGCACGCCGAGGAGGGGGCGCAGATCGATCAGGCGCCGCAGGGGCGGGCAGCTGTGCCCGAGGTCGCAGGCGGCCACACCGCTCTTCATCAGGTCCTGGGCGGCACGATCCACGCCGAGCTCGCCCTGCAGCCCGATGGCCGCGAGCCCACCCCGCAGGCCGTGGCGCGCAAAGGGCGAATCCGCATCCACGGACAGCCACACCGGCACTCCGCAGGCCGCCGCGGCGCAGGCCGCCGCGGGCAGGAGCGAGACCATGCCCTCGTGGCCATCGCCATGCGCATCGACCTCCAGCGCGTCCGGCGGGGATGGGGCGACGCGCTTGTAGCGCGCCAGGGAGTCGATGAAACCGATCAGTTCGGCGGGGGTCTCGCCTTTCATCCGCAGCGCCAGCAGGAAGGCCCCGACTTGCACTGGCTCTGCGGAGGTCACCACGATCTCGAAGGCCTCCTGGGCCTCCTCGCGTGTGAGGGCGCGCGCCCGGCGAGCGCCGGCGCCCACGGCCTTGATGTAGGATCCGAGCCGATTCATGGTCACTCGATTGTAAGCCTGGACGGCGCCGAGTGGCTCAGCGACGTGCGGCGGGTGTTCACTATTCTGAAGTAGAACGCCGCTCCTCCGCATGGCTCAGGCACGCGCGTGTTCGGCGGTATACGATGCCGGCGTGGAGCTGAACGGAAAGGTGGCTCTGGTCACGGGTGCCGCGCGCCGTGTCGGTCGCGCCATCGCCGAGGAGCTCGGGCGCGCGGGGGCCACGGTGGTGGTCCATTATCATGCCAGCCCGCCCGAGGCGGTGGCGGAGGTCGAGCGCGAGCTGCCAGGCGCCCTGTCGTTGCGCGCGGACCTGCGCTCGCCCGCGGCCTGCGCCGACCTCCTCGAGGCCGTGCGGGCGCGTCATGGACGGCTGGACCTGCTCGTGAACAGCGCGGCCGGGTATGAGCGCGGGCCCTTCTCGTCCCAGGGAGACGAGCTGTGGGAGGCCCTGCTCGAGCTCAACCTGATCGCCCCGGCGCGCCTCATCCGTCTGGCGCTGCCGCTCGGACTCGTAGCGGTGGTCAATATCGTGGACGTGGCGGCCTGGCAGCCCTGGCGGAATCACGCGGCCTATGCGGCCTCCAAGGCCGGCCTCGTGCAGCTCACTCGCTGCCTGGCGCTCGAGCTCGCGCCTACGGTGCGGGTCAATGGCGTGGCCCCCGGGACGGTGGCCTTTCCGCCCGACTTCACCGCGGCCGAGCAGCGCGCCGTGCTGGCCCGCATCCCCCTCGCCGAGGTGGGGTCTCCGGGCGACGTGGCGCGCGCCGTTCGCTTCCTGCTCGCCGAGGACTATCTGACCGGGGTGATCCTCCCGGTGGATGGCGGGGCCGGCTTGCGCTGACACGGAGCGGCAGAGCCCCCGCCGCCGCTCGCACGCGTCGAGGGGACCAGGGTGAGCAAAGGCCGGAAGGCCGGAGCGGTCCCCTGCGGGGGGAGCAGCGCTCCGGAAAGAACCCTCTCGAGGGTGCCCTCCAGGAAGAAACCCTCGTACGCAGGCTCTCGAATTGATACAGTTTATCGGACTGCGCAACGGGTATGGCGGCCACGAGCCGCGCGGGACGGGTAGCCCGGCGATGCAGCGGCTGGAGGAGAGAATCTCTCAGAGGGACGACAAGAAAGCTCGCCTCGTCGAGGGCAACGCCCCACGATGCGCCAGGCTGGCGTCCTGCGAGCCAGGATGGGCCCGCTCGGGCGCCTTGGATCGCTCCTATCTCCACGTGTATCCCCACTCCTACCAGGGCGAAGGCCAAGGCCAGGGCCAAGGCCACAGAAAGGCGGCATGGATCCCTGGATGATGGGCCCGGGCACCGTCGTGGCCGACAGGTTCGAGATCGAGAGCCTGGCGCGCACCGGCGGTATGGGCCTCATCTTCCGGGCCCGCGATCGCCACACCCGGCTGTCGGTGGCCCTCAAGGTGCTCAAGCCGTCGGGCTCCGTGCAGGACACCGAGCGTTTCCTGCGCGAGGCCGAGGTGCTGTCCGAGCTGCATCACCCGGCCATCGCTGCCTATATCGCCCACGGTCGCACGCCCGATGGCCTCATCTACCTGGCCATGGAATGGCTGCACGGTGAGGATCTCTCGCAACGCCTGGCGCATCAGCCCCTCACGGTGTCCGAGAGCCTGGGGCTCATCCGGGCCGCGGCCGAGGCGCTGGCCGTGGTGCATGGCTACGGCATCGTGCACCGCGACATCAAGCCGAGCAACCTCCTGCTCCGCGACGGTCTGATCGATCAGGTCACGCTGCTCGACTTCGGTATCGCCCGCGGCGGTCTGGCCTCCTGGTCGGTCACCCGGACGGGCGAGGTCGTGGGCACGCTCCATTACATCGCGCCTGAGCAGGCGCGCGGGGAGCGGCAGCTCGGGCCGAGCGTGGATGTCTATGCGCTCGGCTGCGTGCTGTTCGAGTGCCTGACCGGGTCGCCGCCCTTCGACGGGGAGCACGTGGCGGTGCTGCTGGCCCGCATCCTCTGCCAGGAGGCGCCGCCGCTGCGGCAGCTACGGCCGGATCTGCCGGAGGAGCTGGAGAAGCTGCTCGCGCAGATGCTGGCCAAGACGCCCGAGGCCCGGCTGGCCAACGGCAGCGCCCTCCGCGTGGCCCTGAGCGGGCTCATGCTCCCGGCCGAGACGCAGATGACGCCGCAGGCGCCCGAGCCGACGCCGCTCCTGGCCGGCGGCGAGCAGCGGCTCGTGAGCATCATCGTGGCCCTGCCGCTCGTGCGCACCGGGGAGGAGACCGTGACCATGGCCCTCACCGACGAGACCACCGGGGAGGAGCAGCAGCGGATCCTGCGCGAGCTGCTCGCGCCCTATGGCGCCAAGGTGGATCACCTGGCGAGCGGCGCCATCGTGGCCACGCTCGTGCACGAGGGCCACATGGCCACGGATCAGGCGCTCCAGGCGGCGCGCGCGACCCTGGCGCTCAAGGCGTACCTGTCGGGGGCGGCGGCGACGGTCGACGCGGCGGTGGCCCTGGCCACGGGGCGGGGCATGCTGTCGGAGCAGCTCCCCGTGGGCGAGGCCATCGAGCGCGCCGTGCACCTCGTCCAGCTGGCCACGGCGCTGCCGGAGGAGCAGCGGAGTCCGCACCCCTGGATCGACGAGCTCACGGCCGGGCTCCTCGAGAATCGCTTCATCGTCCGGCGCGCGGCCCAAGGGCTGTACGCGATCGAGGGGGAGCGCCCGAACCTCGATGAGACGCGGCGTCTGCTCGGCCGGCCCACGCCGTACGTGGGGCGCGAGCAGGAGCTGCAGCTGCTCGAGATGCTGGTCAACGCGAGCATCGAGGACTCAGCGGCGCGGACGGTGCTCGTGCTGGCCCCGCCGGGGATGGGGAAGTCGCGGCTGCGCCTCGAGTTCTTGCGTCAGCTCCGGGCCGAGCATCCGGAGGTGGTGGTCCTCACCGGGCGCAGCGACCCGATGCACGCGGGCCTGGCCTACGGGCTCATCGGCGACGCGCTGCGCCGCTACTACGGGCTGGGCCAGGGCAGCGAAGCGTCGGCCCATCAGGCCCAGTTCGCGGAGGGCGCGGGGCGCCACCTCACGCCGGCGCAGCGGCAGCAGACCGTGCCGTTCCTCGGCGAGCTGTGCGGCATCCCTTTCTCGGACGAGAAGAACCCCCAGCTGCGCGCGGCGCGGCAGGAGCCGCGCATCATGAGCGACCGGATCACGGACGCCTTCGTCCTGTGGCTCGGGGCCGAGTGCGCGGCGCATCCGGTGGTGCTGGTGCTCGAGGATCTGCACTGGGGCGATCCGGCCACGGTGCGGCTGGTGGACGCGGCGCTGCGCGATCTGGCCGACCGGCCGCTCCTCGTGCTCGCGCTCGGACGGCCGGAGATCAAGGAGCTGTTCCCGCGGCTGTGGGAGGACCGCAACGTGCAGGAGGTGCGTCTGCCGGAGCTCGGGCGCAAGGCGAGCGAGCGGCTGGCGCAGGCGGTGCTCGGCGCGAAGGCCACGCCGCAGGTGGTGGCGCGCATCACCGAGCAGGCGGCGGGCAACGCGCTGTTCCTCGAGGAGCTCATCCGTTCGGTGGCCGAGGATCAGGGGGAGGAGCTGCCCGAGACCGTGCTGGCCATGCTGCAGGCCCGCTTCCTGCGCATGGAGACCGGGGCCCGGCGGCTCCTCCGCGCGGCCAGCATCTTCGGCGAGACCTTCTGGCGCGGCGGCCTCCTCGAGCTCCTCGGCATGGAGCGCCGCACGGAGAACGACATCGATCGCTGGCTGGCCCTGCTCACCGAGGGGGAGACGATCGTGCGGCAGCGCGAGAGCCGGTTCCCGGGGGAGGTGCAGTACGCGTTCCGCCACTCGCTCCTGCGCGAGGCCGCCTATAGCCTCCTCACCGAGGCGGATCGCCGCACGGGGCACCGCCTGGCCGGGGCCTACCTCGAGCGCATGGGGGAGAGCGACCCGCTCTCCCTGGCCGAGCATTATCTCCGCGGCGGGGAGCTGCGCCGGGCCGCGCCGCTGTTCGCGCGTGCGGCCGCGCGGGCCCTCGAGACCAACGATCTACAGGGCGCGCTGCGCCACGCCGATCAGGGCATCATCTCCGGGGCGAGCGGAGAGACGCTCGCGCAGCTGCGAGGCATCGAGGCCTGGGCGCATTTCTGGTGCGGTGAGATCCCGGCCGCCTACGCCGCGGCCCAGGCGGCCGTGACCCTGCTCCCGCCGGGCACCATCGAATGGTGCCGGGCCATGGGCATGGTCCTCATCTCGGCCGGGTTCCTCAGCAATCACGAGCGGCTGCAGGCCGGGATCCAGGAGCTCGCGAGCGTGTCGCTCGTTCGCGGGGCCGAGGCGTCGTTCATCGAGCCGGCCATGGCCGCGGCCGTGATCTCGCTCAGCCACGCGGGACGGCCGCGCGAGGCCGTCCCGCTGCTCGAGCGCATGCTCGCGGAGAGCGCGGCGCTCGGGGAGAACGAGGCCCGCACGATCGGAGCGCTGCAGCTCGCGTGCACGACGCACCTCTTCCTGGCCGGCACCGATCCCTGGGCGGCGCTCCTGGCGGCGCGGGCCTCGGTAGAGGGCTACCAGGCGGCCGGGGACCAGCGGATGCGGGCCACGGCACGCGGGCACGTGGCGGCGGCGCTCGGGCAGCTGGGCGACGAGGAGACGGCGATCCAGGAGTTCCAGGCCGCCATCACCCAGCTCACGCAGACCCGGGGGCAGGTGATGCTGAGCGGGATGCAGGCGCGCTTCGCCGGCTTGCTGGCGGACCGTGGCGAGCCTCGCTGCTTCGACGAGATCCTGCGCCTGGTCGAGGAGGTGGCGGCCAACAACCGCTATGGCAGCATGGGGAGCACCCTCGTGCAGGCGGCCCTCGCGCAGATCCACATGGCCCGCGAGGAGTGGCGCGAGGCCGAGGAGGCCGTGCGCAAGGCCTGCGCCGGGTCGCCGGCGTGCCGGCTGCTCACCTACGCGCTCCTCGCCCGCGTCTTGCTCGCGCAGGGGCGCACCGAGGAGGCCCGCGGGGTCGTGGATCAAGGGATGGTGACGCTGGTCGTCCTCGGGGAGCACTACTGGATGGACGTGAAGCTCCTCGGGGTGACGGCCGAGGTCCGTCACGCCGCAGGGGATCGGGAGGGGGCGCGCCAGGCGATCCTCGGCGCGGTCGAGCGCATCCGGGCCCGTGCGGCCCGGATCCCCGAGGAGGCGATGCGCGAGAAGTACCTCACCCAAGTGCGCGACAACGCGCACGCCTTCGAGCTCGCCCGCCGCTGGCTCGAACCCGGGCCGGGCTGATCGTCTGGAGTACAGCCGATCCGGTATAGTCTCGCGCCATGCGGATCGAGCGTGTTCACTCCGGCGCCCCGTGGGAGTCTCAGGTCGGCTATTGCCGCGCGGTGCGGGCCGGGTCCCTCATCGTGGTGAGCGGCACGGCGCCCGTGGCCGATGACGGCGGCGTGTACGCCCCGGGCGATCCTCATGCCCAGGCGCGCCGCTGCCTGACCATCATCGAGCGGGCCCTCCAGCAGCTGGGCACGGATCTCTCGACGGTGATCCGAACGCGCATGCTGGTGACGGACATCCGTCACTGGGCCGAGTTCGGGCGGGCGCATCGCGAGTGTTTCGCGGCGCACCCGCCGGCGACGACGATGGTGGAGGTGCGGGCGCTCATCCACCCCGACATGCTGATCGAGATCGAGGCCGAGGCGGTCGTGCCCGAGGGGTCCGCCGGGCGCTGACGATGATTGTTCGAGCGCGGCGGCGGCGGCCGCGCTAGACGGCCTCGGAGATGGAGGCGAAGTTGAACTCGCGCGTGCGCAGGGCCGGGGCGCGCACGTTGGGGGCGAACGGGCTGCGCACGGTCTCGCGGCTCAGCGCCTCGACGTTCTTGAGCATGTTCACCGGCGACTCGTTGAAGCGGAAGTTGTTCACGGGCGCCACGATCTCTCCCTTCTCGATGAGGAAGACGCCGTCGCGCGTGAGGCCGGTGATGGTGATGGTCTGCGGGTCGAGATAGCGGGTGTACCAGAAGCGCGTGACGAGGAGGCCGCGCTCGACGCCCTTGAGCAGGTCCTCGCGGCTCGCCTGGCCGCCGAGGAGGTGGAAGCCCCGCGGCGCGCCAGTCGGCTGCTGGCCCTTCTTGGCGGCCCAGAAGCGCGAATAGGTGAGCGCGCGCAGGGTACCCCGCTCGATCCACGTGTAGGGCCGGAGCGGGAAGCCCTCGACGTCGAAGGGCGCGCTCGGCTGGCCGGGCTCGGCGGGATCGGAGCGCAGGGTGATGGACTCGTCGAACAGCTTCTCGCCGATGCGCGTGCCTCCGCCCGGGCGCGCGAAGAATGAACGCCCTTCGTCGGCCGCGCGGGCGCCGAGGGAGCCGGCGAGGAAGCCGAGGAGGTCGGCCACCGCGGCGGGTTCGAGGACCACGGTGTAGCGGCCGGGCTCGAGGCGCCGCGGCTTGGCCGAACGCACGGCCTTGTCGATGGCGGTCGCGGCCACGCGGCGCGGATCGATGTCGGCGAGGCGATCAGCCACGGCGCCGGCCCAGCCCGAGCCGGTGCTGTCGTGAGTGCGGGCCGTGAGGGTGAAGTGGGCCAGGGTCTGGCGGTGATAGGCGCGCAGGCCGGCCGAGTTGGCGAGCGCGAGCGCGCCGACGGAGTGGGAGTAGAAGCCGGCGGCCGCGACCTGGGCCGCCTCGGCCGCGGCGATGGCGCTCGCGGCGGCGGCGGCGCGCTCGGCCGCCCCGAGCCGCTCGATCGCGGGGTCGTAGCTCGGCGGCACGCTCGGGTACTTCTGCGCCCCGAGCATGGGCTGGAGCTCGGGGTCCTCGGGCACGATGCGCGCCATCTGCACGACCCGCTCGAGCAGCGCGCCGAGGGAGGCGGGATCGGTCTGGTTGGTGGTGGCCTCGGCGTGACGGCGGCCGAAGGTGACGCCCACCTGGATCTCGGTCTCCTCGACGTCGCCGGTGGAGGTGATCTCGCTGGCCGCGAAGCGGGTGTTGGCGTTGCGGCCGGTGTTGAGGACGAGCTGGACGTCGGCGCCGGGCGCGACCTTGCGGGCGAGCCCGAGCAGGTCGCCGAGGAGTTGGTAGGCTGCTTTTTCGTCGAGGCTCATGTCTAGGCCCGTTTTCCCCTGGCGTTGGTGTTGAGGATGTTGACCCCGCGGAAGCGCGCGGGCGGACAGCCGTGGCTGACGGCGTTGACCTGGCCGGGCTCGCCCTTGCCGTCGAACAGGGACCCGCCCATGGCCCACTCCTTCTCACCGCCGACCATGTCACAGGCGTTCCAGAACTCGAGCGTGTTCGACTGGTAGGCCACGTCCTTGAGGGTGCGCGTGATCTTGCCGTGCTTGACCTCGTAGAACATCTGGCCGCCGAACTGGAAGTTGTAACGCTGGTGATCGATGGACCAGGAGCCGTTGCCGGTGATGTAGATGCCGTCCTCGGTGGCGGCGATGAGCTCGGCGACGCCGAGGGGCTTCTTGCCGGGGGCGAGGGAGACGTTGGGCATGCGCTGGAAGGGGAAGGACTTGTAGTCCTGGGCGTAGGAGCAGCCGCGGGAGGCCTTCTCGCCGATCCAGCCGGCCTGCTCGCGCGTGGTCTGGTAGCCGACGAAGAGGCCGTCCTTCACGATCTCCCAGCGCTGGGTCTTGACGCCGTCGTCGTCGTAGCCGCAGGTGGCGAGGCCGCCGGGGGTGGTCTTGTCGGCGAAGATGGTGACGAGCGGCGCGGCGTAGCGCAGCTTGCCGAGCTTGTCGACCGTGGCGAAGGAGGTGCCGGCCATGTTGGCCTCGTAGCCGAGGGCGCGGTCGAGCTCGGTCGGGTGGCCGACGGACTCGTGGATGGTGAGCCACAGGTTGCTCGGCGCGAGGATGAGGTCGCGCTTGCCGGGGGTCACCGAGGGGGACTTGAGCTTGGCGACGGCGTCTTCGCCGAGGCGGCGCGCGTCGGCGACCAGGGGGGAGTTCTCGATGAGCTCCCAGCCGCCCTGCATGGCGGGCAGCTCGTGGGCGCGGCTGGTGAACTCGCCGCTCGTCGAGTCGACGGCGGTGACGATGAGGGACGGGCCGATGCGGGTGATCGCTTGCTCGATGTAGGCGCCATCGGTCGAGGCGAGGAGCTTCCATTCGCCTAGCAGGGACACGCCGGCGCTGGCGTAGCGCACGCCCGAGACCTTGAGCGCCTCGGCGCTGGCGGCGAGGAGCAGCTCGGCCTTGTCCGAGGGTGGGATCTTGAAGGGATCCTTGGTGAGGGGGGTCTGCCACACGTCCACGTGGGCGGCCTCGGGGGCGAGGGTGACGGGGCGCTTGACGACGCGGGCGTTGGCGCGGGCGATGTCCACGGCCAGCTGGGCGACCCGCTCGGCCTCTTTGGGATCGACGCGCGAGGAGGCGGCGAAGCCCCACGCGCCATCGGCGACGACGCGGACGCCGAAGCCGTAGTCCTCGCCGTAGCTCACGTTGGTGATGTGATCCTCGCGGGTGGACACGTCTTCCTGCCGCCGCCGCATGACGCGGATGTCGCCATAGCTCGCGCCGGCCTTGCGCGCCGCCCCGAGGGCCCGCGAGAGGAT
>DATAGU010000028.1:0-23884 GCA_036263495.1 Polyangia bacterium | reverse complement strand
CCGGCCGCTCGCCGATCTGACCGTCGGGGGCCGGCGGGTCTTCGTACGCGTCGACTTCAACGTGCCCCTGACGCCGGCGCGTGGGGTGGCCGATGACTCGCGCATCCGCGCCGCCCTGCCGACCATCGAGAAGCTCATCACGCGCGGGGCGCGGGTGATCCTGGCCTCGCACCTCGGGCGGCCCAAGGGCAAGCCCGATCCGGCCTACTCGCTGGAGCCGATAGCGGCCCGCCTGGCGGAGCTCCTGCGCTGCGAGGTGCTCCTCACGGACGAGGCTGTGGGGGACGGCGCGCGCAAGGTGGTGGCCGATCTGCGCGACGGCCAGGTGGTGCTGCTCGAGAACCTGCGCTTCTTCCCTGGGGAGGAGGCGAACGACGACGGCTTCGCGCGGCAGCTCGCGGCGCACGCCGAGGTCTATGTGAACGATGCCTTCGGCACCGCCCACCGTGCCCACGCCTCGACCGTGGGCATGATCAAGTACGTGACGGACAAAGGCGCGGGCGAACTCATGCTGCGCGAGATCGAGTTCCTCGGCCGGCTGCTCGGTCAGGTCTCCCGCCCCTACGTCGCGGTGGTGGGCGGCGCCAAGGTCTCGGACAAGATCGCCGTCCTCGAGAACCTGGTCGGCCGGGTGGACGCCTTCATCATCGGCGGGGCCATGGCCAACACCTTCATCAAGGCGCGCGGCGGTGAGCTCGGCGCGTCGCGGGTGGAGGAGGACAAGCTTCCGGTGGCGCGCGCGTTCCTGCGCCGGGCCGAGGAGCGCGGCGTGGCCGTGCTCCTGCCGACCGACGCGGTGGTGGCGCCGTCGCTCGACAGCGCCCGCGGCGACGCGGCGCCCGCGGACCGGATCCCCGCCGGTCAGATGGCGCTCGACATCGGCCCGGCGACGGCGCGCGCTTATGGCGAGCGGATCGCCACGGCGCAGACCGTGTTCTGGAATGGGCCGATGGGTGTGTTCGAGAAGCCTGCCTTTGCGGCCGGGACCATGGCGGTGGCCAAGGCGGTGGCGGATTGCCGTGGTCTCACGGTGGTGGGTGGAGGTGACTCAGTGGCAGCCATCGAACAAGCAGGTCTGGCGGATCGCATCAGCCACGTCTCGACCGGAGGCGGGGCATCGCTCGAGTTCATCGAGGGCAAGGTCCTCCCGGGTATCGCCGCGCTCGAGGTGGCGTGATGGCGGCCGGGCGCGTCCCCATCATCGCGGGCAACTGGAAGCTCCATAAGACGGTGGCGGAGTCGCTCGACCTCGCCACCGCGATCCGCAACGCCGTCGGCCCGCTGCGCGACGTCGAGGTGGTGATCGCGCCGGTGTTCACGGCGCTCCACGCCGTGGCCAAGCGCATCGAAGGATCGGCCGTGGCGCTGGCGGCGCAGGACTGCTTCTGGGAGGATCAGGGGGCCTGGACCGGGGAGGTCTCGGCCAAGCTCCTCACCGACGTGGGCTGCAAGTACGTCATCGTCGGTCACTCGGAGCGGCGGCAGCACTTCGGGGAGCTCGACGCGGCGGTCAACCTGAAGGCGCGCGCGGCGCTGCGCAATGGGCTCCGTCCCATCGTGTGCATGGGCGAAACCCTGGCCGAGCGTGAGGCCGGTGAGACCTTCGGTCGCATCGGGACGCAGCTGAATGGTTCGCTGGCCGAGTTCACGCCCGAGATGCTGCGCGAGAGCGTGCTCGCCTACGAGCCGGTCTGGGCCATCGGCACGGGCCGGGTGGCGACGGTCAACCAGGCGCAGGAGGTCCACGCCTTCATCCGCGGCCGGCTGCGCGAGCGGTTTGGCCCGGTGGCCGACGAGGTGCGCATCCAGTACGGCGGGTCGGCCAAGCCCGACAACGCCGCCGGCCTGATGGGGCAGCCGGACATCGATGGTCTGCTCGTGGGCGGAGCTTCGCTCAAAGCGGATGACTTCTTGAAGATCGTGAAGTATAGACACGCGGAATGAGGCTGTGCCTCGCCCTATCGGCGAGGGCAGCGGGTGACCGGAGCATTCATGGAGATCTTCATCAAAATCATCCACGTCATCGCCTGCTTCTTCTTGATGATCGTGGTCCTCCTGCAGGCGGGTAAGGGCGGCGGCATGGGCATCGCGTTCGGCAGCGCCGGGGCGCAGCAGGTCTTCGGCGGACGCGGGGCCGGCAACTTCCTCGAGAAGCTGACCGCGGCCTTCGCCGGCCTGTTCATGCTGACTTCGATCTCGCTCGCCTACATGGCCAGCGCCACCGAGTCGACGCGACTGCACGAGCGCGCGGCGGAGCGGGCCAAGAAGGAAGAGGAGCGCAAGAAGAAGGAGGCCGACCTGAACAAGAAGGCCGACGAGACCAAGAAGGCGGGCGAGGCCGCGTCTTCTTCCTCCTCGAGCGCGCCGGCCGAGCCTTCGGCGACCCCGACGCCGGCAGCGCCTGCCGGTGGCACTGCGGCGCCCATCCCCGCTCCTACGGGGACGGCGCCGGCAGCGCCCACAACCACGCCCGCCAATCCGTCACAGGCCCCGCCGCACTAACCGCGGCAGCAGTCCCTCCGCTTCCCGGGTTATCCCAGGCCGAGATAGCGGCCAGAGCGCTGCTCCGTCTTGTCCACGATATCGCCCCAGGTGCGGCGTACCAGGTTCCATCCCCGTCCCAGTAGCAGCAGCGGCCAGCGAGCCACGTCCCAGGCGATGTCGAGGAGCCGGAGCGGCGGTACCCGGACATCGAGGGCCGGCCCTGGCTCGTTCGCCACTGAGGTGGTGGGGATCGGCGCCTCGGGCTCCGCATGCGACGGCAGGACCTCGGCGGGAGTGACGGCCGGGTGGCGTGGCGAGTGCGCCGCCTGGCGGGAACCGGAGCGCATGAACATGTCCAGGCGTTCGCGGGCGCGCTCCATGCCAAAGGCGCGGCGTGCCCTGGCGGCGATGTCCGATCCGGGGCTACTGCCACTCAGCTTGAAGTAATCCTGGTTCTGGGTATATCGCGTCTTTCCCACGCGTCTCCATCAGTGCACGCCGCACGCCATGTCGATGGCGGCTGCGTCTGCTGTCGATCGTGCGGGATCTACGGGAGCCAGCGCCGGCAGCTACTCGTGGTAGGCCACGGCCAGCACCGTCGTGTCGTCGAAGCGCTCCTGCGAGTACAGGTCGAGCTCGCTGAACACGCCCGCGACCAGCGCGGCCGGCCCCTGCATCGCATAGGTGGTGATGGCCTGCTTGAGCCGGTCCACGCCGAACATCCCCTGACCGGTCGTGCGCTCGATCACGCCGTCGGTGTAGAGGGTCAGCACGTCGTTCGGGTGGAGCTGGAAGTTGAGCAACGGCAATGAGTCGAGCTCGACGTCGTTGAAGATGCCGAGCCACACCCCCTGCGGCTCGTACTCCTCCACCGTGCCGCTCTCGGCGCGGTAGATGAGGATGGGCAGGTGCCGGCCCACGGCCAGGAACTGCCCCCGGCCGAGCACCTCGAGGAGCATGAACGACATGTACATCTGCGCGTTCATGCGGTCGAGGTTCTTGCGCATGCCGCGGTTGAGCAGGCGATAGGCCTCGCTCACGTCGGCGTTCGGGTTGGCCTCGAGCACGCCGAGCAGGATGGCGCGGCTCATCATCATGGTCAGGCCCGAGGTGAGGCCGCGCCCCGAGACGTCGCCGATGATGACGAAGTGGCGCGTGCCCCCCGGCCGCGGCAGGTGGATGACGTCGTAGTAATCGCCGCCGATCTCGTTGGCCGGCACCGTGCGCCCGCTGATCTTGCACCCCGGCACCCACGGGTCCACCGGCAGGATGAGCTGCTGGATCTCCTGCGCCACCGCGATCTCGCGGGCCATGGCGTCGCGCGCCTCGATGAGCTCGCGCGTGCGACGGTGCTCGGCCTGGAGCGCCTCGATGAGCAGGGTCATGAGCTGGATGAACAGGATCCCGACGCATCCCACCACGCAGGCCACCACGCCGAGCTGGTAGAGGTTCGGGTGGCGCATGTCGATCACCGTGGCCAGCGCGAGCACGACCAGGTAATAGGCCACCACCAGGCGGCTCCAGACCGGGCTCTGCGTGAGCACGCCGAGGATGATGCTCCCGCTCAGGCACATGATGAGGAAGCCTGGCCACCAGGGATGGAGCGGCCCTTCGACCAGGAGATAGGAGCCGAGGGCGAGGATGCCTCCAACGGCGGCGCGGCCGATCTCCACGCGCCGGGGGGTCGCGGAGCGCACCGAGAAGGCGCTGAAGATGAGGTTGGTGAGAAGGAAGCCGAGGAGGACAGCGAGGTTGCGCCAGGAACCACCGTGCCAGACCACCTCGGGCACGCTGATGAGCACCATGAGCAAGGTGAAGATGCCGAAGAGGATCTCGACGATGGCGAGCGGTCGCCGGTGGCTCTCGGCCAGCCGCGGCTCGTCCTCGACCGGCGGCTGCGCGGACTCCGTACCGTCCGCCGGGCCGTCGTTCGTGTAACTTTCCTCCCTGGTCATGGCCTGGCGGCACTCTAGCACTACTGCGCCGCTTCTTCGCTCCTGCCGACGTGAACACCCGCCGGTCCCGGCTCCTGTGGGCTCGGCCCCAGCGCCAGGCGGCGGGCCGATGAGGGCCGACGGATCCGTCAGGCCGTGAGGGCGCGCGCCTCGATGAGGCCCTGCTCTGCCCCCCAGTCGGCGATGTCGCGCGCTCCGATGGGGCGCCCAGCCGCCCCCGGCTTCGGTTCCCCGACCGATTGCAGCACCGCCTGGGCGGCGCGCTGCCCCATGGCCATGGCCGTGTCCATGAAGATGTACCGGAACGCGCCCTGCCGGCCGCAGGACACGAGCCCGGGCACCTCGCTCACGAAGTCGAGCGCGCGCGCCCGATCGCGCCGATAGTCGAGGTGATAGATCGGATACCCCTCTTCGACGAAGCTGTCGAAGCAGTCGATGGTGTCGCGACGCAGCCCGCGCAGGCCGAGGTGCTCGAGGTCGTCCATGCAGCGCTCGTAGAGCGCCTGGCGCGGCGCGCACCACACGTCATCGCCCACGTCGCAGGGGATCTCCAGCATGAGCGAGGTCTGCCCCGGGGGCGCCGCCTCGGGACTGCGGTGGCGCGGCTCCTGGATGCGCGCCGCCAGGTAGCGCGGCTCCGACACGTACATCCAGGTGTGCGGCGACACCTCGGGCCGGTCGAGGAGCACATTGAGGAGCCGGATGGCGCGGAAGCGTAGCCGCCCCGCGGCGCACTCCACCTCCCGATCGAGCCGGCCACGGGTCGCGCCCAGCATGCGTACGAGCAGGGGCAGCGCCAGCGTGGAGATGACCGCGTCGCAGGGGAGCTCGTGCTCGCCCGTGGCGTCGCGATACTGGAGCCGCGCCGGCCGACCGTGTTCGAGGCCGAGCCCCACCACGAGCGCGCCCGTCACCACCCGCCCGCCGGCCTGGCCGATGGCCTCGCCCATGTGCTCGAAGATCTGGCCGATGCCGCGGCGCGGATAGAGATACCGGCGCGCATACGTGCGCGGCGTGCCATCGGGCGAGCGGCGCAGGCCCACGAGGCGCCACAGCACGTCCGACAGGTCGAGGAGCGAGATGCGCTCGGCCGCCCAGTCGGCCGAGATGGTCTCGGGCGGGATGCCCCACAGCTTGTGCGTGTAGGGGCCGAAGAAGGCGTCGTAGAGCACCCGCCCGAAGCGGTGCGCCACCCAGTCCTCGAACGAGAGATCCGGCTCCGGGCCGAGGCGCTGGCGCATCCGTTCGCCGAGGTAGCTGGCCACCGCGTGCGCCCCGCGCCGGAGGCCGAAGCGGCGCACCACGTCCTCGAGGTCGAGCGGGTAGCGATAGCGCTGGCCGCGGTGCAGGATGACCGAGGAGCGGGTGCGCATGAGGAGATCCTGGCCCACCAGCTCGCGCACGAGCACCTCCAGCTCCGGGCGGCGGGTGATGAAACGATGCCCGCCGAGGTCGAAGCGGAAGCCGCGATACTCCTGGGTCCCGCACAGTCCTCCGGGACGCGGCTCGCGCTCCAGCACCGTCACCTCGGTGCCCGCTCGTGCCAGCGTGAGGGCCGCGGTCATGCCGCAGGCCCCGCCTCCCAGGATCACGACCCGCGGTCTAGACATGGCGGCCGGGGACCAGGAATTTGAAAACGATTTTCATTTGCCTAGGGCTGGTCCTAGCGCTGGCCTTTTCCGCTGTCAAGGAGTCCCGTGGAACATCCGACCGTATGCCCGCCCGGTGCCCGCGATGTGGCAATGCGGGTAGGAGCATGCTCTATAAGACTCATGGGCGCTCCCTCTCCGGCCGTCATCACCGTCCCGAGCGGGGGACGCGCGCGGTCCGGACGCCCCAGGGAGACTCTGCGCGCCCTCGCGCTCCTGGCCCTGCTCGGCGTGGCCTGCTCGTCCCCGGGCGACGGCGGCGCCGTGCTCGTGCGCTGGCGGCTGCTCGTCGGCCCCACGGGCGTCCCCCACTCCGACTGCAGCATCAGCGAGCCCAGCCTGGGCATCGACGTCACCGTCGACACGCTCCGGCTCATCGTCAGCGACCTGCCGCCGGCGCCTCCCGACGAGGTGGTGACGCTGCCTCCGTTCCGTTGCATCGCCAGCGAGGGCACCACCCCGTTCAAGATCCCGCCCGGCGATTACCAGCTGCGCCTCCAGGCCTACGCCTGCGGCGGGCAGCGGAGCGTGGGCCTGTCGCCGCCGCCCCTCGTGCGCAGCGTGCGCCTCGGCGAGATCACGAACCTCGGCGCCATCGCCATCCTCATCCCCCCGTGCGAGACGATCCGCTGCGATCAGCCCGAGACCCCGCCCACCTGCGACGGTGGTACCACGCCATGACGTAAGCATCTCGAGGATACGTCCCATCCGCGTCCCTCCCTCCCCAATCGGCTCTGGACCTAAAACCCTCGAAGCCCCCCGGGCCGCTCTCGGCGGCTCTTGTTCCTGCTGCTGTGCGTCGCTATGTATCAATCATGAGCAGCCCTCGTCGGGCCGGGAGCCAAATGCAGTGGATCGGAGCACGACCGACGCCCGGCGCGACCGGGCTCATGGTCACGCTCGTCGCGTCCTTCCTCATCCTCGCGTTCGCCCGTGAGGAGACCGCCCTGTGGTTCCGCAAGTACTGCGCGCTCCATCCCCTGGAAGCGCTCGGCCCGCGACCCTGGCAGCTGGTGACCAGCTGGCTCGTACAGGACCGCTTCGGCGCCGTCCTCGGCGACCTCTTCGGCGTATGGATCTTCGGCACGATCGTCGAGCAGCAGGTCGGCCGCCGGAAGATGCTGACGCTGTTCGCGTCCGCCCAGCTGTGCGGCGCGCTCGTCATCGCGCTCGTCGGCCGCGTGCTCCATCCGTGGATCCCCGGCCTGGACATCGCCCAGACCGGCTGCGGCCCGGCGGTTGTGGCGCTCACCATGGCCTTCGGCCTGCTCTATGGCGACACCCCCCTCCTGTTCTTCGGTATCGCCGAATTGCGCGGGCGCACGCTGGCCTGGCTCTCGATCGGGATCGGCATCGGCATCGCCGTCCTCAACCTGGCCTGGCTCACCCTCGTCGGGGACCTGGTGGGCATCGGCGTCGGCTGGCTGTTCACGACCCAGGCGCTCTCACGGATCGAGCGCTCCTACCAGCGCTGGCGGCTCAAGCGGCTCAAGCGGCGCTACAAGGTGATCCCGGGCGGTCGCTCCTCGGCCAACCGCAACTACATCCACTGAAGTGTCGTCGAGTCCCGGCGCTTCCGACCGGGATCAGGGGGGAGGATGACTGGATGACTGCGGCTACGCCTTGAGGGAGGCGCTGGCCAGGATGCGCTCCACCAGCGTGGCGTAGTCCATGCCGTGGGCCGTGGCGATCTTGGGGAGCAGCGACTTCTCGGTCATGCCCGGCAGCGTGTTCACCTCCAGGCACACCGCTCGCCCCGCGTCCCCGTTCTTGCCCAGGATGAGGTCCACGCGCGAATACCCCGAGCAGCCGAGCGCCTCGTGCGCCAGGCGCGCGATCGCGCCCAGCCGCGCGTGCTCCTTGTCGTCGAGCGGCGCGGGGCACAGGTACTGCGTGTCATTGCGCTGATACTTGGCCTCGTAGCTGTAGAACTCCACCGCCGGCCGCACCTCCACGTCGCCCAGCACCTCGCCGTCGAGGATGCCGACGTTGATCTCGCGCCCCGCCACGTACTCCTCCACCAGCACCTCGCCATGCCAGCGCCGGGCCTCGGCGAGCGCGCCCTCGAGCTCGCGCGGGTGATGCACGATCGTCACGCCCACCGACGACCCCTCGCGCGACGGCTTGATCACCAGCGGATAGCCCACCGCCTCGACGTCCTCGGGCCCGCGATAGACGCGCCAGCGCGCCGTGGCCACCCCGATCTGATCGAAGATGCGCTTGGTCGCCACCTTGTCCATCGCCAGCGCCGACGCCAGCACCCCCGACCCGGTGTACGGGACCTGCAGGCACTCGAGCATGCCCTGCACGCAGCCGTCCTCGCCCCACACGCCGTGGAGCGCGATCCACGCCACCTCGATCCGCTCCTCCGCCACCCGCATCGCCAGGTTCTCGCCCGCGCGCCAGTCGATCCCCATCGCCTGATACCCCCGGCCGACGAGCGCCTCCAGCACCCCCTTGCCCGTGCGCAGCGACACCTCGCGCTCCGACGAGGGCCCACCCATGATGACCCCGATCTTCTTGTCCCTGTACTTCATGTTCTCCTGATGCCCCTTTCCCTTTCCTAGATCCGATCCGCTCCCACGACCCCGTCTCACGCCCCCCGTTTCACGAACCCTCGTCACACGAGGACTAGCCTTCGCCCACCACCCGCACCTCCAGCTCGAGCCGCACGCCGAAGCGCTCCTCCACCGTATGACGCACGAGCTCGATGAGCCCGAGCACATCGGCCGCCCGCGCCCCGTCCGCATTCACGATCCAGTTCGCGTGCGCCGGCGACACCTCCGCCCCGCCGATGCGCCGGCCCTTGAGCCCGCTCTCCTCGATGAGACGGCCGGCATAGTCGCCCGGCGGATTCTTGAAGATGGATCCCGCGTTCGGCACGTTGTGCGGCTCGCGCGCCCGGCGCCGCTCGCGCAGCGCGCGTACGTCCGCCTCGATCGCCTCGGTCGGCCGCGGCCGCAGCACCAGCTCCCCCTCCACCACCATCTCGTCCGCCGGGATCGCCGAGCCCCGATAGACGAAACCGCACTCCGCGGTCGGGCGCTCGACCAGCGCGCCGCGCCCATCCACCGCGCGCACGCGCGTCGTCACGTCCTTGAACTCGCCGAGGTACGTGCCGGCGTTCATGATGAGACCGCCGCCCACCGTCCCCGGCACCCCGCCGAGGAACTCCACCCCGCCGAGCCCCCGGCGCGTCGCCTCGCTGAGGAGCTTGCCCGTCGACACCCCCGCGCCCACCCGCACCCGCATCGTCCCTTCGGCCACACCGTCCGCCCCGGCCGCTGCGTCCGTCGGCCGGAACTCGAGCGCGCGCAGCCGCCGCGTCGCCACCAGCACCCCGCGCACCCCGCCATCGCGCACGAGCAGGTTCGACCCCGCGCCCATCGCGCGGCAGGGCCAGCCGCGCTCGGCGCAGAGCGCGCGGACCCGCTGCACCGCCTCCACCGTCTCCGGCTCCACCCACGCATCCACCGGGCCGCCGATGCGGAGCGTCGTGTGCCGCGACAGGGGCTCATCGAAGAGCGCCTCCCCCTCGCCGCCGAGCGCGCGGCCGATCGCCTCGCGATCCAGCTCAGCCAAGCCCGGCCCGCTCCCGGGTCGCGAGCGCGGCCAGCACCTCGTCGCCCACCTGCCAGATGTCGCCGGCCCCGAGCGTGATGAGCAGATCCCCACGGCGAAGGAGCGGCCCGAGCGCCGCCCCGACCTCGGCCCGGCGCACGTACCGCACCTCCGGGTGGCCGTGACCGCGCACCGCCTCGGCGAGCGTCTCCCCCGTCACCCCCGGGATCGGCTCCTCGCCCGCGGCATAGATATCCGTCAGGACCACCACCTCCGCCTCGTCGAAGGCGGCGGCGAATTCCTGCAAAAGATCGCGCGTCCGCGTGTAGCGGTGCGGCTGGAACGCCACCACCACCCGCCGCCCAGCCGCCGCGATCCCGCTCCGCGCCGCCGCCAGCGTGGCCCGGATCTCCGCCGGATGATGACCGTAATCATCGATCACCATGACCCCGGCGACCTCGCCGCGCACCGTGAAGCGCCGCCCCACGCCCTGGAACTGCGCCAGCGCCTCGCGGAACACCTCGAAGCGCACCCCGAGGAACTCCGCCACGGCCAGCACCGCCAGCGCGTTCTGCACGTTGTGCAGCCCGGGCATGGCCAGGGTCACCTCGCCGAGGACCCGGCCGCGCGCGACCGCCGTGAAGTGCGAGCGCAGCCCATCGAAGCGCACGTCCGTGGCCCGGTAGTCCGCCTCCGCGCCAAGGCCATACGTCACCAGCCGCTTCTCCACCTGGCCCCCCGCCGTCCCCGTCACGAGAGCCCGCACCCGCGGGTGGTCCAGGCACAGCACCGCCAGGCCATAGAACGGCACCTTGTTGATGAAATCGAGGAACGCCCGCTCGAGCGCCTCGACCGTCCCGAAGTGGTCGAGGTGCTCGGGGTCGATGTTGGTCACCACCGCCACCGTAGGCGTGAGGCGCAGGAACGAGCCGTCCGACTCGTCCGCCTCCGCCACCAGGAACTCCCCCTGCCCGAGCCGGGCGTTCGAGCCGAGCGAGTTCAGCTTGCCGCCGATCACCGCCGTCGGGTCGAGCCCCGCGTGGGCCAGCACCGTGGCCACCAGCGACGTCGTGGTGGTCTTGCCGTGGCTCCCCGCGACCGCCACGCCATACTTCATGCGCATCAGCTCGCCGAGCATCTCGGCGCGCGGGATCACCGGGATGCCGCGCCGCCGGGCCTCGAGCACCTCGGGGTTCGTCGGCCGCACCGCGCTCGACACCACGACCACGTCGGCCGCGCCCACGTGCTCGGCGGCGTGCCCGATCGCCACCCGCCCGCCCAGGGCCTGGAGCCGCTCGGTGATGTCCGACGGCTTGAGGTCGCTCCCCGTCACCCGGTAGCCCAGGTTGAGCAGCACCTCGGCGATGCCCGACATGCCGATGCCGCCGATGCCCACGAAGTGGATACAGAGGTCGCGTTGAGTGTGGAACATGCGTCGCCTGTCCACTCTGGCATCGTCCCTGCGCGGGAGCAAACTTGGCGGGTCCCTCTCATACCGCCACAAGCGGCTGCGTACGGCTAAGCCTGGCTCGCCTGTGCGGCGATGGCGCGCATGATCTCCACGACCTTGCTCGCGACCCGGAAGGCCCTCGTGGCGTCATCCTCGTTTGCGACGTCGCCTCTGTGGATGATGGAGTTGCGCTTCGCGTAGCTCTCCGACAGGTCCTCCCAGAGGCCATCGGGCTCGCGGGACAAGGAGCGCCCCGCAATGAGGTACATGGCGGCGCTCATCTTGTTCTTCAGGCCGAAGTCGAGCCCCTTGAAGAACTTGCGGCTTTCCTTCGGCTCGTTCGCGAGTGCGCGGTCGACCAGCTTGTCGTACTCGCGGTTGAAGACGGCGTCGATGGTACTCCAGCAGAACAGGACGGTTTCGCGGAAGCGGCCCGTGTGACGGGCCTCCTCGGCGTCGAGCAGGAAGAGGTCGGCGACGTCCGGCTCCACACCCATTACAAGCCCGCGGCGTACGGCGTCCGTGACGCCCTCCGGGATGTCCCGGCTCGGCCGGGAGGCAAAACGCACTTCTTCGCCCCAGGGCACGTCCGTGCCAGCGATGAAAAAGGAGAAGGGGCTTGCCCGGTAGAGGGTGAGCTCAACGATATCTGCTCGACGCGAAGCCGCGCGATACCAGCGGAGCAATTGATTGAGCCGCCCGAGAAACTTCTTTGCTTCCTGAAGACGCCTGGCTTGTTGAGCTTCTCTGGCAAGGTCGTCGGGAACTGCGAACTCGGTGGTGGCCTGCGTATAGGAGGCCGTTATATCCAAGTCCTGGCTGAGTTTGAGGGTCCAGCCCAAGCTGATCGAAGGACCATCGGCAAGGGGGTATTCCCCATCGGGCAGAAGGAGCAGATAGGGAAGGTCGACCGTGAGCCGAACGTTCATCGACCAGGGCGGATTATGCGTAGACGAGCCGGAGCTTATTTTCGAACCCGAGCTTCTTGGCGATCGATTGAAGCTCGTTGAGGTAGGTATCGGTCGCGGCTTCGGGATCCAAGCCCTCGGCGAATCCAATGTAGGCGACGAGCATGCGACCTGCACGGAATAGATCAGCCTGCACCTGCCCTCTCCGACTCCGATAGGTCCCTTGGTAATCGCCATAGAAGCGGGCAATGCGCTCGGGGAGGGCGGGATCCTGCCTGAAATCGATGTCCATGTCCATGGCGACAGGGAGAGTTTATCGTTCTCCCTCATGGTGTCCAAGCCCGATTCATAGCGCCCCGGTCTGTTTCGGGGGGGCATCGAGCGGTCGCACTCCTGACGAGCGGGGAGACCGTCTTCGCGTCTTGTCCCCTGGCCTGGCCAGACGCCATGATGTGGGTATGGGAAGACCCGTCCGGCAGGGTGCCACCTATGAGGATCTCTGCGCTGTGCCCGAGCACCTCATCGCTGAATTGATCAACGGCGACCTCTATACCTCGCCCCTTCTGCCCCCGCGCCACGCGCATGCTGCGTCGCGCCTCGGGTTTCTCATCATGGCGCCGTTCGATCTCACCCGTAGGGGCCCCGGAAGTTGGGTGTTTCTCAATAAGCCCGAGCTGCATTGGGGCCGCGATGTCCTTGTCCCTGATATCGCAGGCTGGCGGCGCGAGCGCATGCCCCGGATCCCCGACGGTGTCGGCATCGAGCTCCCGCCCGACTGGGTCTGCGAGGTGCTGTCGCCCACCACCACGGCGCACGACCGCGCCCGCAAGATGCCCATCTACCTGCGGGCCGGCGTGACCCACTTCTGGCTCATCGACCCGGTTGCGCAAACGGTCGAGATCTTCCGCAGTCAGAGTGGATGCTGGTCCCTCCGGACCACATTGGAGGGCGAGGCCAAAGCGCGCATCGAGCCCTTCGACGCTATCGAGCTGGATCTGTCCGTGCTCTGGCAGCGCTAGCATTCTGGCTCGGGGGGGAGGAGACATCGCGAGGGATGGGCGAGGGGTTCAGGAGGGTGCTCGGCCTCAGACCGACTGCCGGGGCGGGCGCAGCTCGTACCAGTTCACCCGGCGCGTGAGGCCCATGATGGCGGCCAGGACCAGGAACAATCCCATCGAGCCGACCAGCAGCGCGTAGTCCTGGATCTGCAGGAGCACGAACAGGAACCCATACAGCGCCGCCAGCATCCCGCCGATCGTCGCCGCCCGCACGCTCGACACCAGCACGTACCGCACGTAGGCCGTGACCATGCCCATCGTGGCCGCCGCCGCCATCACATAGGCGCGGGCAAAGCCGAAGTGCTCGGACAGCGACAGCAGGAGCAGGTAGAACATGCACAGCCCGAGCCCCACGAGGAGGTACTGGATGGGGTGGATGCGCAGCCCGGACAGCATCTCGAACAGCATGAACGCCACGAACGTGAGACCGAGGAAGAGGAGCTGGTACTTCACCGCCCGGTCCGTCGTGCGATAGGCGTCCACGGGCGAGAGCAGGCTCACGCCAAAGGCGCTCTCGCGCAGCCGCCCGTGGTTCACCTCGTCATCCGCCCACGTCGAGGGGAAGTTGCGGCCGAGGTGCAGGATGCGCCAGCTGGCCACGAAGCCCGTCTTGTCGACCCGCCGCTCGAGCGGCAGGTAGCTGCCGTCGAAGCTGGGATCGCGCCAGGGCGAGGTGAGTTTTACGAAGGTCTCGGCGCCCGCGGGCACGAACGACAGCCGCCCGCTGCCGGCCAGCACGAGCTCGAGCGAGAACGGCACCGTGGCCCCGGGCTTGAGCGCCACCCCGGCGGGGAGCGCCGACAGCTCGACGTGGAGCCCGGCCGGGAGGATGCTGGCCGAGCCGGGGCCGGGCTCGAGCGGGATCTTGGTCTCGCCCAGGGTGAGCGGCGACGCCGTGCGGATCGCCCGCGGCTCCGCGACCCCGAGGCCGATGCCGGCGCGCTTCCACAGGATGTCCGCGGGCTGGGCGTTGAACGCTTGCTCCTCCGGCACCACGAACGTGCCGCGGATGCGGAGCGTCGTCACATAGAGCGGCACGTCGAAGATCCCGCGCCGCCGCACCTCGGTCGCCACGTCGCCCTCGATGCTCACCGACTGCGGTAGGAAGCGGCGCTGCACCGTGCGCTCACGCGCCACGTGGTCCGTGTCCGTCCAGCGCTCGACGGAGGGGATGGTGAGGATGGGGCCGATGAGCTCCTGCGCGCCGCCCCAGGTGGACGTCACCTCGGACAGAGCCTCGGCGCGGGTGGAGCGCCGCTCATCCACCGTGTGATCGATGAGCGCGACCGGGATCTGCAGGAACATGACCAGGATGCTCACGAAGGAGAGGCGCACGAGCGGCGACTCGCGCAGCCCCCCGAGCCATCCGAAGAGGGACGGGATCGGGGTGGCCTGGGTGGCCGTGGGGGCCGTGGTGGCCGTGGGGGCCGTGGGGGCCGTGGGGGGCTTCTCAGATGTCGTTGGATCCATGCCGCCCGCTTGGTGCACGGCCGGTGCCACCACGAGCCTCTTGCCGGATGCGGCGTCTCCGGGCCGGTCTCTATCTTTTCGAGAATCCACCTGCGGTCTTTACAGAATGCAGAGTCCCCGACCGGCACCCGTCCCGGCGCGTCCGCGGTGATTCGTGGACAGCGTGGCATGCCTCCTGGCGGCTCGATATGGCAGCTCCGCGGCCCGGCGGGCCGTCTCGGCGTTCGTGCGTCATTCCCGGTGCTTTGAGTGGGCCTCCCGGGAGTTTGGAGAGATCTCCCACAGATCGAGATCGGCCTGCGACACGCGAGGTGGCTGCGGCACCGCCTCCGCCTCCGCGCCCCGAACCTCCACGGCCCGGGCCAGGGCCAAGGACTCTTCGAGGAAGGCCTCGGTGAGCAGGCTGCCGCGCCGCCGCTGCTGCGCCGTGGGGCTCGCGTCCTTGAGCGGCTCCTTGCCCAACTTGACCAGCGCCCGCAGCACGGCCGCCAGCGTCTCGGGCCGGGTGCTCCGGCGATACGCCTCATCGATGGACCGCCGGATCCCCCCCTTCCGGCCGGCCAGCATGAGCAGCCCGGCGTAGAGCACATCGCGGCGCTCGGTGGCGAGGCGCCTGGCCATCTTGCCGATCGTGACACGCCCGGCGCGCTCCGCCTCGATCTCGGCGCGGGCCTTCTTGCGCGCCGCGAGCGCCTGCAGGCCCTGGTAGGCGCACCAGATCGCCACCCGCAGGAAGTCGGCGGTCACCGAGGGCACCAGCTTCTCCTGCGCGGGCGTGGCGCGCTTGAAGAAGGCCGCGGCGATGCCCTAGAGCCGCGCGGTGTCGCGGGTGATGCGCTCGGTGGCGCCCTCGGCGCCCTCGGCCGTCAGCTCGTCGAGCGTGGCCCCTTCGAGGTAGGCGTTCACCTCGTCCTCGCCGGCCGGGCCGTGCTCCGCCACCAGCTCGTCGAGGGTCAGGATCTCGGTGCCGTCGAGGTCCGGGCGATCGGGCGCGTCCTGGGGAGGCGATCCGACCGGCGGCTCGGCGGCGGCGCTCGCCTGGAGCGGCGCCGGCGGCTGGCGGCGCCGCCGCTGGGTGGCGACCGGTGGCGAGGGGGCGTGCGCTAGCGCTTGCTCACCGGGGCATCATAGCCGCGCCGAGCGGCGGTGCCAAAACCGGGGGCGTTCTTAAGAAGAATGCGCTCTCTCAAGCGGAGGGGCGAGGATCCTCGAGGAGGAGTGGGCACACTGGGACGCCATTGGCTACGGATGCCTGCCCCGGGGGCGCGATGGCAGGGCGCCGGGCCGGCGACGCGGGGGCGGACCTGGGAGGGACCGTAACCTTCTGGCGTGTACGTCGGTACCCACATCATCGACGTGGAGGTCTCTTCATGAAGCGCGTTGCCCCTCTCGCCCTGCTCCTCACCGCCGCCTGCGGCGCCGGCCCTGGCCCGGAGGCGGTCCCTGCGGCCTCTGTGCTCCGGCTCCAGCCGGCGAACGAGGCGGCGGTCCTCGATCTGGTGAACTACCCCGGCACCGATCTCGACGTGCTCGCCAACCTGGTCGGGCTCGACGCCTCCGCCGCCTACAACATCCTCGCCCAGCGCAACGGCGTGGACGGCCTCTCGCCCTCGACCGATGACGTCTACTTCGCCACCATCGCCGACCTCGCCGCCGTGCCGAGCGTGGACGACGGCGCGCTCACCAGGCTCGAGACCTACGCGCTCGCGCACCCGGCGCCGCGGGGCGAGGTGGTCGAGGGCGTGAGCTTCCGCGGCTGGGAGTCCGAGGCGGTGGTGTGGGGCGTGAACCAGGCGGACCTGGCCACGCTCGATGCGCTCCTCGACGTGCGCGCCGCCAACGGGCTCGTCGCCACGCGGCCCTTCGCGAGCGTCGCGCAGATGGGGCCGGTGGCGTACGTCGGCCCGACGGCGCTAGGCCAGCTGCGCGGCCACGCGCTCCCCTGGTGGAACGCGCTGCGCGGCGTGAACTTCCTGGCCGGCACGTTCGATGGGGTCACCTTCGATGAGGCGACGGCCCGGGTGGCGATCGAGATCGCGAACCAGGCGTCGTTCCTGCAGCTGACCCGGCACGGGTTGACCACCTCGCCCGCGAACTACCTCATCGCGGCGCGCCCCTACGCGACGCTGGCGCAGGTGGCGGCGGTGTACGGCGTGGGGCCCGCCACCATGGCGGCGCTGCGCAGCTATGCGCAGAGCGGGGCCTGGGGGGCGCCGGAGACGTGCATCTCGGACTTCGAGGCGGCGGTGGGGCCGTACCTGGCGGACGTGCTCTTCCTGAGCGAGAGCGACCGGCCGTTCGAGCTGGTGTCGTACCCGGGCGCGGGCGCGAGCGCGCCGACCGCGGCGTCGGTGCTGGCGCTGGTGGGTGCGCCGGCGGGGTCGACCGCGGAGCTGCGCCAAGTCTACAACTATTACCGGGCGTTCGAGCCGTCGAGCAACACCGCCGATCCGAGCGCGGCCACGGCCATCCGGGCGGCGTTCGATGGGCAGCTCACCGACGTCATCTACGTCGCGGTGTTCGCGCCGCCCGGCAGCCCGGATACGGCGGTCGTGCAGGTCTACCTGGTCGGCCGTACGGCGTGCGGGGACCTGGTCGGGATCCGCTCGATCGCGATCGAGACCTGAGACCCGCACGGATCGCCCAGCGTGCTCAGCTTCTGGCGCAAGGAGAGGGGAGGCCCCCGGCCCGCTCCCACTCGAGGGTGCCGATGGGCAGACGGGTGGGAGACTGGGGCGGTGGCATCTCCCCGCCTTCACGGCCGGGCTGCGTTGCCGGGGACAGGGCGCTCCTGGGCCGGCTCTCCTCTGGACGAAGGAGAGGTGTGGAGGTGCCTCGCCAGGAACGGCGCGGCGTGTGCGACGAAGGCCTCGGGGTGGTCTTCGTGCGCGAAGAGCTTGGCGCCGGGGATCTCGACGAGCTCGGCGCCGCCCGCGAATTGACCCAGGATGCGCCGCGTCTTGGCGATGGGGAAGAAGGGATCCTCGGGGCCCCAGATGCACAGCACGGGCGCTTGGATGCGCGCGTGTACGGCTCCGAGGTCCTGGACGAGGCCGAAGTCGAAGTCCCGCAAGAATGCGACGTGCCCTTCGGCGACGCGGCGCGAGTGGATGAGCGGCTGGATGAACCGCTGGCCGAAGTCGCCATCCACGTAGGCCGGGTCGCTGAAGCAGCCGCCGAAGCCGAGGAAGGAGCGTCGCACGGCAGGGATGCGCATGGCCGCGAGGAGGAGCCTGCTCATGCCGGGGACCTTGAACGCGGCGCCATAGATCTCGACGAGCCAGGCGTGATGGCCGGGGATCTCGGTGTTGCCGAGGACGAGGGCGCGGACGCGCGAGTCGTCGGCGATGGCGTGGCGCGCGATCGCCCCGCCGACGTCGTGGGCCAGGATCGCGTGGTCTCGCAGGCCGAGCTTGTCGATGAGGTGGCGCACGGTCTGCACCTGGGCGGCGAAGTCGCTGGGCCCGGTCCACTCGGTGTGGCCGGTGCCGGGCCGGTCGAAGAGGTGCAGGGTGAAGCTCCGTGCGAGCCCGGGGATGATGTGGCGAAAGGTCGCGGCGTGGAGCGGCCAGCCGTGGATCAGGACGACGTCGGGGCCGGCGCCGAAGCGCCAGTAGGCGAGCCGGCCGCCGCCGAGCGCGAGGTATGCGTGCGGCTGTGCGAAGGCTCTCTCGACATCGGGGGCGGTGAGGGCGGTCGCTTGGGAGGTCTCTGTCGTTGTCATGGGCGCCAACATGAAGACAAAGAGCGAGCGTAGCAATTACCTCGGGACGTAAGTGACGCGCCCGGAGCGCTTTGTCTAAGGTAGAGGCATGGCTCGTTCCGAGACGCGTCTGTTCCCCGCGCTGCTCCGGCACTGGCGCATGAGGCGCGGCCACAGCCAGCTCGATCTGGCGGTGACGGCGGACGTCTCGGCGCGCCACCTGAGCTTCCTTGAGACCGGCCGTGCGCAGCCGAGCCGTGAGATGGTGCTGCGGCTCGCGTCCACGTTGCTCGTGCCGCTGCGCGATCAGAATGCGATGCTGCGCGCCGCGGGGTTCCAGGAGGAGTTTCCCGAGCCCAGCATCGAGGGCGGGCTGCCACCGGGGGTGACGCAGGCGATCGAGCGGATGCTGGCGCAGCACGAGCCGTTTCCGATGATGGTGGTGGATCGTCGCTACGACGTCCTGCGCACGAACCACGGCACCGTGCGATTGCTCGAGCGTTTCGTGCACGAGCCGAGCGCGCTGACCGCGCCTCCCAACGTGTTTACGCTCTTGTTCGATCCTCGGCTGGTGCGGCCGTATATCGTCGATTGGGAGCGCGTCGCACACACGCTGGTCGCGCGCCTGTACCGGGAGACGCTCGCCCAGCCAGGCGCGATGGATCTCGCGGCGCTCTTGCGATCGCTCTTCGAGCACCCCGATGTGCCAGAGGGTTGGCGGCAGCCGGATCTGTCGGTGTCGAGCGACGCGACGCTCACGTTCCGGCTCCGGCGGGGCGATCTGGATCTGTCGTTCCTGACGACGGTGACGATGTTCAGCGCACCGCAGAACGTCACGCTCGAGGAGCTCAAGCTGGAGAGTTATTTTCCGCTCGATGACGCGACGGCGCGCGCGTGCGAGCGGCTGGCGCGTGACGATCGGTAGGCGAGGCCCGTCTCACGGCGCGCTACTGCGTGATCGCGTCACACGTCTTGGTGTTCTGGCCGGGCACGTACTCGAGGCCGCTCTTGGTCACGCCGCTGATGCAGAAGTTGAAGGCGCCGGGGGCGGCGGCGCGGACGGAATAGAATGTGGCGATCCCATCGGCGTCGGTGATCTTGCGCGTGTCCCCGACGGCGACGAGGCCAGACCACGTCCCGGTGATGGTGGCGCCTTCGATCGGCTGTTCGAGGCCGTTCTTGATCTTGACGCGTGCGCTCGCCTGCTGGTTGCTGAGCGACATGGTGATGAGGGACACGTGGATCTGTGAGGGATCCCCGTTCGGTGGCGGCGGCGGTAGGGGGGGCGGCTGGGTCATCGAGCAGTCTTCGCCCGCGGTGTAGCGGACCCAATCATAGGACCCGTAGATCGGTGCGCCCGGATAGGTGAAGGGGCCGGCCCAGATGGCCGCGGTGTCGTCCACGGGCCAGAGATTCATGAAGATCCTTTGCAGGGATTCAGTGGCCTTGGGGGTGGGATCACTCGCGTCGTCCTCCACGCGATGGGCGAGGGCGCCATCGACCCACCACTCGATCCCCGTGGAGGTCCACTTGATGCCATAGGTGTGGAACGCGTCGGCCGCGTCGAACCCGAGGGGGATGAGGACCTCGTGCCGCTGGAGATAGTCATCGTCGTTGGTCCAGAAGTTCCCCTGCACCAGGGTGGTGTCGCGGCCGATGAATTCGATGTCGATCTCGTTGTGTCTCCCGTTGCCGCCATTGTCGCTCGCGGCGGCGAAGGTGAAGAACGAGGAGACGATGCCCGAGACCGGAGATGGCTTGAGGCTCGCCTCGTAGCAGCCGTAGCCATGAAAACCCGTGGTGCGGTATTCCCCCGAGGAGTAGGGCAGGCGATTGACTGGCGTATCGTCCAGCATGATGGACATGGCGTCGCCATCGAACAGGACCCGATTCGAGCGCCAACCGCACGCAAACGGAGAGCGATAGGTCTCCGATTCGACCCGGGTCCAGCGCTCGATGTCGAACGCCGAGAGGTGATCGACGAACGATCCTTGAGCGGGTACGAGGGGAGGGCCGATATCGGTCTGGAGCAGGTCGACCGGGGCGGCGTCGGGCTGGAGCAGGTCGACCTGGGCGGCGTCGGGCTGGAGCAGGTCGATCTCGGCGGCGTCGGAGCGGGGTATGTCGACCTGCGTCAGGTCGGGTGGGGCCATGTCGACCTGGGCCCCCTCGTCAGGCGGCTCCATCAGGCAACTGGTGCATGACAGCGCGAGGGCGGCGAAGCCGACCCACCGTGCAGGGCATTTCAAGCGCAGGTCCTCAAGCCCGACGATTTTCATGGCTCCCCTCCGATGTGACTGACGAGGGGGCTGCTCTTTGGCGGAGACCCCTCTGGCCGTGTATCGGCGCCGCGGCGCGAGGCTTGACCGCTCGGCCTCGATGGCGGGCATGAGGGAGGCCTCGAGAGGAGTCGACTACGACGTGCGCAGGGCCGCGATGGCGGCCTGCATGTCGGCGGGCGGCTCGGTGCGGAACTCGAGGTAGGTCCCGGTGGCGGGGTGCCGGAACCCGAGCACGGCGGCGTGCAGGGCCTGCCGGCTGAGCGCCTCGGCCACCCGGGCCACGCGAGGATCGCGGGGCCGGTGGCCGTACACCGGGTCGCCGACCACCGGGTGGCCGTGATCGTGGAAGTGCACGCGGATCTGGTGGGTGCGTCCGGTCTCGAGGCGGGCCTCGACGAGGGTCGCGCCGTGCAGCCGCTCCACCACGGTGAAGTGGGTGACGGCGTGCTTGCCGCCCGCGCCGCGTGACGAGAACTTCTTGCGGTCGAAGGGGTCGCGGCCGTAGCCGGTGCGGAAGGTCCCCTCGGGCCTGGGCGCGCCCTCGACGAGAGCGAGGTAGCGGCGGTTGAGGTCGTGCGCGTGGAACAGCGCCTGCAGCGCCACGAGCGTCGGCTCGTCCTTGGCCACCACCATCACGCCCGAGGTGTCCTTGTCGAGACGATGCACGATGCCCGGCCGCCGCTCCCCGCCGACCCCGGGGAGGCCCTCGGGGCCGCAGTGGTAGAGGAGCGCGTTGACCAGCGTGCCGCTCGTGTGCGAGGTGGCGGGGTGCACCACCATGCCGGCCGGCTTGTCGAGGATGAGGAGGTGCGGGTCCTCGTGCAAGATGACGAGCGGGATGTCCTCCGGGACGTCCTCCACGGGCACGGGCGGCGGGGGACGGAAGCACACCTCGTCCCCGGGGCGCAGCTTGTAGCTCGGCCGCGCCGTCCGGCCGTTGACCGTGACCTCGCCTTCGTCGATGCGCCGCTGGATCTGCGAGCGCGAGAAGGGCAGGCCACGCCCGGCCAGAAAGATGTCCAGGCGCTCCCCCGACCCCTCGGGGGAGATGGTGAACTCGTAGTCTTCGCTGAGTTCGTCGAGCGAGATGGGAGGCTTACCAGATCCTGGCTTTGACGTGAGCCTTGGACTTGATCATCACGTCGATGATGGCCCGGTCGTAGATGTTGAGTTCGTAGATCTCGGGGGTCACGCGGCTGCGGAACAGGGAACGACCCTCTTCGATGTGCTCGTTCATGAGGTCGAAGAGGTTGTCGTTCTCGAGGCCCTCGACGATCTCCTTCTCGTGGTAGAGCGTCAGGTCCGAGGCAATGGCTCGTGCGAGCTGCTTGGCCCGTTCAGGTTTGTCGATCAGCGCCATGAAAAAATCCTACTGATCACGCATTCATCCGTCAAACCCGTGGTGGGAGGGGGGGGCCGGCCCGGCGCGGCCAGACCCGGCCAGACCGGCGCGGCGGCCGGCTCAGCCGCCGGCTTCGCGGACGCCGCGCGCCCTCTGGAAACGATCGATGAAGGTGCGCGCCACCTGGGCCGTGTCGAGCCGCAGGCAGCGGGCGTACTCCACGAGGAACCCGCGCACGTAGACCGGCGCGGGGAGGAGATCCCAGCGCTCGTCTTCGATGGCGCGCAGCTGCGCGGCGCCGATCTTGGTGCGCTGGGCGATGTCGATGAGCTCGATGCCGCGCGACTCGCGGATGCGGCGCAGGAGCTCGCCGGTGAACTCGGTGTCGGCCGTCACCACCGGCGCCGGGACCTCGGGACGCGGCTGGCTGTCGTCGGCGCGCACGACCACGACCTCGCGCGGCACGGAGGACGCCGGGCGAGTGCCGTCGGGGAACAGCTCCACGTCGTAGCGCCGCCGCTTCTCGGGGGTGAGGAGGACGTCGTGCGCGTCGGCGAGGAGGCGGCTGAAATCGTCGAGCCGCTCGGGCTTGTACAGGCCGCACACGGCCATGGAGTCGCGGGCGTAGGTCTCGAGCGAACGCTTGTAGGCGCGCCGGATCTCCTCGTCGCTCGCCCCGGGGTCGACCTCGAGCACCTCGTAGTGGGTCTGCTGCTCGCTCGGGCGCGGCGCCATCGGGGGGCCGAGCTTCTCGGACTCGAGGGCGAGGAGGCGCCGCGCGATGCGCTCGACGTTCTTGGCCACCTTGGAGTCCGGGTGCTCGACGACGAGCGGCCGGCGCTTGCGCACGGCCAGCCAGGCCGCGTCGTCGGCCTCCATGTAACCGAAGTAGTCGAGCTGCAGCCCGAGTCGACGCCGCCCCGCCGAGCGCAGCTGATCGCCGAGCAGGAGGTCGGCGCGCGTGCGGGTGAGGTTGACGACCATGCGCGGGCGGAACCGGTGCAGCTCCTCGAGCACCTTCTGGCCAAGCTCCTCGTCGCTCTCGCGGGCCGCCTGGTAGAGATCGAGCGGCGACGGGATGCCGCCCTCGAAGGCGCGGTCGGCCTTGAAATGATCGAGCCCCTTGAGCCCGCGCAGCCGCCGCAGGAACGCGCTCTTGATGAAGCGGAACGTGTTCTCGACCGAGGTCGGCTCGGGCACGACCACGAGCAGCCCCACGTCGGCGAGCAGGAAGAAGTCGATCGCCGTGAAGCCCGAGCCGGGCGGGAGATCGCAGATGAGATAGTCCGCGTCGAGCTCGCGGACCCGGGTGAGGAGCCGGTGCTTGGTCGAGCGGCGCGGATGCGGCACCCACACCGGGTCGCCTTCGCCCGACACGAGGCCGAGCCCGTTGACCGCGGTCTGGATCACGCAGTCCTCGAGGCGGGTGACGCGGCCGTCCATGTAGTCGGCGAGCGTCACGGCCGGGCGTTCGATGCCGAGGAAGGTGTGGAGGTTGGCGCCGCCCAGGTCGGCGTCGAGCAGGACGACGCGCTTGCCGAGCTGGGTCAGGTAGATGCCGAGGTTGGCGGCGAGCAGGCTCTTGCCCACGCCGCCTTTGCCCCCGCCGATGGCGACGATCCGTCTGGCCTGCCGGGCCTGCGCCCCGTCGAGCGCTTCTTCGGGCGCCGCGCCATCGTCAAATTCCCGGTCCATTTCCTATAGATACCGGGAAGGGGGACGGTATTCAACAGGCCAGAAGACGCCATGGCGAGCGTCCGCTGCCGCCGCCCGGAGTCGCGCAGGCGCTCCACTATCGGGCATGGTGCCGCCGGAAGGGAGACATTCGATGGGGAACAGCGTGCGACTCTAGACAAAACCAGACCGCACTCGGCGACCTACTCGTCGTCGATGAGCTCGGTGTTCCAGTAGCTCGCGTCGACCAGGCCGAGGAAGGGCAGCCACTCGCGGTGGGCCACCCGTCCCCCGGGCGCGCGGAAGCCCGGGGTCACGCGCGGCCGCGCCGGCGTCTGCAGGAGGGTC